>DBMK01000221.1 GCA_002298885.1 Anaerolineaceae bacterium UBA700
CAAAGTGACATTATAAACTTGACATGCATTGCCAAATGTGATTTACTATAGGTACTGTTTACGAGAGCAATCTCGAAGCAGGCATTAAATCGCCATCCTAATGATGAGGAGGTGATGCCCAAAATGGACAGTAGTAGTTACTTACGAAGCGCTGCGGCATCCCTCCTCAGAATTCATTAGAATTCTGAAGGTTGCCGCAGCGCGAACAGGAGCCGCCCCTCGGGGCGGCTCTCTGTTTAAGGTGAAACAAAAAAGATAGCCAGCGCCAATCCTCGATTGCACCGGCCGAAAAAATTGTACGCGGAGCTTACAAAGCTGGCGGTTCAATTTCAGGTTAATTTGTCCGATAATATAGTAATAGCGAAGGAACCCGTCTGGCCTGTAAATTGCACCAGTAGGAGCAAGCCGAGCAACGGATTTGCGGTAAAATAAATTGGGGGTATCGACCCAATCTAAGCATGAGGAGACTCGGAATGGCTGAGTGGAAGATTTTGTTGACCGACGGACTGGAAGAAGGTGGCCAGGCAATCTTACGGTTATCCGCAGAAGTGCACGACCGCAGCGGAATCACCGCCGAAGAACTGCTCCAGGTGGTGGGGGAATACGACGCGCTCATCGTGCGTGGACGAACAAAAGTGACCCAGGCGGTCTTTGCCGCCGCAAGGAAACTTAAGGTGGTTGGGCGCGCCGGCGTAGGCGTCGATAATATCGATCTGGTTTCAGCCAAGGATCATGGGGTAACCGTGGTCAATTCGCCGACCGCGACCTCTGTGGCCGTAGCTGAGCTGGCCTTTGGACTGATTCTTTCCCTGGTGCGCGAACTGCCGCGCGCCGACGCCACCATGAAGACCGGCAAATGGATTAAGAAAGAGCTCGAAGGGAGCGAAGTTTACGGCAAGACGCTCGGCCTGATCGGCATTGGGCGCATCGGCAGCCTCGTCGCACAGCGGGCAGCCGCATTCGGAATGAGCGTAGTTGCCTACGATCCCGAATTATCTGCCGCCGAGATCACCAAACGCGGCGGCGAATCGGTCTCCCTCGACGAGCTTTACCGCCGGACTGATGTGATCAGCCTGCATGTCCCCTTGATCAACAGCACGCGCGGCATGCTCAACGCTGAAGCCTTCGCTAAGATGAAACACGGCGTCTTGATAGTGTGCGCGGCCCGCGGCGGGGTGATCGACGAAGACGCCCTTTTAGCCGCGCTGAATTCGGGCCAGGTTGGCGGAGCCGGCCTGGATGTGTTCGCCACCGAGCCGCCGGGTCTGACCGGCCTCATTGCCCATCCAAAGGTGGTCGCTACGCCGCATATTGGCGCACAAACAGTTGAAAGCCAGGGACGCGCTGCCATTGATATTTCCGGAGAAGTATTAAATGCCCTTCGAGGCGAGCCTCTCCGGTGGAAAGTAGCCTAGCCGACCCATGCCAGACAAGATCAACCAGTTAAAGAATTATATTAACGAAATAACGGATATTTACACGGCTGTAGCCCTCCTCGGCTGGGACCAGCAGGTAAATATGCCACACGGCGGAGCCGAGGACCGGGGCCATGTCCTGGCAACCCTGGCGCGCATCGGCCACCAAAAAGTGACCTCTCCAGAGATGGGCCAGATGATCGAGGACGCCGGCCTTGAGGTCTCTCAGGACGATCCGGACTCGGACAACGCCCGCCTGGTGCGCTTTTCACGCCGTGAATACGTCAAGCGCAGTAAAGTGCCGGCGCGCTGGGTCGCTGAAAATGCTAGAGCAACCACCATCGCCCAAACGGTTTGGGAGGAAGCCCGCGAAAAATCAGATTTTTCACTCTTCAAGCCCTATTTGGAAAAGGTTGTGGCGCTGCGACGTGAGTATGCCGGCTTTTTCGCCCCCTACGCTAACATTTACGATCCATTATTGGACGATTACGAGCCGGGGATGAAAACCGCCGATGTCAAGGCGATTTTCGATGAAGTTCGTCCACAGCAGATGGCCTTGATTCAGACCATCGCCGGAAAACCAATTATCGACGATACGTTCCTGCATATCCCATTCGACGAAAAGGCGCAGTGGGACTTTGGCATCGAAGTGATCACCGCCTTCGGTTTCGATTGGAACCGCGGCCGCCAGGATAAATCCGTACATCCCTTCACCCAAAGTTTCGGCATCGGAGACGTGCGCCTCACCACCCGCTTCGACCCGGAACGGGCCGCTTCGGCGCTGTTTAGCACACTGCACGAAGGCGGGCACGGGATGTACGAGCAGGGCATCTCCCCCGCCCTACGCCGGACCCCGCTGGCGACGGGCGGTTCAATGGCCCTGCACGAATCGCAATCCCGCCTGTGGGAGAACCTGGTTGGGCGCTCGCTGCCATTCTGGAAGCACTTCTACCCGCGCTTCCAATCCAAATTTGCGGGCCAGCTCGGCAGCGTGGACCTGATGAGCTTCTACCGGGCGATCAACAAAGTCGAGCCTTCGTTAATCCGGGTTGAAGCGGACGAGGCCACTTACAACCTGCACATCATGCTGCGCATGGAGTTGGAAATCGCCCTGATGGAAGGACAGATCGAGGTCAAGGACCTACCGGAAGCCTGGAATGCCCGCATGCAGGATTACCTGAGCATCGTCCCGCCCAATGACGCCCTGGGGGTGCTGCAGGACGTGCATTGGTCGAGCGGCATGTTTGGATATTTTCCAACCTATGCCCTGGGTAACCTGGTCTCGGCCCAATTATGGGACGCAATGTGCAAGGATATACCGGATCTCTACGATCAATTCGAGCGCGGCGAATTCCTGGGGCTGCTGGGCTGGATGCGGGATAAAATTCACCGGCACGGCGCCAAATTCGAGCCGCAAGAATTGATCGAGATGGCTACAGGTTCGCGGATCGATCCAAAGCCGTACCTGCGATATCTGGCCAGCAAATATAGCGAGATTTACCATCTTTAAGAACAGGGAAGGGGTTGAGCGGGACTACCGCTCATGAGCTACTAAAAATTGACCATGGCGCGTATTTTATTTGTCGACGATGATGTCCTGACTTTAAATTTGATGGGGCGGGTGACTGAGCTTTTAGGCCACGAAGCCATTCTCAGCAGCTCTGCCTCATCGGCCCTGGAAATGGCGGACCAGGAAAATCCGAATTTAATAATGGTCGATCTCAGTCTCCCCGACCGGGACGGCATCGAGGTGATCCAGGCCCTGCACCAATCACCGGTAACGGCTGCAACGCCCGTATTCGTTCTGTCGGCGGGCATTGCCTCGAAAACCGCCGAAGCCGCTAAAGTGGCAGGGGCCGCAGGCTGTATCGAAAAGCCGCTCAGCCTCGACGTGCTCAACCAGGTTATCAAAACGTATGTAAAAAATTAATTCCAGGTGTCATGGGAGTTACCATTCTCAAGCGCCATCCATTACATTTATGGGTGACCCTCTCCATCCTTTTGTTGCTGCTCGTCGCCGGCTGCCAGAACGCGGCGACGCTTTCTGCATCCGCGCCGCCACCGGTGGATACACCCGAGAGTCTCCCATCCCTAACGCCTCCCGTTGCAGCGCCCCCCACCCTGGCGGTCACCGAAGCCCTGCCTACAAATCCCGCCGATACCCCAGCGCCGCCGCAGATTGACGAATCACCCCTCCCGGTAGAGCCAACGCTGCCCAGCCTGGAAACGCCAGCCGGCCTTCAGACGACGGTACCGGCCCAAACGCAGACTGCAACGCGTTACATACCCCCAACCTCAACCCTGCGTCCGTCTGCCACGCCGAAAATTTCCAGCACCCCCACGCCGCCGACTGCCCTGCTGCGTATCCTACGTCCTGGACCGTATTCGAAGATCAATTCGCCGCTCCAGGTGGAAGCTGGCGTTTCACCGGGGGATGATGGGCTGGTGCTGCTCGACCTGGTCGGCGAAGACGGCCGCACAATTACCCGCCAGCGGCTCAATTATTCCGAGTTTATCGGCCGTACAATCGGAATCGCCCCGGAATTGGAATTCAAAATCCCCGGAGTAGCCGAGACAGCGCGCCTGGTGATCAGCAGCGAAGACCGCTTCGGGCGTAAAATTGCCCTGACCTCGACCGAACTGGTCCTTATCTCGATCGGCGATAACCAGGTCTATCCGCCCGGTTACCAATACGCGCCTTACATCGTCCAGGCTCCGGTTGAAGACCAGATCATCACCGGCGGGGTGTTGAAAGTAAGCGGGTTAGCCCGCCCCGTAAACCTCTCCCCGTTGATTTTCGACCTGATTGACGAAAAGGGAATCGTAATCGAATCAGCCCAGCTCCAGGTGCCCCTGCCCGGCGGCGACCAGAGTCACACGCCGTTCAACATCGATATCCCCTACCGGATCTCCAGCGCAACCCGCGTCCGCCTGACGATCCGCCAGGCGAGCAACGACCGCATACCGGGCAACGTGGCCTTATGGAGCGTGCCGGTCTTCCTGCAACCCTAAATCAAGGCCCGCCAACCGAGGCGACGTCCGTCGGCGTCTTGCCGGTCGGGTCCCAGACGTACACGTAATCGCCCATTTTTGCCCAATCGAAGAGCCACTTGGCGTCGGCCAGGGACATGTTTACGCAGCCGTGCGAGGCGACATAGCCGAACAGGGTGTGCCAGTACACGCCATGCAGGGCGCGCGCTTCATCGAAGTACATCGTCCAGGGCACATTTTCTAGGTAGTAATAGTCCGAGTGGTCAGCCTCGAATGTGCCGGTCATCTGCTCGGCGTTCAATTTCTTGTAAATCTGGAACAATCCTGGGCGGGTGTAGAATGGCTTGTTTCCGGTTGAGACCAGCGTGGCGAATATTAGCTGGGATTGATCGTAAACCAGCAGCGTCTGTTCTGCCAGGTTCACTTCGATCCACCGGCCGTTGGTAACCCCGGCAGGTGGGACCGGGTTGGGCGTGACGCGGGCCACCACCCTGTCCTCGAGCCACTCGTTATCTCCAATCTGGACCCAATCCACGCCATCCGCAGATTTGATCGCATACGCCCACACCATTTGGAAGCGTCCATATTTCTTACCGGTAGTAGGAGTGTTATAGCCGGGCGCCTGGTGCGATTCGCTGGTGTCCAGCACCCAGCCGAAGGAAGCGTGCAAAGGCCGGGTGAATTGGACGCCCCGGAACACGGTAGAAGCAGAAACCCGGGTTTCGACGCTGTCGCCTGAGACCCATTCGCCGGTCTGGATCAGGTAATACACGCCGCTGCTGTTGGCTACCCGTTGGGAATAGGACAGGTAGATAGTCTTGCCGGCAGGAATCGTGCGGCGCACGTTATTGGCCATGGCGTCGTCGAGCGTGCTGTAGGTTGGGATTGGCCGGCGCGAGTAGGCTTTCATGTACATGTATTGGATGCTGGCCAACTCGGCGGGGATGCGGTTTACGGGGAAGGGCTGCGGTGGGATGGAAATGCCAGACTTTGCCAGCTCGGACATGTGTGCAGAGGGACCCAGGGGCAGGCAATTCGCCGGCTGCTGTATGTAGGCGCCCGGCAGGCAGACTACATCTCCGCCAAAAGCCGGAATCGCCGCCGGTTGTTCCGCCGAAACCACCCCCGCCACCGGGAATACCATTGTCAGCAGCATGAGGATGGAAAGAACAGGCAAGATGCGTTTCATGGGAACGATTATATCAAACCTTTATTGACCTTTGGATTAACGTCATTTTCACCACACACCTGCCCTGGGAGGCGGTGCCAGGGCAGGTGTGGGGTGAATCTTTGCTTCTTCAGTAGGATTCAAATCTTATTAACAATTAAGCAGATATCAACAAAATGTTGATCAGCACGCCGCCGAAGAGAAGTACGCTGATATAGCTGTTCACGTTGAAAAAGGCCAGGTTGACTTTTGAGAGGTCCTCCGGACTCACCAGGCGATGCTCGTAGACGATCAGCACGGCCACCAGGAGGATTGCCAGCCAATACGGCCAGGCCAGGTTGCAGGCGAATCCCAGGCCGACCAGCAAAAGCATCATCGCCGCATGGCAAATTGCAGAGAGGCGCAGGGCGTAGGCCACACCGGCGTTGGCCGGAATGGAATGCAGCCCGTACTGGCGGTCGAAATCCACGTCCTGGCAGGCATAGATCAGGTCGAACCCGCCGATCCACAGCGTCACCACCCCCAGCAGCAGCCAGGCAGGCAGATCCGCCGGGGTGGTCAGCGAGCCGCGCACCGCCACCCAGGCGCCCACAGGGGCGATGCCGTCGGTAAGGCCGAGGATGAAGTGCGACAGGTCGGTAAAGCGCTTGGTGAAAGAATAACCAAACAGGAAAACCAGGGCCAGCGGCGAAAGCTGCAATGCCAGGGGTCCGAGCTGCCAGGCTGCCAGCAGCAGAATCGCCGCAGCCGCCAGCGTCCCCACCCAGGCCGTGCGCAGAGAGATTGTCCCCACCACGAGCGGCCGGCTGGCCGTGCGCGGATTGCGGGCATCCCAGAAGCGGTCGGCGATGCGGTTGAAGCCCATGGCAACGGTGCGCGCCGCGGCCATGGCGACCGTAATCCAGAGGAATTTATCCCATCCGGGCCAGCCCCGGGCTGCCAGCAGCATCCCCAGGTAGGCGAAAGGCAGTGCAAAAATGGTATGCTCGAATTTGATCAGGTTGAGAAAAGCTTTGAGGCGGCTCAGCATGGCTGTCGACTATTTTACTACGGGTTTCCAGGGGCACAGCCAGCGGTCGAGGCCGTCGATGCCGAAATAGAGCAGCATCCCCATCACGCTCATGGCGACAATCCCGGCGTACATGGCCGGGTAATTCAGCAAAGTGCTCCCATTGAGGTAAATATAATACCCCAGGCCGTACTGGGTAGCAAACAGCTCAGCCACGTAAAGCACCGCCACCGCCGTGCCCACCGACTGGCGCAGGGCCGTCAGGATTGCCGGCAGGCTGGCGGGCAGGTACACGAAGCGGAAAAGCGCGCGCCGGCCAGCCCCCAGGCTGCGCACGCTCTGGATCAGCTCGGGGCGCAGGCCGGAGGCGGCATCGCGCACCAGGACCAGGATTTGAAAGAACAGGATCAGGAAAATGATGACGATCTTGGCAAAGTCGCCGATCCCCAGGAAGAGCAACACAACCGGCACCAGCACAACCTTCGGAATCGGGTACAGCCAATAGATGAACGGCGAGAAGATGCGGTCCAGCCGCGGCGACTGGCCCAGGACCAGCCCTGCCGGCGCCGCCAGGGCTACGGATAAAAACATGCTGCCCAACACGCGCCACAGACTGGCGCCAAAATGCAGCAGCAGTTGGCCGTGGGTGATTTCAGCGTAGAAAGTGACCGCCACCTCCGCCGGAGAAGGCAGGATCGGCTGTTTGAGCAGCATGGCCAGCGCCTGCCAGAACAGCACCAGCGCGGCCAAAGCGTACAGGGTACTGAAGCGCTTCACACCGCCTCCAGGCACAGGCGCAGCTCTCGGCACAGATCGCGGTAAACCTGCGAATCGCGTTCACCCGCCTGGCCGAATACCGGGTTGGTGAAGACCTGTCCGCCTGTATGCGGAGGCCTGCCCAGCACCAGGATGTGCTGTCCCAGGAAAGCCGCTTCTTCGATGGCGTGGGTAACGACGATGAACGTAAAGCGCTGCTCCTGCCACAACTGCAGGGTCAGCTCTTCCAATCCCACCCGGGTCGGCACGTCGAGCGAGGAAAAAGGCTCATCCAACAGCAGCAAGTCCGGCTGGAGGACCAGCGTACGCCCAATGGCAACCCGCTGGCGCTGTCCTCCTGAAAGATGGCCGGGATATTTTGCCTCCTCCCCTGCCAGTCCCAGGCGTTCCAGCCAGAAGGCCATGTCCGGCGTATTAACCGCCCTGGCCGGGGCGTGCAGCCCGTCCGGGCCGTAGAACCTGCGGATGTTCAGCCCTAGGGACAGGTTCTCGCCCACCGTCGCCCAGGGGAGCAAGCCGTAATCCTGCAGCACCAGGCCTGTCTCAGGACGCGGTCGCTCCAACCGCTTGCCGTCCACCTCGACCGTCCCCCCGGATGGGAAAACCAGCCCCGAAAGCAAATACAGCAGGGTGGTTTTACCGCAGCCCGAAGGCCCCAGGACGGCCCAGGATTGGCCGCGCTCCACAGCCCAATCGAAGTTTTGGAACAGCGGCGGTCCGCCCGGATAGGCAAACGAAAGGGCTTGCAGCCTGACCATGGTCCTCTAGGGAGCCTTGACTGAGCTGGCGTAATCCACTGTTTTGTCGATCAATCCTCGTCCCAGCGCCCACTGCACCACCGCATCGAACTGAGCTTGCGTCGGCAGACTGGCCTGGGGAAATTTTGGGACAGGATAGCTGGCCACCAGGTCAGACGGTACCAGACTGTAATCCCCGAGGACTTTGCGCCATTTTTCCGGATTATTATTGATCTCGTCCACGGCCTGGTTGTAAGCGGCCAGGAATTTTTGGACTGCCTGGGGGCGGGCGTCAATCACCGACTTGCGGAAAGAGACCACGCTGTTGGCAATATCGGGGTATGCCGTGTCGTCGACGATCACGACCGCCCCTTTCTGTACGGCAACCGTCGAGAACGGCTCCGGCAAGGTGGCCGCCTGGATCTGTCCGGAGGCCAGCAGCGCCAGGCGGTCGGGGATCTTGGGCACTGCAACCGTCTTCACCTGGTCCGCCGGAAGGCCTTCGCCGATCAGGATTCGGTTGGTGACGTAATCGATGATCGAGCCTTGAGAAATGCCGATCGGCACCCCGCTGAGGTCCTTGACTTGCTTGAATCCACTCTGCGAGGAGGCCAGGATGCGGTAGAGCGGCGCCCCGGGTGCGGTCACCCTGGCGAAACGCACCACCTGCACCTGGGTATCCTTGCGGTTATACAGGGCCACTGAAAGCAGGTCGTTGACCATGCCATCCGCCTGCCCAGCAGCCACCACCTGCTCCCGTTCGGCAGCCGACCCCACCGGAACAAATTCCACTTTCAACCCTTGTTTCTCGAAGAATCCGGCTTCCTGGGCTACATAAACCGGCATTACGTCCAGGATCGGCAGCAGGGCCAGTTTCAGCGGTGTAGTATCAACCGCCGGTGACGCAGTTACAACTGCCGGCTGTGCGGTACCAGCCGCCGGCTGTGGGACGCAGCCGGATAAGACGCCCATAATGATGGCTATCAAACCTAACCAGCTCAATAATTTCATTTCTCGGTCCCTTGAGATAAAGATACTTTTGGTGGGTTGCGCTGCGCTTCACCCACCCTACTCTTCTCACGTTTCACGTTTCACGACTACATCCCAATCCCCAGCGCATACCAGATTTCGTCGATGCGCTTCTTCACTTCGGGGTCCATTTTTACCGGCTCGGGCCAGGTTCGGGTGTAACCCTCTTCGGGCAGCTTGGCGGTTGCGTCGATGCCGATCTTCCCGCCGAATGAATGCCGGTATGAGGCATGGTCCAGGTGGTCGACCGGGCCGTCGTCAATCACCACGTCGCGGCTCCAATCCACGTTGCCCAGCGCCTGCCAGGCTACTTTGGAGAGGTCCTGCACGTCCACCCAATCGTCCACCACCACAATCGCCTTGGCCAGCATGAGCAGGCCCAGGCCCCACAACCCGTGCATTACCTTGCGCGCGTGGCCCGGGTAGCGCTTCTGCAGGCGCACGAGCACCAGGTTGTGGAAAACACCCTCCACCGGCATATTGATATCCATCACTTCAGGCAAAAAAATACGCACCAGGGGCAGGAACAGGCGCTCGGTGGCTTTGCCCATCCAGGCATCCTCCATCGGCGGAACGCCGACGACCGTAGCCGGATAGATTGGACTGCGGCGGCGCGTGACCGCCGTGACCTTGAAGGTCGGGAAGGTTTCTACCGGGGTGTAATAACCGGTATGGTCGCCGAACATCCCTTCCGGGCGGTAATCGGTCAAGTCCACGTAGCCTTCGATAACAATCTCGGCCTGGGCCGGCGCTTCTAGCGGCTGCGAGACACAGGGCACAAATTCCACCGGCGCGCCGCGCAGGTAGCCGGCCAGAAGATATTCGTCCAGCTCGGGCGGCATAGGCGCCGAAGCGCACCATATACTGGCCGGGTCGCCGCCCAGGACGATGGCAGCCGGGATGCGGTCCATGGCGCGCTGCTGGGCCTGGTGTTCGTGTTCAGCCCCACCCTTGTGGCGCTGCCAGTGCACCAGTAAGGTCTGCCCGTCGATGACCTGAAGCCGGTACATGCCCACGTTGCGCACGCCGGTGGCCGGGTTGCGCGTGATCACCTGGGGTAAGGTAATAAAACGGCCGCCATCCTTCGGCCAACACTTTAAGACGGGCAGAAAATCAAGCGATGGGTGGTCTTTTTCGACAATTTCCTGGACCGGGCCGGTTTTCACCCGCTTCGGCCGCATCCCGGCGGCGAGCAGCGCGCCCAGCAGCTCACGGCCGCGCCCCACTGCCGCCCCCAGGCCCTGTGGCAGGCGCATGTCGATCAGCTTTGCCAGGCGCGTGTTCAGTTCGTCCAGGGCAGCAACGCCCAGGCCCCAGGCCATCCGCTCGGCGGAACCGAAGGCGTTGATCAGCACCGGAACGTCGTAGCCGGTGGGTTCCTCAAACAGCAGCGCCTTGTTCTGCTCAGCCGGCCCCTTGCTGACCCGGTCGGTGACCTCGGTTATTTCCAGCTCAGGGGATACCGGGTGGGTAATCCGCACCAGTTGGCGCCGCTTTTCGAGCAGCTCGACGAACTGGCGCAAATCGTTCAGCGGCATTTTGTACTCTCCCTCACAAGGATGAATAATTATAACCCGAACACGTGCAGCTTGCGGAGCAGGGATTTTCCGGCGTTTTTACAGCCAAAACGCCCTGCTGTGCAGGGGATACCCATGTATAATCGGATCATGCCCATTCAAATCCTGGCAGATGAAGTCGCCTCCCAAATTGCAGCCGGCGAAGTGGTCGAAAGGCCGGCGTCGGTGGTCAAGGAACTGTTAGAGAACGCAGTCGATGCCGGAGCGACCCAGATCACCATCCGCATCGAGCAGGCCGGGCGGCGTTTGATCGAAGTAGCCGACGACGGCTCAGGCATCCCGTCCAACGAGCTGGTGCTGGCCCTGGCGCGCCACGCCACCAGCAAACTGCGCTCGGCCGAGGACCTGTTCCACATTGCCACCCTCGGCTTTCGCGGTGAGGCGCTGGCCTCTATTGCCAGCGTGGCCCGCCTGGAACTGATCTCGAAGACCGCGGACAGCGCGGTCGGGGCGCGGCTGCTGGTCGAAGGCGGGCGCCCCGGCTCGTTGGAGCCTGCTGGCGTGCCGGCCGGCACCGTCGTGCGCGTCGAGGACCTGTTCTTCAACGTTCCTGCCCGCCTAAAATTTCTAAAACAGGACTCCACCGAGCGCCAGCAGATCGATGGGCTTGTGACGCGCTATGCCCTGGCCTATCCCGGGGTGCGCTTCCAGCTCAGCGAGGATAACCGCCCGGTGCTGCAAACCAGTGGCAAGGGCAACCGCCGCGAGGTGCTGGCCAGCCTCTATGGCGTGGACACTGCCCGCCAGATGATCGAGATCGACCTGCAGGAGAGCGAATCCAGTCTCTCCGGTTTCAGTAGCCCGGTGTCTCTCACCCGTTCCAACCGGCGTGAGATCACTTTTTTCGTCAACGGGCGCTGGGTGCAGGACGTTTCGCTAAATACCGCCTTATTGCAGGCCTACCACACCCTGCTCATGGTCGGCCGCTATCCAATGGCGGTGCTTTTCATTACGCTGCCGCCCGAGGAAGTCGACGTTAACGTTCACCCGGCCAAGGCCGAGGTACGCTTCCGCAGCGCCGACCGGGTCTTCAGCCTGGTGCAGCGCGGCGTGCGGCGCGCCCTGCTGGCCCATTCGCCCGTCCCTCAGCTAACTAATTCCTACTGGAAATCGGCTGCCCCGGCCCGCCAGTTCGATATCTCCTGGGAGCTGGCCGGCCAGGACTCAGAGGTTCCCTCACCTGCTCATGATGGCCAAACCACCCAGGCCGAGGCGGTCCCCGCCGCCGGAAGTGTGGCAACCGCCCTGCCTTCCGGGCAGATCCCGCTACTGCGCCTGGTGGGCCAGGTCGGCGGAACATATTTAGTAGCCGAAGGCCCGGACGGCCTGTATTTGATCGACCAGCACGCCGCCCACGAACGGGTGCTGTTCGAAAAGTTGATGAAACAGCGCCAGACGAAAATCCCCGCCCAGGCCCTGCTCGAGCCGGCCATCCTGGAGCTGGCTCCGGCCGCGGCGCACCTTCTGGCGGGCCAGGTCGAGACGCTGCAGGGGCTGGGCTTCCAGATCGAGCCTTTCGGCCCTGCCGCCTTCCGCATCCGCGCCATCCCGGCCCTGCTTACTGGAAGCGACCCGCTGGCGGCAGTGCAGGTGGTGGTGGAAGATTTCGAAGAAGACGAAGCCCCGCTCCAGGCCGAGATCGAGGCGCGCCTGGCGGCGCGCATCTGCAAGCGAGTGGCCGTTAAGGGCGGCCAGGCGCTTTCCAGCGAAGAACAGCGCGCGCTCCTACACGACCTCGAAGCGTGCCAATCGCCGCGCACCTGCCCCCACGGCAGGCCGACCATGATCCACCTTTCGGTCGATCTGCTCGAACGCCAGTTCGGCCGCCGCGGCAGCCGATGATATAATTGTTTTTTACCCGAAATTAAATCCATTAAAAGAGGTAAGCGTGCAGATAGTAACCGATAGAGCCGCGGATATCACCCACGGACAAATGGACGCCGATGTGGCAGTGCATTTTGTGCCATTACGCATCGAATTGGAAGGGAAATCCTTTCTCAGCGGCATCGATATCCAACCCGAAGAATTTTACGAAATGCTCGGCAAGACCGAGGCTTTTCCCACTACTTCGCAGCCTTCCGCCGGCGATTTTGCAGATCTTTATCGCCAATTAGCCAAAAATGACCCGGATATCCTTTCGATCCACGTCTCATCCGGGTTGAGCGGTACGATCGATTCCGCCCGGACCGCTGCCCAGATGGTGCCGGAAGCCAACGTGACCATATATGACACCTTGACCTTATCTTGCCCCATGGGCTGGCAGGTCGAAGCAGCCATACAGGGCATCAAAGCAGGTTGGCCGCTGAAGAATATCATTCAGCGCATGGAAACAATTGGCCAGCAAGCGTCGGGGATGTTCACTTTGCCGATCTTGAAATACCTCATCCACGGCGGGCGGATCAGCCACATGAAAGGTCTGGTGGCATCCCTCCTGAATATCAAGCCCATCATTGTGGTCGATAAAATCTCCGGAAAATACGTTCAGGCGAGCCAGGAAGTCACCTTCAAACGCGCCATCCATAAAATGGTTGAGCTGATCAGCCATTCCTTCCCGGAGGGTAGCGCCTTGCGGGTCCAACTTCTCCACGGCAACAACCCGGAAGCACTCGAGATCCTGCGCCAACGTCTCGACGACCTTTTTAAATGCACTTATCTCCCGACCATGGCGATCGCTCCGGTCCTGGGCGCCCATACCGGCCCGGGACTCGTCGGCCTGTCGTTCGGGCCGGAAAATTTGTGGGATTAAATAAAAAAACTTCGAGTTGGGCAACTTCGCCGTCCAACTCGAAGTTTTTTTTATTTAATCCGGGCCTTCGGGAATTGGATGATAAAAGAAGTCCCGGCGCCCAGGTTGCTTAAAACAGAAATTTGCCCGGCGTGGTTTTCGACGATCCGCTTGCAGATGGAAAGGCCCAGCCCGGTGCCAGGGATCGCCGCATCCAGTTCGGGGTTGCGGTAAAAGCGCTCGAACAGCCGCGGGATCGCCTCCGCCGGCATGCCCACCCCGGTGTCCTTCACCTCCAGGTAGACCTTCTCAGGCTCTTCCCAGCCGCGGACGAAGATCTTGCCTACCGGGCGGTTGAATTTGATCGCATTGCTGAGCAAATTCAAGATCAACTGCTTGATTTGGTCCCGGTCGGCATCCAGGTCCAGATAAGTCCCTGGCAGGTCGAGGATTATATCGATTTTGTTTTTCGCCGCCGTTGGCTGGACTATCTCGATGCATTCCTTCACCAGGAGCATCATCGAAAAAGTGCTGAAACGCGTGGCGGAACGCCCCGATTCGAGACGCGACAGGTCGAGAAAATTGGTCGCCATGTCGTTCAGCCGGCTGGTCTCCTTGTGGACCGTTTCAACCAGGCGCAGGCGCTCTGCAGCAGAGATTTCAGGTTTGCCGAGCAAATAGCACAGGGTGATGATGGAGGTCAGCGGCGTGCGCAGCTCGTGCACCAATTCGGACACCAGGTCGGATTGGTGGAAGAGGCGCGTGTTCTCGATGGCCACGGCTGCCTGGGCTCCCAAAACGGTGAGATATTCCTGATCCTGGTCGCAAAATGCGCCGGCCTTCTTATTGAGGACTTCCAGGACGCCGATCAATTTCTCCTTGACGATCATCGGCACGGCGATCAGGCTGCTGGTGGGGAACTGCAGCTTCGTCTCCACCTCACGGTAGAACCGGCGGTCGGAATGCACGTCCGCCACGTTCAGCGGTTGGCGCTCCAGTGCCACCCAGCCGGCGATGCTCTCCTTGGGGACCACAATGCCGCGCATTTGCTCTTCGTTTTTAATGTCGGTTGACGCCTGAAAGATCAACTGCTGCTTTTTCTCATCGAACAAGAGGATCGAGGCCGCCTCCGCCTCGCACAGGTCGGTCGAAACCTGGACGATCCGGCGCAGGAGCATGTCCAGATCCAGGGTCGAAGCCAGGTCGAGCGAGATGCCAATGAGCTTCTGGTAAATCTGGAGGATATCCAGCCCGGACCTCTGGATCATGCGGTGGCAGCTTTCAATATCGCCGGGATCACCTCGACTACGTCGTATGGCAGGACAACAACAGCCGCTTCGTCAAGGTAAGTGGGTGAAATCGTATTGATGATCAGCCGGGCACCATTTTCCGCTGCAGTATACGGCAAGCCGCCAGCCGGGACGACTTCCAACGACGATCCTACGACGAGCATGACATCGGCATGCTCGCAATGCCAGCTTGCCTCTTCCCATACGTCCGCCGGAAGCATTTCCTCGAAGAGGACGATATCTGGCTTGAGGACTGCCCCACACTTCGGGCAGTGCGGGATCTGGCCGTCCAGAAAAGACTGGTGGAATTGTTCAGCGGGAAAATTGCTGCGGCAGGAAAGGCAGGTTGCCGTGCGCGCCGAGCCGTGCAACTCGAGCACCGTCTTCGAACCGGCCTCCTGGTGCAGGCCATCGATATTCTGGGTGATGATGGCCTTGAGCAGGCCGGCCTTTTCCATCTCGGCCAAACCGAAATGCGCCGGGTTGGGTTCGGCCTGCCACATCTTGCGGGCCAAGGGCCTCAGCCAGTTGAAAAAGACCTCGGGCCTTTGCCGGAAAGCCGAAAAGCTGGCTACGCGCATCGGATCGTCGCGTTCCCATAAACCCGTTTTTTGGCTACGAAAGTCGGGGATGCCCGAGGGGGTTGAAATTCCTGCGCCGGTCAGCACAACGGCATGCCTTGCCAACCGCAACAACTCGCCGGCCTGTTGGATGCCTTCTTGAGCTGACGCAGGGATCATTTCTTCAATTTTTGGCCTACGTAATCGGCCAGGCGGTTGAACTGCTGGGCCAACAGACCGTCCGGCTGCACCATGATCAGGGGCACGTTCCGCAGCCCCACCTGGAAAGCCTGTTCCGGCGCCGGGGGGATCACCTGGGTAATCGGCATACCCAGGCGGTCCTGTACCTGGGTAATTGAGAGCTGGACATCCGCCCGCACCCGGTTCACGATTACCAGCGTAACCGGCCTGGATTTTCCAAAACCGCGTTCCATCAGCTCTTCCATCAACAATCGGGTATGCTGAACGGTGGATGGATAGGGTTCGGTGACCAGGATCAGCTCGTGGCACAGCGCCAAAAAGCGGTCGAACATCGGGACTCCAACCGTGCCCAGGTCAAGCATGACCAGAGAGCTAAGCAATTGAAGCTGTTGGATGACTAAATCGAGCTGGGCGGTTGCCGTCATCAATTCGACGTCCTTCTTGCGGCTCGATGCCATAAGCAGGCGGAAGCCGTACGTCGTTTGCACCAGCTCGCGCTCGACGGCGGCAGTATTAATATCGTTTGTCTTGAGGCGCAGCAGGTTGCACAATCCCGACGGATTGGCAAATCCAAGCTCGATGCCCCAACTGCCGTGGCCCGGAGTGGTCTCGGCGGCAATTAAATCCGTCTTGTTCTTTTGATAGTAAGCCAGCGCCAGGTTGAGCACCAGGCTGGAGACGCCCAGCCCGCCTTTCGGGCCGATAACGCCGATGGTGTGGGCGTGTTCCACCGGCGCGCCGGCTGGCTGGCGGCTTTTACCCCGGTTCAACAACGCCTTGATGCGCGCCACCAGTTCAACCGGATGGACGGGCTTGGTCAGGTAATCGTCCACCCCTGCATCGTAGCCGGCTACCTTGTCGTCCACCTGGCTCTTGGCTGAAAACATCAGGATCGGCACATTGCTCGTTTCGGGCTGGGCGCGCAATTGGCGAGTTACCTGGAACCCATCCATATCCGGCATCATCACGTCCAGGACCACCAGGTCCGGAAGTTCGGTGTGCGCCACGGACAGGGCTTGACTCCCATTATTGGCAACTACGATTTGGTAGCCCTGGCGCTGAAGCATCAACCCCACCAGGCGCAGGGTTTCCAGATCATCGTCAACAATTAATATCTTTTCCGCCACTCCTCCAGCTCCTCATACCCAACGGATCATTCGTTCTAATATATACCCAATAAGTATATCACGGATAAAAATGGCAAGTTCTAACTTTGCTATAATAATTCAAATGGATATCGTCCAATTACGTTTAACCATGCAAGAGGAGTGCCAGTTGGCCCACGGAGCGCCGGTCCTGGCCGGGATTTCAGGTGGGCCAGACAGCCTGTGTCTGCTGGACATCCTGTGCCGCCTGGAATATCCGGTGATTGTGGCCCATTTCGACCACGGCTTGCGTCCCGACTCGGCCGCAGACGCCCAAAACGTGCAGCGCCACGCCGATAAGCTCGGCCTGGAATGCATTATCGGTTCGCGGGACGTGGCGGCGTACGCCAATTCAGAACGCCTTTCGATCGAAGAAGCAGCGCGCAAAGCTCGCTACCGGTTCTTGTTCGACCAGGCGCGGTCTAAAGACGCACAAGCGGTTGCAGTGGCCCACAACGCCGACGACCAGGTGGAAACGGTTCTCATGCACCTGCTGCGCGGCAGCGGATTGAACGGATTGAAAGGGATGCCTTACCGGTGTATCCTGCCGGATTGGGATTCTGCCATCCCCTTGGTGCGCCCGCTGCTGGGGGTTTGGCGCACGGAAATCCTGGCCTACTGCCAGGAACGAGGCCTGCAACCGCTGTTCGACCCCACCAACCAGGACACTATTTACTTCCGCAACCGCCTGCGCCACGAATTGATCCCGTACCTGGAAGGCTACAACCCCCGGGTGCGCCAGGTGGTGTGGCGTATGGCGCGCACCCTGGCAGCCGACAGCGAGACGCTGGAATTGCAGATCGAGCAAGCATGGTCTGCATGTATGGTTCGTAAAGGCGACGATTTCGTCAGTTTATCGCTCCCACGTCTTAAGACTTTGAATAAAAGCTTACTGCGCAGCGTGCTTCGCAGGGCCATTGCCGTCCTGAGGCCTCACCTGCGGGATATCGATTTCCACTCCATCGAGCGGGCGATCGATTTCCTCCACACGCCAACATCAACCCGCCAGGTAGACCTGGTGGACAACCTGCGCCTGGCCGTGGACGGCGAACAGATATTCATCGCCGAGTGGAGCGCCCTGCTCCAGGAACCGTCCTGGCCGCAATTGGCGCCCGGCGCAGTCCTGGATCTGCCCCTCCCGGGGAGTGTGATGATCGGCAATGGCTGGACGCTGCACGCCGAAGCCGGCGACCTGGACGAGGTTGTTGAACGCGTCTTCCATAATCCCGATCCCTTTCAAATCTGGCTGGATGCGGATGCGCTGGCCAATCCCCTGGTCATCCGGGCGCGCCGCCCGGGAGAGCGCTTCAGGCCCCTGGGAATGCAGGAACACAGCCAGAAGCTCTCCGACTTCCTGGTCAACGCCCACCTCCCCGCCCGCGCCCGCCCCGCCTGGCCCCTGGTAGTATGCGGAGACGAGGTGGCGTGGATCCCAGGATACCAGCCGGGGCACGCTTTTCGGGTAAAGGAGGGGACGAAGAAAGTTGTGTTTTTAAAATTAGAGAGAGTAGAGAGTTGAGAATAGGAATTTTCCATTTTCGATTTCACTGCTCTCCACTCTTTATTCCCTGTTCTCTACTCTCTACTCTCTCTCCTCTAGTCTCTTTCCCCTTTTGTCCGACATATTCTCCAAATTGCCATGATTATTAATTGACAGTTTCATCCTTGAAAGGTATAATCCAGGTTTGCTGAAATTATCCCTTGGGAGAAACTGTATGGACTCAAGCGTTGCGGTCACCGACCGCGAAGAAGTAAAACCAAAGATGCACTATACCGGTAAAGTTTTAAAAATTGCCCTTGCGGGGGCTGTCCTTGACATCGGCGTAGGACAGCCGGCTGCGATCCACATATCGCAGTTGATCGCCCCGACCGATGAACCCATTAAGCGAGTGGAAGACGTGCTGCAAATCGGCCAGGAAGTGGATGTATGGGTCAAGAAAGTTAAAGATGGCCGCATCGAACTGACCATGATTAAGCCGCTCGACCTGGAGTGGCGAGACATTAAGAAAGGCATGACGGTTAAGGGCAAGATCGTCCGCCTCGAAAAGTTTGGGGCATTTGTGGAAATTGGCGCCGAGCGCCCAGGCCTGGTTCACATCAGCGAAATGGCGCACGGTTACGTCAAGCAGCCATCGGATGTGGTAAACGAAGGCGATGAAATCGAAGCGCAGGTTCTGGATTTTAACCGGCGCAAGAAGCAAATCAAGTTGAGCATGAAGGCCCTGCTTCCTGAACCGGTCAAAGTCGAAGAACCTACTCGCGCCGTCGAATACCAGGCGCCGCGTGAGAAGCCGGCTGCCCCGCGCCGCCCGCGCAAAGCCCCCCGCCGCAAGAACGAGGATGGCCTGAGCGAATCGGTTGAACTGCTGGCCAATATGCAGGAGCCCGCTCCCGTCGAGGCCGAACCGACCGCCATGGAAATTGCCCTCCGTGAAGCCATGGAACGTGCCAAGACCAAAAAGAAAATGCAGGAAGAAAAATCCCGCAAGACCAAGGCCGTCAGCCAGGAACAGGAAGAGCTCCTGGCGCGGACTCTGGAGCATAAAGCTAAGTCATCCTGATCCTCTCCCAGGGCGAAAGGATTGTGGGTCTTGGCGGGTGATATTCTCCCGCCAAGACCCATCTTTTTAATTATCCGGAGGTATAAATGGCTCCCAAGTACATCTTTTTTACCGGTGGTGTGGTCAGTTCGGTTGGAAAAGGGGTTACCGCAGCGGCAACCGGCAGGCTGCTGAAAGAGCGCGGCTTTCAGGTGGCGGTCCAAAAGCTGGACCCGTACATCAACGTCGATCCAGGCACAATGAGCCCTTACCAGCACGGCGAAGTCTTCGTGCTCGACGACGGGGCCGAGACGGACCTGGATCTGGGACATTACGAAAGGTTCATCGATATCCGCCTGAATAAGGTGTGCAACATCACCACCGGGCAGGTCTATTCCGAGGTGATCGGCAAGGAACGCCGCGGCGATTACCTGGGCGGCACGATCCAGGTCATCCCGCACATTACGAACGAAATTAAACGCCGCATCGCCATGGTCGCCAAGGCCACCAGCGCCGAGATCGTCCTGGTCGAGGTTGGAGGCACGGTTGGCGATATCGAAAGCCAGCCCTTCCTGGAAGCGATCCGGCAGCTGCGCACCGACCTGGGGCGCGAGAACACCCTCTTTGTCCACGTGACCTGGCTTCCCTATATCGGCGCAACCGGCGAGCTGAAGACCAAACCAACCCAACACTCGGTCCGTGAGCTTCGTTCCATCGGTATCTCGCCGGATATGATCGTGGCTCGCTCCGATTTCCCGGTTGAGGACAGCCTTCGTGAAAAAATTGCCCTTTTCTGTGACGTGGATAAACGCGCCGTTGTCGCCATGGTGACCAACCCGGTGTTGTACGAAATACCGTTGACCCTGGAAAAAGCCGGCATCGCCGATTTCATGCTCCAACGCCTTGGCCTGCAGCCGCGCAAACAGCCGGATTGGACCGAATGGCAGGCGCTGGTGACAGAAGTGACCCGGCCTAAACCTGAGGTAAAAGTTGCCCTGGTCGGCAAATACGTGGAGCTGCACGATGCCTACATATCCGTGCGCGAGGCACTCAAACACGCCGCGTTGAAGCTGGGGGTTGAGCTGGACCTGAGCTGGGTCCATTCGGCCGAGCTGGAAAAAGGGCGCGGCTGGGAAACCCTCAAATCGGCCAACGGGATCATCGTACCGGGTGGTTTCGGCAGCCGCGGCATCGAAGGCAAGATCCAGGCCGCCCATTACGCCCGCACCGAAAAGGTGCCGTACCTTGGACTGTGCCTGGGAATGCAGCTCATGGTAGTCGAGTTCGGGCGCGAAGTTTTCCACGATGAAAAGGCCAATTCCACCGAATTCGACCGTGCCACTCCCTATCCGGTGATTGATTTAATGCTTGAACAGCAGGGCATCACCGACCTGGGAGGCACCATGCGCCTGGGGCTGTACCCGTGCTGTCTCCAACCCGGAACCATTGCCAGGGCCGCTTACAACGAGGAGCTGGTGCAGGAACGCCACCGCCACCGTTTCGAGCTGAACAATAATTACCGCCAGTCGCTGCAAGAATCCGGCATGGTCTTCTCCGGCCTTTCGCCAGACGGCAGGCTGGTCGAAATTGCCGAGATCGCCGACCATCCCTTCATGGTCGGCACGCAGTTCCACCCGGAATTCCTGTCGCGGCCCAACCGCCCCCACCCGCTGTTCGTGGCTTTCCTGCAAGCTGTTTGCGAACGGAGCGGCGTGCCTTACCGCAAGTCGTGACGTTTTTCACGTAATGACTTTAAATAAAAAGAATCGTATTATACTTGTCTGGACAAAACTCAATCCAGTGCGCTAGGGAATGGGCGGCTGCGCCCTGAGGATCCCTGAAATCGTGGTAGCCAGGTCTTTTGCTCAACAATGATGGGAAACCATCGTTCCAAAGTAAGACGAAAATAAAAGAGAATCATTCTAATTCCCTGAAAGGATAGCTATGGACACGACAATCGATTCAGTAATTGCACAGGAGATCCTCGATTCGCGTGGTAATCCAACGGTTGAGGTGGAAGTGGTTCTGGCGGACGGAAGCTGGGGCCGGGCTGCAGTACCCTCGGGCGCCTCAACCGGCATTCACGAAGCCCTCGAGCTGCGGGATGGCGACAAGAGTCGCTACCTGGGCAAGGGCACCCTCACTGCAGTCCAACACATCAACGACGAAATCGCCGAAGAACTGCAGGGCTGGGACGCCGTGGAACAGAAAGCAATTGACGAGAGACTGATCCAGTTGGACGGCACCCCCAATAAATCGAAGTTTGGCGCCAATGCTATCCTGGGCACCAGCCTGGCGGTCGCCAAGGCCGCGGCGAACTCCATCGGCCTGCCGCTCTACCGCTACATCGGCGGCGTGTACGCCCACATGCTTCCCGTCCCGATGATGAATATTTTGAACGGCGGCGCACACACGGCCTGGCAGTCAACCGACGCCCAGGAATTCATGGTCATGCCGTTGGGCGCCCCTTCTTTTGCCGAAGGCCTGCGCTGGGGAGCCGAGATCTACCACGCCCTCAAGAGCGTGCTCAAGAGCAAAGGATACATCACGCTCGTCGGCGACGAAGGCGGCTACGCCCCCGCCCTCAAGGCCAATTCCGAGGCCGTGGAAGTCATCCTGGAAGCGATTGCCAAAGCCGGCTTCAAAACCGGACGCGGCGAACAGGTTGGCATTGCGCTCGACCCGGCTGCCTCCGAGCTGTACGACGAGGAGACCAAGACCTACAACCTGCGCAAGGAAGGCAAGAAGCTGACCGGCGAGGAAATGGTGGCCTTCTGGAAACATTGGGTGGAGCAATACCCCATCGTGTCCATTGAAGACGGGCTGGCCCAGGACGACTGGGATAGCTGGAAGCTAATGGTGAAGGAGATCGGCAGCAAGATCCAGATTGTTGGCGACGACCTGCTGGTCACCAATCCCGAGCGCGTCCGCCGTGCGATCAAGGAAAAAGCCGCCAATGCCCTGCTGGTCAAGCTCAACCAGATCGGCAGCCTGACCGAGACCATCGAAGCCGTCGAGACCTGCCAGCGCGCCGGCTGGCGCGCCGTCACCTCGCACCGCTCCGGCGAGACCGAGGACGCCACCATCGCCGACCTGGCCGTGGCCTTGAACATGGGCCAGATCAAGACCGGCGCCCCCGCCCGCTCCGACCGGGTGGCCAAGTACAACCAGCTCATGCGCATCGAG
>DBMK01000314.1 GCA_002298885.1 Anaerolineaceae bacterium UBA700
TGCTGTCGCAGCGCCGCACCATAATAAAAGAATATCAGAGTTTTATTAGCGTTGGCGTACCCGTCTTGACTATCAATCCCAGTCATGATACCATTATTCTCGATATTTTAGCACTCTCGACCTGAGAGTGCTAAAAAAGAGCAGAATCTGTGCAACTGGCACATTCATTGCAAGGTTCTGGGCAAGGTCATGGCCCGAATGGTATGAACGAGCTTACAGAACGCCAAAAATTCATCCTCACCCTCATCGTGCACGAGCACATCCGCACGGCCTTGCCGGTTGGCAGCCAGCACCTGGTCGAGCGCTACCACCTTGACATGAGCTCGGCTACCGTGCGCAATGAATTGAGCGCGCTGACCGACATGGGCTACCTGCGCCAGCCGCACACGTCGGCCGGGCGCGTGCCCAGCGAGGAAGGTTACCGTTATTTCGTGGGCCGGCTTCTGCAAGAGACCGAGCTGCCGGACACCACCCGGCGAACCATTTCGCACCAGTTCTACCAGATGCGCCACGACGTAGACCAGTGGATGCGCCTGACGGCCTCGGTGCTGGCCAACCAATCCCGCGCCGCCAGCCTAGTGACCGCCCCCCACCCGGAGATGGCCCGCTTCAAGCACCTGGAGCTGATCTCAACCCGCGGCCGGCAGGTGTTGATGGTGTTGGTGATGGTGGGCGGCGAAGTTCACCAGCGCATCATCACCGCCAGCGAAGCCATCCCCCAGGAACAGCTTTCGAACATCGCGTTGAATCTTACCAACCTTCTGGAGGGAAAAGATCTGGAATCCATCCGCAGCCAACGCGCCGCGCTGGACGGGTTTGCTTTGGAAGGGCTGGATTGGGTCATCGAGGAGATGAACGAGGCCTCGGCGGCGGTCGCCGGCGAAGTTTACCTGGACGGATTGGCCAACGTGCTGGCCCAGCCGGAGTTTACCGGCTCCGAAGAAGCCCGGCGGGCGGTGCACGTGCTGGAAGAGCGCTCGGTGCTGCAAAATCTGGTGACGCGCTCGCTGCCGACCAGCAGCCTGGGCGGCGTGCAGGTGCTCATCGGCGGCGAGGGTACATGGAGCGAACTGCGCCCCTTCTCGGTGGTGCTGGCGCGCTACGGCATGCCGGGCGTCATCACGGGCACGCTGGGCGTGCTCGGGCCGATGCGCATGTCCTACGGGCGCACGATTTCAACCGTACGGTTCCTGGCCGGCCTGTTGAGCGACCTGGTAACCGATACGTTGGGAGATTAATTTCTTTTGAGGTGTACATGACGGAACACAAACATCGCAAACACGAAGACGAGGAAAAAAACCAGCCGCCGGAAGACGCCCAGCCAGTGAACAATGCGCCGGCCGGCTCCGAATCGCCGGCGTCCGAACACAAGACCGAGCCGCTGCCCCAGGTGCCGATGGTCGCCTTGAGCATGGAGGAATATACCGCCATGCAGGAGGAAAAAGACAAGGCCGTGCAGCAGGGCAAGGATTACCTGGATGGCTGGCAGCGCGAACGGGCCGAGTTCCAAAATTACCGGCGGCGCATCGAACGCGACCAGGCGCAAACCACGCTCAACATCACCGGGCAGGTGCTCAAGAAGTACCTGGTGATCCTGGACGACATGGAGCGGGCATTGAAAAGCCGCCCCACCCAGGGAGAAGGCGCGGCCTGGGCCGAAGGGGTCGAGCTGATCTATCGCAAGCTGCAAACCATCCTGGATAACGAAGGCGTGGAGCGCATCCAGGCCGAGGGCCAGCTTTTCGACCCGACCCAGCACGAAGCGCTGACTCACGAGGACAATCCCGACCACCAGAGCGGGGAAATAATCGAAGTCGTTCAGCAAGGTTATCGAATCGGCGACCGGGTGCTGCGCCCGGCGCTGGTGCGAGTAGCAAAATAGGAGGAATCATCTATGGGAAAAATCATCGGCATCGACCTGGGGACTACCAATTCAGTAGCGGCAGTGATGAGCGGCGGCGAACCGGTCGTCATTCCCACCGCCGAAGGCGAACGGCTGTGCCCCTCGGTAGTGGCGGTCAATAAGAACCACGAGCGCCTGGTGGGCCGGGTGGCGCGCAACCAATCCATTGTCAACGCTGAGAACACGGTCTTCTCGATCAAGCGCTTCATGGGCCGCAAATACGACGACCCCGAGGTGCAGCGCACCCTTAGCCGCGTACCCTACAAGGTGACCAAGGCGCCCAACGGGGACGTGCGAGTGGTGCTGGACGGCAAGGAATATTCGCCGCCGGAAGTGTCGGCCATGATCCTGGCCAAGCTCAAGGCGGATTCCGAGGCCTATTTGGGCGAGACGATCACCGAAGCGGTGATCACGGTGCCGGCTTATTTCAACGATGCCCAGCGCAACGCCACCAAGGACGCCGGCAAGATCGCCGGCCTGGAAGTGAAGCGCATCATCAACGAGCCGACCGCATCCTCGCTGGCCTACGGTCTGGATAAGAAGAAAAATGAAGTCATCGCAGTTTACGACCTGGGCGGCGGCACGTTCGACATCTCGATCCTGGACGTAGGCGAAGGCGTCTTCCAGGTGCGCTCGACCTCGGGCGATACTTTCCTGGGCGGCGACGATTTCGACCAGCGCGTGATGGATTACCTGGTCGAAGATTTCAAGAAACAAAACGGCATCGACCTGCGCATGGACCGCCAGGCCCTGCAGCGCCTCAAGGAATCCTCCGAGAAGGCCAAGATCGAGCTTTCGACCCTGATGCAGACCGAGATCAATTTGCCCTACATTACGGCGGACGCCTCCGGACCCAAGCACCTGGTGACCAACCTGACCCGGGCCAAGCTGGAGCAGCTCACCGGCGACCTGGTCGAGAAAACGCTCGACCCCATGCGCCGGGCCCTGTCCGACGCCAACTTGAAACCCCAGGACGTCAACGAAGTGGTGCTGGTGGGCGGTATGACCCGCATGCCCGCCGTGCAGGAAGCCGTGCGACGCTTGTTCGGCAAGGAACCCCACAAGGGCGTTAACCCCGACGAAGTAGTTGCGATCGGCGCAGCCATCCAGGCCGGCGTGTTGGGCGGCCAGTTCAAGGATATCCTGCTGATCGACGTGACCCCGCTGACCCTTTCAGTGGAGACGTACGGCGGCGTGGCAACTCCGCTGATCGAGCGCAACACCAGCATCCCGGTGCGCAAGAGCCAGATTTTCTCGACCGCCAGTGACAGCCAGACCCAGGTGGAGATCCACGTCCTGCAGGGCGAGCGCCCGATGGCGGTGGACAATAAATCGCTGGGCAAGTTCATCCTCGATGGCATCCCGCCGGCGCCACGCGGCATCCCCCAGATTGAGGTAACGTTCGACATCGACGCCAACGGCATCCTCAAGGTGACGGCGCAGGACAAGGCCACTCAGCGCAGCCAGCATATCACCATCACGGCCTCGTCCGGCCTGAGCGACAGCGAAGTGGATCGTATGCGCAAGGAGGCCGAGTCGCACGCCGACGAGGACAAGAAGCGTAAAGAGCTGATCGAAGCGCGCAATTACGCCGATAACACGGTCTACACGGCCGAAAAGACGCTGCGCGAGCTGGGAGACAAGGTGCCGGCGGACCTGAAGAGCCAGGTTGAGAGCAAGGTCCAGGCGGTTAAAGAAGTGATGGATAAGGACGATTCCGACGCCATGCGCAAGGCGACCGACGAGTTGGGCCAGGTGATTCAGAAGGTTGGGGCGGCGGCTTACCAGCAGGCCGGCCCGGCTGCGGGTGGTCCCGGCGGTCCGGGTGGCCCAGGCGGCCCGGCCGATGCGGGCGGAGACGGCGGTGCCGGTCCTGCCGAAGGTGGCCCAGGCGACTCCAGCGGCCCCTCCGGCGACGACGTAGTGGACGGAGAATTCCACAACGCCGGGTAGCCTTTGCGTGAAGTGGTATTGAAATATTGGTGTTAGAATCTCACCACAGAGACACAGAGGCACAGAGAAGTTCTTTATTTTTTCTTCTCTGTGTCTCTGTGCCTCTGTGGTAAAAATTTCTTAAATTAAAGTAGCGAAACAGGAAATCGAATGGCATCTCGTGATTATTACGACATTTTAGGCGTAAAGCGCAACGCCTCGCCGGATGAGCTGAAGGCTGCGTTCCGCAACCTGGCGCGCAAATACCATCCGGACGTAAATAAGGAGCCCGACGCCGAAGAAAAATTCAAGGAAATGAACGAGGCGTACGCCGTGCTTTCGGACCCGGAAAAGCGGGCGGCCTACGACCGTTATGGGGCCGAAGGCTTGCGCGGGATGGGCGGGATGCCGGACTTCACCACGGTCGATTTTTCGGACCTGTTCGAGGAATTGTTTGGTTTTGGTGGGTTTGGGGGCGGGCGCTCGCGCCGACGCAATGCCCCGCGCCGCGGCGCCGACCTGTCCTACACCGTCCAGCTCACGTTTGAGGAAGCGGTTTTCGGCGTGGATAAGGACATCGACATCACCCGGGATGAGATCTGCACAACCTGCCGCGGCAGCGGCGCTGAGCCGGGCACCAACCCCACCCGCTGCGCCACTTGCGGCGGCAAGGGCGAGGTGCGCCAGGTGCGCCAGACCTTCCTGGGCTCGATGGTGCAGGTCACGACCTGCCCCACCTGCAATGGGAGCGGCGAAGTGAACGCCACCCCCTGCCACGTCTGCCGCGGGCGCGGCCAGGAACGCAAGACGGTGCACAAAGTGGTTTCCATCCCGGCCGGGGTGGATAACGGCACGCAAATCCGCCTGGCGGGCGAGGGTCAGCCGGGCGAGAACGGCGGCCCGAACGGCAACTTGTTCCTGGAAGTGTCGGTCAAGCAGCACAAATTCTTCCACCGCCGCGACGACAACATCATGCTCAACCTGGGCATCAACCTGGCCCAGGCTGCCCTGGGCGCGGAGGTCGAAATCCCCACCCTGGACGGAACCACCAAGCTGAGCATCCCCGCCGGAACGCAGCCGGGCAAGGTGATCACGCTCAAAGGCAAGGGCGTCCCCCACCTGCGCAGCAGCGGGCGCGGCGACGAGCTGGTGATGATTGAGGTGGAAGTGCCTACCCGACTCACCGCCGAACAGCGTAAGTTGTTCGAAGAACTGGCACACACGCTGGGCAGCGAGGTGAGGCCGCAGGAAAAGAGCTTCGTCGACCGGCTCAAGGACGTGCTGGGTGGCTGAGGCGCGCTGGATGGAAGTCTCGATGGCGGTAGACGGCGAATTGGCCGAAGCCGTGGCCGAGGTGCTCGACCGCTTTGCCTCGAACGGCGTTGTCTACGAGAGCGGGGTCAAATACAACGACGCCGAAGACGAAGGGACACCGTTTGGGCCGGTGCGCGTGTACGCTTACCTGCCAATCGACGAATACCTGGAGGAGAAAAGGCAGCGCCTCTTGGAGGCGCTGTGGCACCTGGGCCAGATCCAGCCCCTGCCCGACCTGGTCTTCAGGCCCATTGAGGATGAGAACTGGATGGAAGCCTGGAAGAAACATTACCATCCGATCCCCATCGGACAGCGTTTGATCATTTTACCAGCCTGGATCGATCAAAAGACCCCCGGGCGGGTGGCGGTGAGCATTGATCCCAGCTCGGCCTTTGGTACCGGCACACATCCTTCCACCCAGTTGTGCCTTGAAACGGTTGAAAAATACGTGCAGCCGGGCCAGGATATCATCGACGTCGGCTGCGGCTCGGGCATCCTGTCGATTGCAGCGCTAAAGCTGGGGGCCGGCCGGGCGCTGGGCGTGGATATCGACAGCGCCTCGATCCTCTCGAGCCGCGAGAACGCGCAGATCAATGGGGTCGCAGAGCGGCTGGAATTGGGATTGGGTTCTGTAGCCGAGGTGCGCCAGGGCAAGTTCAGCCTGCGCAGCGCCCCGCTGGTACTGGCCAACATCCTGGCCCCGGTGATCATCCGCCTGTTCGAAACCGGCCTGGCAGACCTGGTCAGCGCGGACGGTTTGTTGGCGCTGGCGGGCATTCTGGATGAGCAGGCCCCCGAGGTGCAGACCGCCGCCGAAGCCAAAGGCCTGGCGTTTGTGGAACAGAGGCAGATGGGGGATTGGGTGGTGATTGTTCTAAAAAAACCGTAACCGGGTGGTTTTACCACCCAATTAGCAGCATCCGGCGTGGCAAGGCCCAATATCGTTTGACAGGTTGAGGATCGAATGATAGACTGAAAGTGCTTTCAGTTCTGTCTTTTCGAAATATTTATGGATAAGAAGAAGAAAAGTCCAACCATCTACGATGTTGCTAAACTTGCCGGGGTAAGTATTACCACCGTGTCGCGTATGCTGAATGCCCCCAACAAGGTCAATTCCGAGACCCAAGAACGAGTAATTGCCTCCATCGATGCTTTAGGGTTTGTGCCAAAAGCTGAAGCACGCGCCCGGGCCATGCAAAAAAACGGCCGCATCGGGGTGATTACGCCTTTCTTCACGGCTCCATCCTTCGTTCAAAGGCTGCGGGGTATTGCGGGCGCCTTATCCCCCATGAATTTTGAGCTGGTCATTTATACAGTTGATTCAACCAATAACCTCCAAAGATATCTTTCCACTTTGCCATTAACCGGTAACCTTGATGGGCTCATCGTCCTGTCTTTACCGGTCGGCGACAAGGATGCCCGCCGCCTGGTAGACAATGGATTGCCAACCGTGCTGATCGAGTATCCCCATCCCAAACTTAATTGCGTGGAGATAGATGACGTGCAAGGCGGGCACATGGCAGCCGCCTATTTACTCAAGAAAGGCCATCGCAGGATCGCTTTTTTGGGTGATACCGATTTGCCAGAGTATTCTCTTCACCCGGTAAGTTTACGGTTGAGCGGATTTCGGCAAGCGTTAAAGGAATTCGGGATCGATCTTCCTGAAACATTTGTACGCCTTGCCCCATATTCCCAGGAACAAACCCGCCAGGTCGCCAGGGAATTGTTAAAACTTGCCGCGCCGCCCACTGCCATTTTCGCGGCAACCGATTTCCAGGCTCTCGGAGTGCTCAAGGCTGCGCGTCAATTGAATGTGGATGTACCGGAGAAACTGGCAGTTATCGGTTTCGATGATCTCGACATGGCCGAATATGCAGACCTGACCACCATTTGCCAGCATTTGGATGAGTCCGGGCGGCTGGCGGTGGAAATATTGCTTGCACAAATCGAATCGTCATCCCAGGTGCCAAGGCACGTCAAAATTCCCCTCAACATTATCGAACGAAAAACTGCATAAAAAAAGATATTGACTTTTGTTTGGAATCAACGTATATTGTTAATGAAAGTGCTTTCATGTTACCGCTTGCAATTCGTTCGTATCCTTTCAAGTTTTAGCAGGTTCGTTTTGCGCGAATTCAAAAGCCAAAGCCCTATCCCCTCGGCAAAATCTTGATTAAAATCGAAAGGAGAAAGAGAAATGAGCAAGAAGTTTTTGACTGTAGTTTCGATGCTCGTGATCGTTTCGACCCTGCTTGCGGCTTGTGCGCCTGCCGCAACAACCGCAGCGCCGACCAATCCGCCGGCTACTACTGCGCCCACCACGCCGCCGCCCACAGCAGCCCCTACCACACCACCAGCTACGGCTGCACCCACCACGGTTCCGCCGACTGCGGCACCAACACAGACTGCGGCCCCAGCGACCCCTAACTGCGGGACGGGGTCTGTCGTGCTAAATGCTTACTTCGAGACGGGCTTCGATATCCCCTTCAAGCTCGCCGACGAGTTCACCAAACAGTATCCGAACGTCACTTTTGACATCAAACAAGACCAGTTCGCCAATCTCATCAATGAGACACCGCGTCTCCTCTCGGGTGACAATCCGCCCGACCTGATCCGGCTGCCGACCATGGTTTCGTTTGCCAAGGAAGGGCTACTCAAGAACCTCGACAGTTACGCCACAGCTTTCGGATGGGATAAGTGGCCGGTGCCCCAGCTCAACCAGAACCGCGTCGCAGCGGACGGAACACGCGGCTCCGGCGCGCTGTATGCCATGGGCCTCAACTACAGCCTGACCGGCATCTTTTACAACAAGAAACTGGCCACTCAGATCGGCATGACCGAGCCGCCCAAAACACTCGATGAGTTCGATGCCCTGCTCGCAAAGGCGAAATCCGCTGGACTCCTCCCAATCATGGAGTGGGGCAGCGCAAAGAGCGGAATGGGGCTGGCCTTCCCGCTGCAAGCGCTCATGGCTTCCGTTGGCCCGGTCCAACCCATCAATGACTGGATCTTCCAGAAAAAGGGCGCCACGATCGATACCCCGGATAACCTGAAAGCTGCGCAGCATCTAGAGCAGTGGATCAAGAGCGGTTATTTCCCACCCGATATCAATGCCATCGAATACACTGATGCAGCCGCCCGGTTCACGAAGGGCGAAGGTGTCTTCACTTTCAACGGCGATTGGCAGAACGCTGGCTACGATTCCGGTATGCCCGGCAACGTCGGTTTCTTCCTGATGCCGCCTGCCACAGCCGGTGGCAGCCCGGCGGCAATGTCCGCCCCGCTGACGTATGGCATCGCTGCGAAAGCAAAGAATGCCGACTGCGCTGCGTTCTTCTTCAACTGGATCGCCACGAACGACAAGGCCCGCCAGATCGACGTCACGATCGGCGGATCGAACCCCGGTGGTCCGGCCGATGCCACGATGCCTTCCGTTACTGCCGGCTCGGTTACGAACGAGACGCTTGCCGCAGGACCTGTCGTCGGCAAGGCTGGCACGTCAATGGACTTCATCGCCAATTCGACGAGCTCAATCTTCGCCCAGGGCTGGACGCCCGAGCTACAAAAGATGGTCGGCGGCAAGCAGGACGCGGCTGGCCTGCTCAAAGCCGTCCAAGCTGAATACGAGAGGGAACTCACTCAGTAATGATGACGGCTGCAGGACGATGCCTGCGGCTTCCAAATCGACGGACACATCGATGATGACATCAGACAATCGCCCTGTAGCCCCTGCAATCTCCCGGCGGACATTCCTCAACAAAAGGGTCCGCCGGGAGACCTTTGTTGGCTGGTTGTTCGTCCTGCCAGCTCTACTCATGTACGTGGTCTTCGTGCTCGTACCCCTGCTGCTGACCATCCTGTACTCACTCTTCCGCTGGAACGGCGTCGGTCCCGCAACCTGGGTCGGGTTAAAGAACTACGCCACTGTCTTCGAGGTGCCAGACCTGCTTGGGACCATCGTCAATGCGTTCTGGCTGGTCATATGGTTCAGCCTGATTCCGGTAGGCCTTGGTCTCATTGTAGCAAGCGTGATCCATCGCATGGCTACCGGGCGGCTCGGAGCAATCGCCAGGACCGTTCTATTTCTGCCCCAGGTCATTCCGCTCGTCGCTGCCGGCATCATTTGGGGGTGGCTGCTGGCCCTCCCTGGCTTGATCAATCAGATTCTCAGGGCAATCGGCCTTGGCACGGTTGCCCGCGCCTGGCTTGGCGACTTCGACTGGGCGCTCCCATCCGTTGGTATCATCGGAATCTGGGTCTTGTTGGGATTCTGCACTGTTCTGTTATTGACCGGTATGTCGAAAGTTGACCCGGCCCTCTATGAGTCTGCGAGGATCGATGGCGCCAGTTGGTTCAAGGAGTTCGTTTCGATCACCATCCCGCTTCTCAAAAACGAGATCGGCGTGTGCCTGACCGTCACGGTAATCGCCGCGCTGGCCGCGTTTGACATTGTGTACGTCTCCACAGCCGGCGGGCCCGGCAACTCGACGGCTGTCCCTGGGATTCAGATTTACATCCTTGCATTCACCCAGCGATCCATTGGCCTGGCGTCTGCTCTGGCCGTCATGCTCATGGTCCTCGTCGTTATCGTCATTCTCCCAATCCAGCGGTTGAGTCGGGAGAGTGCGCGATGAGAGTTGCCCGCAGCGAACTTTGGGCAGGTCGAACGCTCCTTCTGACGTTGATGGCGTTCACGATCCTGCCGTTTATCAGCATCTTCATGACCGCGCTGCATCCATCGGGGACTGTGCCTAACGGGCTCGAATGGCCCGCGAATCCGCAATGGGGCAACTTCGTGCAGGCGTTCAAAGTCGCGGAAATGCCCGCCCTGCTCATGTCGAGCTCGTTCATTGTGCTCGCCGTTGTACCGGTGTCCCTCGTGATTTCAACAATGGCCGGATTCGCCATCGGTCTCCTTCGAATTCCCGGCGCGGGATTACTCCTCTCCTTATTTGTGTTCGGGCTGACCCTCCCGTTTCCCGGGATTATCATCCCGATCTACATTTTGGAGCGAACATTGGGGATCTACAACACGCGGTTCGCCATCGTGCTGCCTCTGATCGCCTTGTACATGCCCTTTGCGGTCTTCTGGATGCGGGCTCACTTCGTCAATATGCCGTCCGAGATCTCGGAGGCGGCCCGTGTCGATGGCGCGACCACGTGGGACCTGTTCTGGCAAATCCACGTCCCGCTGGCGCGGGCGCCAATCGCGTCGCTCGGCATCCTCATGTCCGTATGGACGTGGAACCAGTTTCTGCTTGCGCTGGTGCTCGTTGAGGACCCGTCACAGAGAACAATGGCCGGCGCATTAGGCGCGTTCCAGGGCCACTACGCGACCGATGTCCCCCTGCTTTGCGCCGGCACGATCCTAATCCTTGTACCCACCCTGGTTATCTTCATTTTATTCCAACGCCAGATCATCATGGCGCTTCTCCAAGGCTCGGTCAAGGGATAATCCTTGTAACGTCCCAAGGGACAATTGTGCCGGGTGTCTAACTGGAAAATATGCCTTGAATTATAGGGATGAGCATGGCATTAACGCAGATATAAACACCATGAAAAATAAGGTACAGCTCATTACTTACGCTGATCGCCTGGGGGGAAGCGATATTAATGCTTTACATCGGTTATTAAAAGGCCCACTCGCCGGCCTGTTTGGCGGTGTTCATATTCTCCCATTTTATTATCCCATTCACGGAGCCGATGCCGGTTTTGACCCGATTGACCACACAAGGATCGATCCGATCTTGGGAAGTTGGGCAGACATCAAAGCAATGGGACAGGATGTGGACCTGATGGCAGACTTAATCGTCAATCATGTATCCTCGTCCTCTCCGCAATTTCAGGATTACTTCGAAAAAGGCGATGCTTCTATTTATAAAGACTTGTTTTTAACCATGGGCAGCATCTTTCCGAACGGCGCCACCGAAGCTGATTTGTTAACCATCTATCGCCCACGCCCTGGCCTTCCCTTTTCCTACATTACGCTAAAAAATAACCAGAAACGCCTTTTATGGACAACTTTCTCGAAACAACAAATAGACATAAATGTGATTCATTCTCAAGGGAAAGACTACCTTCAATCAGTACTCCGAACGCTGCATGAAAATGGCATCCGCATGGTGCGGTTGGATGCTGTTGGATATGCCGTTAAAAAATCTGGGACCAGTTGTTTCATGATCCCCGAGACTTTTGCTTTTATTGAGGAAATTACCAAGCAAGCGGCAGCATTGGGGATCGAAGCACTCGTCGAAATTCATTCCCATTTTCTCAGGCAGATCGAAATAGCTCGCCTGGTGGATCGAGTTTATGATTTCGCGCTGCCCCCGCTGGTGATACACGCCATATTTAATCAAACTGCCCGTTACTTGAAAAAATGGCTGGAAATCAGTCCTCGAAATGCCATTACAGTGTTGGACACGCACGATGGAATTGGGGTGATTGATGTCGACGCAGATGTAAATAATCCTGAAATTCGCCCAGGATTAATTCCTTCGAAAGAATTGGGGGCTCTTGTAGAAAGAATCCACACCAATAGCAGAGGACAGAGCCGCATGGCTACTGGCGCGGCGGCTTCCAACCTCGATCAATATCAGGTGAACTGCACATTTTACGACGCACTTGGGCGCAATGACAAAGATTATTTGTTGGCACGTGCGATTCAGTTTTTTGTCCCTGGTGTGCCACAGGTCTATTATGTGGGCTTACTGGCAGGTGAGAACGATATGAGCTTGCTCGCAAAAAGCGGTGTGGGGCGGGATATTAACCGGCATTTTTATACACTCGATGAAGTAGATCAAGCCATCCAGCGCCCGGTCGTGCAATCGCTGTTCGAATTAATTCGTTTTCGGAATCGCCACCCTGCGTTTAACGGAATGTTCAGTATGCCTGAAACCTGCGACTCTGGAATTAGCTTGCGCTGGGACAATGAAGGTGATTGGGCAATGCTGGAGGTGGACTTTGCTGCAAGTTCTTATTCCATATCCAGCAGTCCAATTTAATTTAATCCTTTTATAAACTCCTTGGCCAGCTTGCGGGTTTTGGGACTGGAGCAGTCCTGGCGCTTCCACACGAAGCCAACAATGGCGTTCCTATCTTGGGCCAAATCGTAATAGGACTGGAAGGCCTCGATGATGTACGCTGCGATCAGGTCTTTGTGCCTGGCGCCAGTGGAGAGATGATCAAATTCGAGCAGTTTATGCGTAATGCGAGATTCGAGCTCGGGGCGCGAGCGCACAATTTTGGGCGTGACGGCAGCAATGTTACAGGCTACGATTACGCTTTCGTCTCCCAAGAGGTTGTAAAAATCGTCCAGGATGGAAAAAAACCGGCTCGTGGGGTCCAAGGCGGCCAGTTCGGACAGCACGTACACGGCGACGGATTTCGAAAAGCTGTTGGCGCTTTGGAGCAGCTCGACGAAATAACTCCAATGCGGGAGTAAAACCTCCGGATACTTTTGAGCCATCAAAATCAAGGCTTGCGAGCAATTGCTGCGTACGGCTGCCTTTTGGGACTGCGGGCCGACCCCTTCCAGTAGTTGCTGCAGAAAATTCGGGTCTATTTGCCCCATTTCCACCAGAGCCTCAGGCGGGACGCCCTTCTCGTTCAAATCCATTCCGATTGGCATGGCCGTTCCCCGTATATTATTTTATTTCACGCAAAAAGAAGATCAAATCGGTATCACCTGGCGAATGGGCGAGGGCAGTGAGGGCGACGCCGGCTTCGGAGCGGAATTGGGTGCCGTGGTTGACGACGTGGGCCAGAATTTGCCAGCGCGGGGTTTCGAAGGATTGGCCGCGCGTGTTAGTGTACTGGAGGCTACCGGATAGGTCGGAGTCGGAAAGTGTATCCAAATAGGCGCGCATGGCGCTTTCTTCTTCGCCCCAGCGTTGGCGCAGAGCGGCCAGGGTGGGGAACTCAGCCTCTTTCAGCAAGGCGGGCGGGGAAACGTGCTCCTGGAGTCGCCGGCGCCAGATATTTTCGGCGGCCAGGATGTGCATCAGGGTGCCGCTCAGGCTGCCAAAGCTTAATCCCGCCACGGCGGCGGTATATTGCTCAGGGCTCACCTGGGCCGCCGCCTGCAGGATTTTATCGTTTGCCCAATAGTTATAGGCAAAGAGGGCAAGGACTTCGTTCTTATCCATTTTCAATCCATTTCTCTGGCAATGGCCAGGGCAATATCCACCAGCGAGCGGGTGCGCTCTATCGGTTCGGCGCTGTAGCGCATACGAGTATGCGGAACAGACAGGGTAAAGGCGTCGCCGCCGGCCTCCAGGGCCAGGCCAGGAGTGCCGAGCAGCCGGCCGCGCACCCGGTCGTTCAATACGCGCCTCGCCCCCTCGGCATCCTCCCCGGTGACCAGGTACTTCTGTTCAAAATCAGGCGAGGAATCGAACGGGATGGCAGGCATATCTCTGGAAGCCAGCCAGGCAATCATGCGGTTCGCCAGCGAGGCCGTACGGCCTGGCTGGTCCAGTCGCGGGTACACGCTGAAGCGCGGCAGGGTCCAGCCGGGGCACTCCAGGGCGACGGCAGAAGATTCATGCACGGTATAGCCCTCTGAATCACGGCTGACCAGGTCGTAAATGTAAAGCTGGCCGTCCGGCGAGCTGCGGGTGAAAACGTACTGCAGCTCATAAGCCGGGCGCCGGCGGTTGTGGGTGTGGAGCTGGAAAATCCGCGCCTGCAGCGCAGCATCCGGGGGAATAGGATGGAAGCCCAGCATTGTGGCGATTTCTTCTTTCTTTGCCTTCAGCCGGCGCTGGCCAACGAACATGACATAGATCAAGACGGCGAACACTCCCAGGATGCCCAGGACGACAATGACGGCTAAGGTATCAGAGTCCATTTATTTAAGTAACCCACTTCCGGTCAAACATTGTACCCATGGCCATTCACTGTGTTACCAGACACGGCTTAAATCTAAATTATCCAACGGTAAGCGACCGATCTTGGCCATATCGGTCCACTGGCCGTGCACTTTGACACGCACGACGTCGGCGGTGTAATCGGTCACGGTGGGCCCGTGGTTGTCGAATAAGGACGAACCGACAGCGTAAATATCCACCGGGACGCGCAGGCGCTCGAAGCGGCGGATTTTCTCCGGGTTGAAGCCGCCCGAGACGACGATCTTGACCGCCCGGCAGTACTCGCTGGCCTGTTTCCGCCAACCGGCGGGCAGATCCCAGCCGTCGCAGGCAGTATCCAGCGCCTGACGCACGTTGAAAACCAGGCGCGGCGTGACGCCCAGGTCGAGCTGCGGATCGCCGAGAGGGGGTACGGAGCGGTCGCGCAGGTTTGCCGAAGTATCCAGGCGCACGCCGTACAGCTTGTAGCGGGCGGCCTCCTCGGGCTGGCCAGCATCCATGAGCTCGCGGTAGCGGGCGAACATCGCCTTACAAACCGTGAGCGAATCGGCGGCGCAGTCGTTATTGAAATCGACCAGGGCAATGCGCGAGATACTCACCGGGAGCACCCTGCCGAAGGCCAGCATCGCCTCGGCGGTATCGCCCAGGAAACAGGCGATGGCGGCGTGGGCCACCGTGCCGCCGCCGTAGCCGCCCCACCAATCCCCCTGGGCGTCAGTGGAGATGAATGGGCCGAGGGCGCTGGCGTGGTCCAGGTTGTAGCGCTGCACAGCGATGCTGTAGGCGTAGCCGTCGGCGGCCTGCACCTCGTGCGCGTCAAAGCGAGCCGGGAAGAACATGACCGGCTTGCCGCGGGCGGCGATGAACGTCTCGTAAACGTTGCTGGCCACCCGGCTGGCGCGGGTCAGGTTTCCGAGGGTGGGCGTCTCGAGGATAGCGAAATCGCGGTAGCGCCCGCGCACCTTCATCACCGGCTGGACGTCCAGCGGGTCGCCGTCGCCGGACACCTTGCAGCCGTCCTGCACGGCCCACACTTCCAGGTGGTCGGACGTATCCACGAAGCGGTCCCCCTCCCAATAGCCGGTGCAGTGGCGCAGCATGGTGAGGGCTTTATCAATCCCCACCACCAGGGTCTCGCCCGGGCGGCGGGTGAACCACTGCATCTCCACCTCCAGGTCGCCGGCCAGGATGTTCTCGGGCGTGATGCCCTGCGGCAGGCGCGGTGACTGGCCGGAGTAGGCATATCCCTGGCTGGATAATGCCGAAAGCATTTGCGAAATGTTGACGAAGTACTTGTCGGAATACCACCCCCGGCGCATGCGTTCGATGTCGAGCTTGAAGGTCTGGTTAGTTAATCGCTGGCCATCAAAAATGGACATAGGGTCTCCAGGTTTGAATACCTTTTTTCAATTCTTTGGATAAATTTTAACATATTGCGAACCAGGTAGATCTATGGAATGATCAATCCGCAATTTCCGGCCTCACCCCCCTGCCCCCTCTCCTGGAGCGGTGAAACACACCTGCCCTGGCGGGCGGTGCCAGGGTGTTCCAGGAGAGGGGGAGACAACTGACCAAAATCGGCCGCTCCTCTTTCCCAGGCGGTGAAACATGGTTCAGGAGAGGGGCTGGGGGTGAGGCATAAATCGATGATACACTTAGAGTTCGATTCAAATCCTTGGAGACATTCATGAGCATACGTTACAACTTCGACGAGATCATCGACCGGCGCAAGACCGATTCGGTCAAATGGGCCACCGGTCGGGTCTTCGGCAGTGAGGAAGCCATCCCCTTGTGGGTGGCAGACATGGATTTCCGGGCGCCACAGCCAGTGATCGAGGCACTGGCGCGGCGCGCCGCCGAGGGTGTCTACGGGTACGTGCTGCGCCCCGATTCCTTTACCCGATCGATCATGGACTGGTGGAAGCAGCGCCACGGCTGGGAGCTGCAGCAGGAATGGATTATGCCGGCCAATGGCGTGGTGCCGTCGCTGGGCCTGGCAGTGCTGGCCTTTTCGAACCCGGGGGATAAGGTCATCGTGCAGCCGCCGGTCTACCCGCCCTTCTTTGGCAGCGTCACCGAGAACGGGCGCCAACTGCTTGAAAACCCATTGAAGGTCGAAAACGGGCAGTACGTGATGGATTACGCCGACCTGGAAGCGAAAGCGCGCGACCCTCGGGCGCGCATCCTGCTCCTGTGCTCGCCTCACAACCCGGTGGGGAGGGTGTGGCGCGAGGACGAGCTGCGCCGGCTGGGCGAGATTTGCCTGCGCAATAACGTCCTGGTGGTTTCGGACGAGATTCACTGCGACCTGGTGTTCAGCGGACACAAACACCTGCCTTTTGCCTCCCTCTCGCCTAAGATTACAGCCAACACGGTCACGCTGAGCGCCCCAACCAAGACGTTCAACATCGCCGGGCTGGTAGCCTCCTATGCCATCATCAGCGACCCGTGGCTGCGCCAACGGTTTTGCTCCCAGTTGGACAGCCTGCACCTGAGCGGCGCCAATATCTTTGGGGCGCTGGGGTTGGAGACTGCCTACTCGTACGGCGCGGAGTGGCTCGAGCAGCTCCTCGAGTACCTGGCTTGCAACCTGGATTATCTGGAAGAATTTTTCACTCAGCGCATCTCGCGCATCAAAATCTACCGCCCGCAAGGCACCTACCTGGTGTGGCTCGACTGCCGCGGGCTGGGGCTGGAGCCGGCGGAACTGAAAAAGTTCATGGTGAAGACCGCCGCCCTGGGCCTGAATGATGGTGTGCCCTTCGGCCCCGGCGGCGAAGGCTTTCAGCGCCTCAACGTCGCCTGCCCGCGGGCAATCCTGCAGAAGGCTCTTGAGCAATTAGAAAACGCGGTCAATTCTATTTAAGAAAACAATTTAACCACCTGGAGTTTGGC
>DBMK01000058.1 GCA_002298885.1 Anaerolineaceae bacterium UBA700
GAGGTTGTGAAAAAATTGCCAGAGGGGGCTTTTTTACGCCATATATGGTGGTATTTACATAATCAGACCGCCATATATGGATTTTTTCACAACCTCAAATCGGGCGGGGGGATTAAAAATCGTGAATTATTGGCCGTCCGCCCGCAAGCGGGTGGACGGCCAAAAATTCACGATTTGTAGAAAAAGCTCCCTCTCCACCCCGTGGATCGCGAAGCATGCCTGTGGCAGAGGGGGTTGGGGGTGAGGTCGGAGCCGGAATATTAAAAAATCCAACTCTATCAAAGTTCGTTCACGGTTTAAGTGTATTCGTCGGCCAGGGGGTAAGGGTTGGACCGCCAGCAGGCAGCAGTGTTGCTGCCCCGGTTGCCTGGGGCGCAGCGGGCGTGACGCTGGTTAAGGTTCCGGCCGGGGTATTCGCGGCCAGTGTCGGCTCTGGCGTTTGCGCCAGGGGCAGCGTCGGCGAGGCCTCTACCACCGGCTCGGTGAGGACGAAGCTCAGGGTAGGGGTCTGGGTGCCCGCCACCTGGCCGGTCACCCCGGCCCACAGGTCCGGCCCAATGAACCAGCCCAGGGCAATGGCCGCCGCTAGCAACAGCACGGCCAGCGCCCACCCCAGGGCACGCACGAAGCCCGGCGTGCGCCGAAAGGCGCCGCGCGGCGCCTTGATGGCCACCACGGTGATGTTATCGTGCCCGCCGCGCTGGTTGGCCAGGGCGATCAGGGCCTGGGGAACATTGTCCAGCTTGTTTTTCTGGAAGACTTTCAGGATCTCGACGTCCTGCACCAGGTCAGTCAGCCCGTCGCTGCACAGCAGCAGGCGATCGCCTTCGTGCAGCAGCAGGCCCTGGTTGGCGGCAGATTGGGCGTCGTCTTCGCCGTCCTCCAGGCGCAGCCTGAAATCGACGGCGGGCGGCTCGGGGCTGCCCAGGTAGCGCCGGATGACGTGAGCGTTCGGGTGGCTGGGGGCTTCTTCCGGCTTGATCACGCCACGATCCAGCGCTTCCTGGACCCAGGTGTGGTCGGTGCTCACCTGGCGGATTCTCTTGTTGCGGATCAGGTAAATGCGGCTGTCACCGATTGCGGCCGTGTAAAGCCGGTTGTGGATCACCCATACGCAGGCGCAGGTGGCGCCCATGCCATGTTGCTCGGGGTCAGCGGCGGCCTGGGCGTAAATCTGGCGGCTGGCCTCGCCGATGGCCTCCTCCAGGGTTTCGAGCGGCTTTTTGCCGTCGCTGGCAGCCACATGCTTGCTCACCAGCTCAACCGCCATGTCCGCCGCAATCTCTCCGGCGCGGTGGCCGCCGATCCCATCTGCCAAAATGGCGAAGAGCGCCGGCGCCTTGCCCGCTTTTTCCAGGCGGTAGGCCGAGACGGCGTAGCGGTCTTCGTTGTTCTTTCCCGTCATCCCCGGGTGCGACCGGGCCACAACGGAGAGGTGAGATTGGCTGACGCGAATCATTTTTCCCTGTTGGGGTCTATTTTACTGTTTATTTTCCGGCTTGGGGGAACGGCTGCGCCGGGGGATAGTTTTCTGGCCGTTTGGAGCCGGTTTTGCCCAGTCCGGAAAGGGCCCGTCTAGCGCAATCACCTGCGGCACGCGCCGCGGCGTTGGGCGGTTTAGCTCGAAGCGAAAGGTCTCTCGCCCGATCTGCACCACGTCGCCGTGCTGCAGCAGGACACCGTCTTCGCCCACCGCATGATAGTTCACCCACGTGCCGCTCACCGAGCCAGCATCGTAGAGCGTGAACTGGCCTTCCGGCGACTGGCACAGGCGGGCGTGCAGCCCGCTCACCGAGGGCGATTCGAGTACGTAGGCCGCCCTCTTCGCATCCCGCCCAATCGTGATCTCGGCCAGGCCCAGCGGCACGGCGCTGCCGGGTTGGACGTGGCCGCTTTCGGCCAGGCGCATCAGGCGCGCTGGGGCGTTGCCCTGGGGCAAGATGCGCCTGACGGCCGGCAGCGGGGCGGGCATCTTCAGCCGCGGGCGGGCTGGCGAGGGACGGCGCTGCCGGGCCTTGCGCCGGGCGCGCAGCAGCCTGAACAGCCACACGCCCAAAATGATGATTGCTATGGCGGCCAGGACACCGGCCGCCGGCAGCAGCAGCCTGGCGGCCTGAATACCAAAAATGGTCAGCCCGGCCGGGGGCGGCGGCGCATCCACCACCACGTCGACCGGCGTGGCAATACTGGAATGCACCAGGCCGAGCTGGTCCTCCACCTCCACGCGCACCGAATGGTGGGCGCTGGTGGTGTAGTCCGTCAACGGCCAGTCGAACGAGCTGAAGGGCGGTGAGGTGATCTCGCTGGCCAGCTTATTGTCGACGTACAGGCGGGCTGCCTTGAGCCGGCGCGGGAAGCCGTCCGGGAATTCGACCATGATGTCCAGGCGCACCCTTTCGGGGGAAAGGACGGGTTTGGGCGCCTCGGCGTTCGCTCGATCGCCGCCGATAAGGCCCGGGTCGACCCACGAGCGCTGCACTTTAGCCGGCGGCGAGAGGAACATCGGGTTCGGCGGCAGGATGGTCAGGTTCAGCGGCTGGGCGGCGCTGGTGGGGGCCGGGCTGCCCTGGTTGAGGCGTACGGCCGTCGTGTGCTCCCCGCTCTTCGTGATGTTCGAGGTGTAGCTGAGCCGGTAATAATAGCGCAAGGGCTGGAAATAACTCTCCACGTCCGGGAAGGGCTCGCTGCCACTGAAGGAGAAGAACTGGCCGCCGGTGGTGGCGGCCAGGCCGCGCAGGGCCTGGGTTATGCCCGTATCGCCGGCCGGGCTGGTCTCTACCAGCCACACGAAGACGCGGATGCCGAGCTGGTTGGCCCGGCTGGCCAGGTTGGGCAGGGCCTGCAGGGCGCTGTCCGGCAGCAGCGGCGTGACGTACAGGACGGTGCGCTTCATCTGCGGGCGGCGTAGCGGATCGGTTGCCAAGTCGAGGGATTGTATCAGGCTGGCCAGCGTTGGCTGGTTCTTCATCAGGTCCGGGGCGTAGCTGATGAGGGCCTGGGCAAACTGCTGCGGATCGGCCATATGCGTCCCGAGACTGCCCCCCGAGGCGACCAGGCTATAGTCGTCCACGCCGTTGTCCGGCGGCTGGGTCTTGGCCCAATCGTAGATCACTTTGCGCACCTGGTCGAAGCGGCTGAGATTGTTATAGGTATAGGCCAGGGTGGGGCCGGTGTTTAACGCCAGGGTAAGCTGCAGGCCGGGCTGCTGGAGGCTCAGTTGGTCAGCCTGGATAGACTGGCCGTCCTCCAAAGCCGAAACCGCGGCGGCCTCCAGGGCGGTGTTGAACCTGCCCTGGTCATCGTAGGCCTCGAAGTTCAGCGTTATGGTGGGGAATTGGCTGGAATCTGCCTGGCGCAGCGCGAGCCGCACGCCACTGGTTTGAGCCGCCGCCAGCCCGGTTGGCAGCGCCGCTAAAATTGCCAGGATTAACAGCAAGCCGAAAAACCGCCGGCTCTGCTGCACAGACCCAGATCTTCTGGTCAGGTCCATTGTCCTATAATTGTACCCCCACATGATGTGTTTTCATGGTTTTTGCGGCGCTTCGCGCCGCAAA
>DBMK01000243.1:0-450 GCA_002298885.1 Anaerolineaceae bacterium UBA700
GCCCAAGCCATTCCATTAACTATCCGGCGGTCAGGGTGCAAGGACGCGGGGCTGAGTTTTCTTTTCGTCGTAACGGCTCTTGATTACAGGGAATTCGACCCAGAAGGTCGAACCTTTTCCAGCCTCGCTGATGACCCCGATCTTGCCGCCATGGGCTTCGACGATCGATTTGGCAATCGCCAGGCCCAGGCCGCTGCCGGAAATCTTTTTATTTTTGTATTGAGTGGGCTCCACCCGGTAAAACCGCTCAAAAATGCGGGGAATGTGCTCTTCAGGTATGCCAATCCCATTATCCTTGACCTCGACTCTTACAGTCGCCTGGTCGGGCTGGTTGATCAATCCCAATTCCACCCATCCGCCTGAAGGGGTATTCTTGATGGCATTTTCAAGGAAATTATTCAACAGCCGCCGGAGTTGATCCTCATTTCCGAGGACTTTGGGCAGTCCCTG
>DBMK01000243.1:502-3123 GCA_002298885.1 Anaerolineaceae bacterium UBA700
GCTTCGATCCGGCTCAGATCCAGCAGATCCGTGATGGTGCGGTTCATCATTTCAAGCTCATCCTGGATCTGCGAAAGGAAAAGCCTGGAAACAGTCGTATCTTCCAGCGCGCCGTCGCTCAATGCATCGACGTGCAACTTGATGGCTGTGATCGGCGTGCGCAGCTCGTGACTGGCGTTTGCGACGAAGGCGCGCAAGCCTTCCATGTTATCTTGAAGGTGGCTGGCCATCTGGTTGAAGGTGGTTGCCAACTGCTGAAGTTCCTCGGGGCCAACCGGCTTGGCGCGGGTCTGCAAACTACCGTGGCTGAGCTCTTCAGTGGCCTTGGTCAACGATCGGATCGGCCTGGAAATAGTGCTGGCCATCCACCAGGCTTCCACAATCACAGCCAGGATCAGTAAAACGGCGATGACTGCAAGCAAGACCAACGAGCGGTAAGAAGCTGACATCTGGTCGGAATAAACGCCCGAGAGTCTCAACGCCCCATAAATAATATCATTATGGCTGATCGGGATGGCAATGTAATAGGCCTCCTGCCCGGTGGAATCGAGGCGGCGCGCCTCACCGTCGACGCCTTTTAGCGCTTCAAAAACTTCGGGTGGGAGGACGCCTCCCTTCGAGCCGGTNNATTCCCGCCGGACTGGTAGAGAGAGTAGCGGATCTCGGGACGCTCGTAGAAGAACTGGCCTAACACCTGACTCATTACAATCGTCAGTTTGCCGCTTCCGCCAGCCTCGATCATAGGCTGCTCCAGGTTATTGGATACCAGGAAAGCCGTGTCTTCCAGGAAACTCTCTATTTCCCGACGGCCACGGTCAACGATAAAATGGGCCGCGATGACAGAAATCAGGCCAATGCTTAAGACGCCGATGATCAAATGTGAAATTACCAGACGCGTGGTAAGGCTAAGCGGAAAACGCACTTTCATGCAATTTCATCGGGGCTGATAAAACGGTAACCGTAGCCTCTTACTGTTTGGATATAACCCGGGTTGGTCGGATCATCTTCAACCTTTAAACGCAGCCAGCGGATATGGACTTCCAGCGTGCGCGGATCACCGGTCCATTCCTCCCCCCATACCTGGTTGAGCAGTTCCTGGCGGCTGCACGCCCGCCCGGCCTGGGACATGAGAAAGTAGAGCAGGTCGAACTCGCGCGCCGAAAGCTGAAGTTCCTGCTGATTTTTTAATACCCGGCGGCCGATCCCATCAACCAATAGATTTCCTATACGCAATTGGCCGGGGGTATCGTTCACCTGATCAAATGCCACCCGCCGCAATAGCGAACGGATACGCGCCAGAAGCTCGCGAAACGAAAATGGCTTGGGCAGGTAATCGTCGGCGCCAATTTCGAGGCCCAAGATTTTGTCTACTTCATCGCTTCGGGCTGTCAGCATGATGATCGGGACGGTGCTGCGCGAGCGCAGGCGTTTGCAAACCTCCAGACCGTCCATCCCGGGCAGCATGATGTCCAAAACGACCAGGTCGGGGTGGGTGCGGTCGAATAATTCGAGGGCATCCGGGCCATTTTCGGCTATCGAGACTTCGTAACTTTCACGACGCAGGCTGTAGGCGAGCGACTCGACAATAACAGGTTCATCATCGATGATCAGTAAATTAGCCAAGGTGTCCTCCCAACGGAATGAAGCGTAATTAATAATTCCACATCTTGCTCAATAACTCGAGAAATGGCACCAAACCCTTTATTATTGAGCACCAATATTAATTATACTAAATCATACCTGCAGATTCTACTCCATCTTAACTTTAATCCGCATATAAAGTTGACATCTTTAATCAAATTCATTACACTTATTGTTAACGAATCATCCAAGGAGTGAGATTATGCCAGCACAATATCAATTAGTTTTAAATTCCGGACCGGTCCCAGGAAAGGTGTACCCACTTGAAAAAGCCGAAATATTCATCGGCCGGGACCTGGGGAATGATATTGTGATCAACGACCCGGAAGTCTCACGGCGGCATGCCCGCCTTTACGCTCAGGGGAACTCGTATATCATCGAGGACTTGGGTTCAACCAATGGCACGTCGATCAACGGCCAGAGGTTGACCGGGCCCTATGTTCTGCGGGTTGGAGAGCAGATCACCTTTGGCGAGCGGGTCAACCTGGCCATTGAAGCGAGCGCCCAGGTGCCGGAATCGGTACCGGCCAACGAGCCTGCCCAGCCGCCGGTCGTCTATTCCATGCCCGCGCCTAAGCCGGCAGCTTTTCAACCCCCGGCTGCGCCGGCTGGTGGAACACCTGCCTACCAACCGCCGGCAGTGCAGAACTACCCCCAGGGCAATCCCTCCTTCGATTACCAGGCGCCGCCCGTGCAACCGCCAGCCTATCCACCTCCGCCTACCCAATCCTCCTATCCGCCTCAACCCTCGTACCAGGCGCCAGCCGAGCCGCTCCAGCAACCCCAATTCTCAGGCCAGGTACCAACACCTCAGTACATGGAAGAGCCGCAGGTCCAATACCGCATCCCAGTGTGGATGTTCATCCTGATCGGCGTGCTGCTGCTGACCATCTTGATTCTGTTGATCGACGATTTCAGGCTGTGGTGCCCGCTGTTTGGGATTTGCTCGTAGTTTAAATACCCAAATAAAAATTCAGGGT
>DBMK01000016.1 GCA_002298885.1 Anaerolineaceae bacterium UBA700
AGGGGGAGGAAGATTAAAGGAGATTTTTGCCCACTTGTGGGCAAAAATCTCCTAAAACCGGCAAAAACCAAGTACCTATGGATGAATATAAGATACTAATCCTCACAGCACCGAGCGGGCATTTGACGCAGGCCAGGGCGGTCAAGAGTTACCTGGAAGACATCCCGGACGTGCGCATCAAACTGCTGGACCTCGAAGGCGGCCACGTCGTCTGGACGGGGTTCCGCTTCCTGTACCGTTATTTCCCTTTATTAATGAAGATCCCGTTCGAGTTCACCAAGATCCCGGTGGTGCTGCGCATGGTCAAGAGCGGCAACATCAAGCGGCTCAAACAGGTGCTGCCGGCGGTGCTGGAGGAGGAAGACCCCGACCTGGTGATCACGACCTACCACGGCTACATCGCCGAGCTGGACCAGATCAAGGGTGGCGCCCGCTTCCGCTTCGTCAACTCGATCACCGACCCGGTGCGGCCGCACCCGATCATTTTTTCGCAGGCGGCGGACTACAACATCGGCTTCGACGAGGCGGTGTGCGAGATGGGACTTCGGCTGGGCGTGCCGCGCGAGAAGATCGTGGCGGCGGGCTGGTTCACGACCAAGTCGTTTTTCGAGCCGCAGCCGGTGGATCGAATCCGACAGGAGCTGGGGCTGAAGGACAGGCTGACCCTGCTGGTGTGCGCGGGGAGTGAGGGTAATAACGCCATCCTGGGGCTGGCGCCGGTGCTGCTCTTCACCCGGCACCCGCGGCCGTTCCAGGTGATCTTCGTCACCGGGCACAACCACGGGCTGGCGAACACGGTGCGCAGCCTGTACCGGCTGGCGCGGCGCGTGAACCGGCGGGCGCCGCGCATCGTGATCCTGGAATACACGGACAAGATGCACGAGCTGATGGCCGTTTCGGACGCAGTGATCGGCAAGGCGGGGCCGAACGTGATCTTCGAAAGCGTCGCCCGGCGCAAGCCGTTCATCGCCATCACCCATTTCAACGGCAACGAGGACGGCAACCTGGCGATGATTGAGGAATACAACCTGGGGTGGGTCGCCGAAAACCCCTTTGCCGCCGGGCGGCTGGTGCGGGAGATCATCCAGGACCCGGAAATCCTGGTGAATAAACGGCGCGATCTGGACAAAATGGCCGACCGAGTTTACGAAAGCGGGCAATTCTTGCGCGAAAAAGTACTGGAATGGAAAAATCCCGAATGACAGCCAACTCAATGACGTTTGCGGAGCAGGCCAGGGTGCTGCAGAACCGGATCACGGACGAGATCTTTTTTGCCCTGGGCCTGCCGCGGCAGGGAGTTGTGCGGCGGGCGCTGGGCGCCCTGTTCCGCAGACCGGCCGAGCGCTTTGGGCAGATCGCGGCCCGGTTCGAAAGCGAGGTGCGGCGGGCGGGCCTGGGGGCCGGAGCGTGCAGCGTGATGCGTGATTTCCGCCTGACGGCGGACGCCTGCGGCATCGAGCGCATCCCGCCGCGCGGGCCGGTTCTGATTCTCAGCAACCATCCCGGGGCCTACGATTCGGTGGTGATCACCTCGTGCATCCCCAGGGCGGACCTGAAGCTGGTGGTGTCCGACGTGCCCTTCACGCGGGCGCTGGAGGCGGCCAGCGAGCACTTCATTTACGTTTCCACCGATACGCTGGAGCGGATGAACGCCCTGCGCCAGGCGGTGGAACACCTGAAGAACGGGGGCGCCATCCTGCTCTTCGCCAGCGGCGAGGTGGAGCCGGACCCGGCCTTCATGCGCGGCGCGGCCGAGACGATGCACACCTGGTCCAGATCGATCGAAGTGATGCTGCGCAAGGCACCCGAGACCCGCCTGCAGGTGGCGATCGCCAGCGGGGTGCTGCTGCCGCGCTTCGTCAACAGCCCGCTGACGCGCATCCGGCGCATGCCGTACCACCGGCAGAAGATGGGCGAGCTGCTGCAGATCCTGCAGCAACTGCTGTTCCCGGAAAAGGTTGCGCCGATCGCGGTAAGGGTGTCGTTTGGAGAGGCGGCGGCGGTGGAAGAATTGGGGGAGAGGAATTTGATGCCGGCGGTGATTCAGAGGGCGCAGGGGGAGTTGGAAAGGCACAGGGAGATATTTGGCGAGTATGAATAGCTTCACCACACACCTGCCCTGGCGGGCGGTGCCAGGGGAGTCACTGAGGCACTGAGAAAAACAACACAGAGAAAGAAAACTTTATAAAACCAACACGTGGAGATAGTACAACGAAAAATCGGGGAGACTTCCGAAGTTTGTAAAACTTCGGAAGTCTAGCTGGTTCTGACTCCTCAGGAATCCGCCGGCTGCCAGAGCTCTACCTTGTTTCCATCCGGGTCGATGAACCAGCCGAAATTGCCATATTCGCTTTTCTCGATATTGCCGACCAACTGAGCGCCGCCGGCGGCCACCTGGCTGAGGGCTTCCTCCAGGTTGTCGACGACCAGGTTGAACATGAATTCCTTGCTCGAGGGAGCGAAATAAGTGGTCTTGGAATCGAACATGCTCCAAACCGTGTAGCCGTTTTCGGGCATCGTTTCACGTTGGAAGATGGCGAAGGACATGCCCTGCTCATTCTGTGTCTCAATGCCCAAAGCCTGCGCATACCAGGCTTGCAGCCTGGCCGGATCTGGGGATTTGAAAAAGACGCCGCCAACACCAAGAGCTTTTGCCATTTTGTATACCTCCTGTTTATGGGTGAATAAAATATGTAAGGAGAAGCAAGATTGCAAAGAAAGAAAAGAAACAAGAACATTTGTTCTTGTTAAGAGATTATATCGAACCGGTAGGGGGGTTGTCAAGTGGGAAATTGAGCAGAATATGCGAGCGACTTTTAGCTTATCAATTCAGTCGTAGGTTGGGTTGAGGGGGCACGAACCTTGCCTACACTCATTACCATAAAATCCCCCTCAACCCAACACATTTTTTGGTTAGGATCGTGGTTGTTGGATTTCGGGCGTGAGAAATAATTACGAAAATGAAAACTTCAAACAGTAATTTTGGCATATACTTTAAGCAATCAAACAATTATTCGTTGTAAGAATTTTGCCGGATTGGTAATAATTTCCGAAATTACCATTTGTAATGATAAAGAGGGGGAAGCGTGAAAAGGATTTTTATTCACCTGGCATTGGCCATCATCATTTGCAGCGGGTCGCTCATCTTGATCAACCAGCGGGGGAAAGCTGATATAGCCCCTCCTCCCATGCCTCCCGGCAGTGACTTCGGCCCGACCGTTTCTACCCAGGTTCGCATGCTGGAAGAACATGTGCAGATGGATATTTTCGATGCCCGGGATATCGATCCAAACGGGGATCTATTCCATCATTCAAAGCTCATTGCTCGGGTAAATGCTGACTTCCGCATGAAAAATACTGGCAAATCAGCAGAAAATCTTGAGGTTCGTTTCCCGTTGGGGACAAAATATCAAGATCAGTACAATCTTGATTATTTTGCTATTCCTGATTTTCAGGTTATGGTGGACAGCCACCAATCAATATATCGCAAGGAAGAAAATTATCATGAAAACTCTTTTACCAACTCCAATTTTGATATCTGGGCTGTTTTCTCTGTAAATTTCCCGGTGGATAAGGAAGTAAATATCTCAGTTACATATTCTGTGGCCAGCAAATATATCCATGGTAATCCTTTGCATGCATTGGAATACATCTTCCATACTGGCTCGGGCTGGAAGGGGACGATTGGGAAAGCAGTGCTGGTGGTTAACCTACCCTATGCCAATAGCCAGGATAGCGTGATGGGAAAACCAGATGGCGGCAAGATCGATGGGAGCTCAATCACCTGGGTTTGGAATGAATTCGAACCGACCGAAAAAGATGATTTTAAGATCGTTTTAGTTGAGCCAGAGGTCTGGGATATGGTGTTAGCTGGCAGACGAGATGTAGAACGAAATCCAAAGGATGGTGCGGCCTGGACATGGCTTGGAAGGTGGTATTCATTCCTTAGTACTTTTTATTACAATGGATTTGGACCCTATTTTTCAAGCCTCGCCGAAGTGGCCTTACATAAGGCAATCGAGGTCAGTCCTTACGACCGGAATCCATATCTTGAACTCTTTAACCTGTATTACCAACAAGATAAGCGCCGCGATCTAATTAGACAAAATGGCAATCATTCACTATCTGACCCTCCTGATTTAACCCAGGCTGAGTGCGATTTGCTTGCCTACGATCTCAACCAGGCTTTGCTTCGAACTGTTGAAAATCCAGATCCCGAGGATTATGATTTAATCCAGGCTAACTTCAATTATCAGTCTTTATCATGTCCCAATAAGCCAAACCTGACCATCAGGCGTGAAATTTTTCCAACCCTGACTGCATCGCCTCACCCAAGCCCAACATTCCCACCAACCAAAGATCCAATTTTGGTTCCGACACTAACCGCTTATCTTGCGACTCTATATACCTATATCACACCTATCCCTACTGAGACAATCGCTCCGACCCTTACCATCATTCCATCCGTAACTTTACCGCCAACCTATACACCACTGCCAACAAAGACAATTAATGCAAGCCGCACATCCACCAAGGCTCGTACTCAAATGCCTCTTCTCACAATGTCTGCTTCGCCACAACCGACGGTTCAACCCTCCCTTTCACGGACAAACGGCCCAACCAATCCGGACAATCCGTGGCTTGGAGGGATAGGGATCCTTGTATTAATTTCCGTTGGGTTAGGCCTGATTTTCTGGCAACGCCTTCAAGGAAAGTCGTAGGTTGGGTTGAAGGGGCGTGAGTGTTGGCCAAATCCAGGTATTTTGTTTCCCCCGAAACCCAATACATTTTGATTAGGATTGGGGGTGTTGGGTTTCGGGCGAGGGAAATAATTTGGGTGCGGCAAGGCTGGCACCGCCCTCAACCCAACCTACGATTATGCCTTTTCAATCCGGGCTGGCGAAAGATAGCCCTCGGGCAGCGAGGGCGTTACGGAGCAGGCCAAGGGCCCTGGGGCCCATGCCGTGCAATTTGCGCAGGTCGGATTCGCGGGCGGCGGTCAATTGGTCCAGGCGGGTGTAGCCGGCGGAGAGGAGGGCGCGGATCGCCGGTTGGGCCAGGCCTTTGGGAAAGTCATAATCGGGGGAAACATTTTTCGGGATTTTCATTTTGTTATTATAACGAAAAGACATCCGAAGTTTTCAAAACTTCGGATGTCATAAGATCATTATTTATTGGAACCGCTTCAGCAGGTGGGGGACTTCCTGGCGGTCGGCAGCGAGGGATTTCTGGCGGTTCTTCTGTATGATGGTGAAGACCCAGTAGCCCAGGAGGAAGACGGTGATCAGGAAGGTGCCGACGTAGAGGAGCATGACGGAGGTGAGGGATGAGTCGGTGCCGGAGAAGATGCTGTGGGCGGTGACGCCCAGGTAGGAGACCAGGCTGAGGGTGTGGATGACCCGGAAGGCCTTCATGCCGATGCGGCCGCGCAGGTAGAAGGTGACGGTGACCAGGACCATCAGGTAGAGAGCCAGGACGCCGATGCCAACCCACAGCGGGCGGTAGGTTGAGGTGAAGGGCAGCAGGATCTGCGCCAGCGAGTAGGGCAGGTATTTGTCGAACATGAGCACGACGATGTGCAGGGCGGTGAAGCCGATGGCCAGCCACGACAGGAAGTAATGGAAATCGTAGGTGAAGGAGCGATGCAGCAGGGCATCCAGGATCTTGCTGGACACGGCCAGGCCCCAGGCCACCGAGAGCCACAGCACCAGGTAGGCCACCAGGCCGGCGGCGCGGGTGATGTACCACATGGTTTGGGTGGTGTTGGTGGCGAAGGCCCAGGTGAGGAAATTGGCCAGCGAGGCGCCGTTGGAGGTTTCCAGGACAACGCCGACGACGAGCAGGACGGCCGCCAAGATGAGGAGACCGCCGGCCAGGTAGATAACGGACGGCGCGCTTTTGGCGCGGGGTAACGGATTGGATTCAGACATCTAAGACCTCCGGGCTGTGATGAGAGCCCCATAATTTCTTGTTGCGATCAACGGCAATAAATTCGATAGGATCGGCGGCGGTGGCCGCCACCTGGGTCGCCTGGGCGGAGCCGGCGATGAGAATACTCTTGGCGTACACTTCAGCCTCGGCGGCGTGCGGGGCCAGGACGGTGACACTCAACCAATCCGTCTCGGCGGGCAGGCTGGTGCGCGGGTCGATGAGGTGGTGCTGAAACCGGCCAGCCTGCTGCCAGCGCCGCCGGGTGATGGTGGAGGTGACGATGGCGCCGGGATGCACTTTGAGGGCGGCGATGTCGCCATCGGGATTGGTCGGATCTTCGACCGTGAAGCACCAGTAAGGCTGGCCGGCGGGCAGGCCGATGACGAAGGCGTCGCCGCCGGCATTGACCATGCAGGCGCCGGCCCATGCGGAAAGCAGGCGGGCGGCGCGCTCGGCGATCCAGCCCTTGGCGATGCCGCCCAGGTCGATGCGCAGGTCGGGCGGGAGCCAGATGCGGCGGTGGAGCGAATCCAGGCGCACCTGGGAGAAGGTGTACAAATTGGGCCTGACCGGAGCTGGGACGGCGGCGGTGCGGCGTAACGGGAGCTGGTCGAAGGAGCGGTCGTAGCCAGCGCTTTCGAGGGCGTTAAGGATAGCCGGGTCGAACAGCCCCCCGGTCTGCAGGTGCAGGCGCTGGGCTGCGGACACCAGTTCGAACATCTCAGGCGAAGCGGCGAACCAATTGCCGCCAGAGCGGTTGAGCTCGGTCAGCTCGGAGCTGTCGGAAAAGCGGGTGAAGCGGCGCTCGGCAGCCTGGATGAAGTCCACGGCCTGGCTGAAGCCGGTCTCGACGGCCTCAGGTGCGCCCTCGGCGGCCAGTTGGATATCCGTGTTCATTGCCCGAAAGTCAAAGGTTTGCATCAGTTCTTGTCTTTCTTTTTTCCTTTTTGTGGTTGTGGGATGCGAAGCATCCCACAACCACAAAAAATATCAGGAGCCTCGGCTGCGGAAAGAGGGGAAGAAGCTGGTAGACGGGTTGCTCTGGATGGAAGGCAGCGACTGCAGCGTGCTGCCGCTGTTGGAAGTAAGCTGGTTGAGCGATGGCAGCGGCTGGAGCGTCGGCAGGGGGTTGAGGACGCTCGACGTGTTGGCGGAGTCGGCCGGGGCTGGCTGCGTGGCGATCAACGGAGCCGGCTTGCCGGCGTGGGCCAGCAGCATCCAGCCGGCCAGGAAAGATAGCACGCTGGTGAGTGCGATCCAGACCCGCAGGCCAAATTTCAAGGGTTTCATACCTGGCTCCTTTCTTATTGACCGCGGCCGATGAATACCTGGCCGTCATTGGTGATGCGGATGATGCCGCGCTGCTGCAGCACCTGGATCAACTGCTGGTACTGCTGTAGCTGGCTGTTGGCGTCGTTGAGCTGCGTATTGGCGTCGTTCAGGCGCTGCACGGCGTCGGCAAGCTCCTGCTGGTACTGCTTCTCGCGGTCCTGGTACTGGCTGACGAGCTGTTGGAGCTGGCTGAGCTGAGCCTGGTCGGACGACGAAAAGCTTGCATTCGAGACGCCCGAGGCGGACGTGCCGGGAGCGTTGGTCACCGGGGTGGTGTTGGTATTGGCCAGGGCGTTGGCGCCTACGACCAACATGGCAACCGCTACGACGGCGGTCATGCCGAGGGCAAAGAGGATAGCGGGTAATGATTTCATAAGTAGTTCATCTCCATTATTGGTAAAAAATGTCATTTTATAGCTTAAAAATTCATCCCAGGGCGAGCGAGGCGGAGCGAGGCGAGGATGCGGGCGTTTTTTCTGATAAGGTTCATCGCCAGCCTGGGGAAGAACTGAGCATAGTATAGCAAGGCAAGATGACAGATTGATGAAACACGGGGTTAAGGAACGTTAATACATCAGGTGAAGAGGGCTAAATACAGTTATTTGGCCGTTCGCATTGAACTATAAAAGAATCGTAATTACCGGGAATCACGGATCTCGACCGCCTGGGGATTCATCCCCAGGCTAGTAGAAACTCAAGTCGGATGATGGTTTTAGACAACCTTAACGGTAATGTAGTTACCTTACGATCAACCAGAGCCTCACCCCCGGCCCCTCTCCTGAGAATAAAAAACCATTCTCAGTAGAGGGGAGAAATGCACTGGTTTTGTTTTTCTCCCCTCTCCCAGAACGTGCTTCACCGTTCTGNNGAGGGGCCGGGGGTGAGGCTAGTAGGCCTGCCGAGACGCTGATTACCCTTTTAAGTTTTCAAAAACCATCAGCAGGCTTGGGTTATTCCCGCCAGCGGTTTAAACCGCTGGCGGGGTTGGCAGATATGCAATTATAAATTATGGCATTAATTAAAATTCATTACGGGCGGCCCAATAACCGCAATCTAATAATGATAACTTTGACAACTATTCGTTCTTGATATAACATATGGAGGAAACGAGGTTGGCTTTAGATGGGGAGTGTGCATTTATTCGATTCGGGATCGCCTTTCTCAACAGGCCAGGGGATCTGGATCTGGACGTTCGAGCCGAGCATCCTGATCGGCCTGGCAGCGCTGACGCTTGGGTACATCCTGCTGGTTGGGCCGGTACGGCGGCGCATGGGCTGGCAGCCGGCAGCCGGACGGTGGCGGCAGGCTGCGTTCCACCTGGGCAGCCTGGTGGCGTTCATAGCACTGGTCTCGCCGCTGGACCACCTGTCCGACGAATACCTGCTGACGGCGCACATGATTCAACACCTGCTGCTGCTGATCGTGGCCCCGCCGCTGTGGCTGATGGGCATTCCGGGCGGGTGGCTGGACGGACCGGTGGGGAACGGAAGGCTGCAAAAGGCGATGAAGTGGATCACGCGACCGGTCGTGGCCTTCACCGTGTTTAATGCCGCGATGTGGATCTGGCACGTGCCCAGCTTGTACGACGCAGCGCTAAACGACGAGGGCGTGCACATCATCGAGCACCTGACCTTCATGGCGGCGGCGTTGATCGGCTGGTGGCCCATGCTGGGATTCCTGCCCAGGGCGGCGCCGCGAGCGGCACAGCCAATGCAACTGCTGTACATGTTCGTGCTGATGATGTCCTCGACCGGGCTGGGGGCGCTGCTCTCGCTGGCAAAGGTCCCGCTGTACCCGTTCTACATCGACGCGCCGAAGGTGCTGGGCGGCCTGCCGCTGGCGGTGGGCGTGCCTGGGCCGCGGCTGTGGGGGCTTTCGGTGATGGACGACCAGCAGTTGGCCGGACTGATCATGTGGGTGCCGGGGAACATGGTGTATTTTGCGGGGTTAATGGTGATTTTGAGCCGCTGGTTTAGCAGCGAAGAAAAACGGCAGCGGGAACGTGAGGCGCTGGAGGAAATGCCCAAAGGGGAGGAGAAATAAGAAGCCTGCCATTACTTGAAAGGGGCGGATTCCTGGTGAATTTTATGACAAATATGATCCCAAAAAGGTTACATTTAATCTAGAATTTTTCTGTCTGGTCGGTCACAATAGCATAAGTTATAATGGCGGTGCATAGTTTCTTATTTGGGGGGAGAAGCTGTGCGACAATCGTAACGAAGAAAAATAATTGTTATCGGTTTTCTCAATGCCCTCCGTGTCTCTGTGGTTATTTCCTGCTATTTTTTAAAGAGACATGAATTTAAAACATGATTTCGGAGTGACCACACCGGTCGCCGGGATGGGAGAATAACGACTGAGGTCGTTACAACAATAAGTACATGGACCTTCGCAAAATTCGCCAGGATTTCCCCATACTGCAAGATAACGCGGGACGCAAGACAATCACGTATTTGGATACGGCCTGCCAGAGTTTGCGGCCGAGGCCGGTGATCGAGGCGCTCGAACAGTACTATTACAAAATGTCGGCGTGCAGCGGGCGCAGCATGCACCAACTGGCGGCTGAAGTCACGCGGTCGGTCGACCAGGCGCGCAGTGGAGTGGCAAAGTTCATCAACGCCTCCAGAAAAGAAGAAATCGTCTTTCAGCGTAACACCACTGAGGGGATCAACCTGGTGGCGAATTCGCTGGACTTGCACGAAGGCGACGTGGTGCTGATTTCGGATAAAGAGCACAATTCGAACCTGATCCCGTGGCAGAAAGCAGCCCGCACGAAGGGCGTGTGCGTGAAAATTGTACCGTCGAAAGAGGATAACACCTTCAACCTGGCGGCGTACGAGCAGATGCTGGATAAAAAGGTCAAGCTGGTCTCGCTGGGGTACACGTCCAACCTGGACGGGGTGACCATCCCGGCGGCCGAGGTGATCAAGCGGGCGCACCAGGTTGGGGCGCTGGTGATGCTGGATGCGGCCCAGACCGCGCCGCACCAGCGCATCAACGTGAAGGCGCTGGACGTAGATTTCCTGGCTTTCTCGGGCCACAAGATGCTGGGGCCCTCAGGGACGGGCGTACTGTTCGGCAAATACAGCCTGCTGGAGAAGTTGGAGCCCTTCCTGGTGGGCGGCGACACGGTGGCAACCTCGACCTACGAGACGTGCGAGTTCCTGCCGCCGCCGGAAAAATTCGAAGCCGGGCTGCAGGACTACGCCGGGATCCTGGGGCTGGGGGCGGCGGTGAAATACCTGCAGGACGTAGGTTTCGAGGCGATCCAGAAACAGGAACAGCTTTTGAACGAGGCCATCACCGCCGAGATCAAAGATATGCCCAAGCTCAGGCTCATAGGGCCTGCCGACCCCAAGCTGCGCGGGGGCATCGTCACGTTCTACCTGGATGGCGTCGATTCGCACCGGGTGGCGTTGATGCTCGACCAGATGGCGGCGATCATGGTGCGCTCGGGGCAGCACTGCGTGCACTCGTGGTTCAACGCTCACCGCATCCAGGGGTCGGTGCGCGCCTCGCTGTACTTTTACAACACGGTGGAGGAAGCCGCCCTGTTCACCAGTAACCTGAAGAAAATCGGAAAGGTATTCTAAAGTATGTTCTGCATCGTAGCCTTCGCCGTTCTATCCGTATTGGGGATTTTCAGCGCATCCAACCGGGTGCTGGCCAAGGAAGCGCTGGACTGCGTGCTGCGCAGGGTGACCCTGCGCCCGTGCAACACCGGGTTCGACGAGAAAATGAAAGCCAAGATCCTGGGGGTGGTGATCACCCGCTCGGAAGGCGCGGCGATTTTCTTGAATAAATATTTCGAGGCGATGGCCTGGGTGTTCTTCGTGCTGTTGATGGCCAGCAGCATCTTCGCGGTGCGCGGGGTGTACCTGTTCTACACAACCGGGAGCTGCAACGGATTGAATGCCACGGCCTTCTGCGTGTTCGACCCCAACGGCGAGAACAACAAGGTCTCGACCCTGTCGACCAAGTGTTATGCCACCCCGCCCACCGAGCAGGACCTGTCGATGAAAACGGTGGATACGTCCAGTTTTGCTGCTATTACCCCGGCGAAAGTCGAAAACCAGATCTTCTTCATCGGCTGCTATCTCTGCGATTACACCCGCGAAACCTATCCGATGATCCGGGACCTGGTCAAACGCTACAGCGACACCCAATTCATCTTTGCCAATTACCCGGTGAAGGAAACCAGCGATTACCTGACGAAAGTGGCCTACTGCACCAACAAGTTGAGCCCGGATAAGTTCTGGCAGCTCAACGACGGGCTGTTTTCATCGGACAAGGCGGTGGTGGAGGACCAGGCGCATACCGAAGAATTGATGACCGGCCTGGGGATCGACACGGCGAAGATCAACACCTGTGTCGCCGACCCGCAAACGGAGACGGCGGTGCAGAACCAGTTCACCGAGCTGCGCAAGACGCAGTTCTTCGGCACGCCCACGGTGTTCATCAATGGGGAGGCGTTCGTGGGGCCCAAACCGTACCGGGTGTATGCGATCAAGCTGAAAGGGCTGCTGTATTTTGCCCGCTAAATAAATTGCACGATGACCCCTCCCCAAGGCGGAACTACACTGCCTTGGGGAGGGGTTGGGGGTCTTCATGTGTCCGCCGGGTTAGCGTATTGATTCCGGGCTGCCTTTGGCATATGCTATAGATAATAATGCTGGACTTGAAAGCGCTGCCACCCGGCCCGACGGCTTTGCTTGAAGTTGGCCTGCTGTTCCTGCCCGCCATCCCGGCTTACCTGTGGCTGTGGCCCAGCCTGCAGGGGACCCACGCCTGGATCGCCCAGGCCCTGGTCTACGTGTACGTCCTGGCTGGCACGCTTTACATCGGCCGGCGGCGCTGGAGCTGGGGCGAGCTGGGGCTCAACCTCAAGGGCCTGCGCCTCAGCCTGACCTGCGCCCTGGCGCTGCTGCTGGGCCGCCTGCTGATCATCCTGTCCGTGCGCTGGAGCCTGCCCGCACCGCAGCTCGACCCCGGGACGGTCGTACTGGACGTGCTGTACTACTTCGTCCTGGTGGGGCTGGTCGAAGAGCTGCTATTCCGCGGCCTGGTCTACCGCGCCCTCGAAAGCTGGGGCGGCGTGCGGGCAGCCTTGTGGGGCTCGAGCGTTGGCTTCATGCTGTGGCATCTCTTCGGGCAGGGGCCGCTGATCGGGGCGACCACCCCGGTCATCGGCCTGGTGTTCGCCCTGCTGCGCTGGCGGGCCGGCGGCATCTTGGGCCTGGTGGCGCTGCACGGATTGTGGGATTTGCAATCGGCGCTGATGGTGGCGGATAACAACGCCGCCATCCTGGCCCAGGGCCGGCCGGAGCTGATCCAGCCCGCCCTGACCTGGATCGGTACGGCCCTGCTGGTGCTCGTCCCGCTCTACCTGTGGCTGGTCTACCCACGCCTGAAAACTTAGACAAATAAGTATTGCAACTGGATTTCTATCCACATGACGGTTCCGCGGGCCAGGGTTTGCCTCACCCCCGACCCCTCTCCTGACGAAAAATCCGTTAGGAGAGGGGTCGGGGGTGAGGCACAGTCAGGTCGATAATGGCATTAATTAGTTTAAATTCAAAAGACGCGGGCGGGTATCAGTAAACATAGACAAAACCCAAGGAGCTTGATTATGAAATCCACAATTAACTCAACCTGTTTTGGCTCGATCACCATTGCCGGGGTCGAATACGAGCACGACGTGATCATCCGAACGGACGGCAGGGTGGAAAAGCGCAAGAAGAAGCTGTCCAAGCAAATCTACGGCACCTCGCACATCATTTCACTGGCCGAGGCCGAGGATATCTACGAGGAAGGCGCCAGGCGGCTCATCGTTGGCACGGGCCAGGAGGGCATGGTACGGCTATCACACGAGGCGGCAGCGTTCTTCCACCAGGCGCACTGCGAGGTGGAACTGATGCCCACGCCGGAAGCCGTGCGCTGCTGGAACCAGGCCGAACAGCCGGCCATCGGACTGTTCCACGTTACTTGCTAAGGAAACTGCGGGAATCCGGGCGATCAATGCCGGTGGCGATGGTGCAGGTCCGGGGCATGAGCATGGCTGTGGACGAGGGTTTCGTGGACGTGGACGTGCGAATGCTCTCCACTAAAGGCCGCGCCGTTCTCGTCAACGTGCTGGTGATGCTCATCCAGATGCGCATGGCGGTGTTCGTGTTCGAGACGCTCGTGCACGTGGGTATGCTGATGGTCTTCCTTGAGCATCAGCCAGGCCCCACCTACCATGAACGGAAGGGCGTAGAAAAATGAGGTTTGGGGGGTCTCTCTGAAGATTACCAGCGAAAGGAGCATGCCAACGAACGGGGCCGATCCAAATAAAGTGCTGGTGCGGGCCACGCCCAAACTGCGCAGCGCCAGGATAAACAAGGCAATGCTCATCCCGTAACAGACGAATCCGAGGATTAAGGCCGGAAGGATTTGCGCAGGCCCCGGGATCGGTTTGCCCAACAACAGGGCCAGCAGCAAAGAAAATGACCCCGCGCCCAGGCCCTTAATCGCTACAATCACCAACGGATTCTTGGCGGAAATATTACGGGTGAAATTGTTATCCAACCCCCACAGCGAACAGGCCCCCAGAATTCCCAGGGCGCCCAGCGAGAATTCCAGGGTCGCGGCCGGCTGCCAGGTGAGCAATATACTGCCCAGGGTAATCAAAGCGACTGCCCAGGCGGTCCGTTTGCCGACTGCTTCTTTGAATACCAGGGCGGCGATTAACGTGGTGGCAACCCCTTCGAAATTGAGCAGGAGCGAGGCGCTGGAGGCCGAAGCGTTTTTCAATCCCAATAACAAGAGAATTGGGGCGGCGACCCCGCCGGTAAGGATAGCCCCAGCCAACCAGGGCAAATCGGCCCGGCCGATATTGGCCTCCACCGGCTGCGAGCGGGTAAAGTATTTCTGAGCCACGAGCAAAAGCCCGATTCCCAGGCCGCTGCCCAGGTACAGCAAAGCTGCCAGAACAATCGAATCCATCTCCCCCAGCATCAATTTAGCAAGCGGTGTGCTGGCGCCGAACAAGACGGCGGCCAAAATGGCTAGAAGGGGCGGGTAGATCTTTCGAAGCTGCATCGGAACTGCCTTTTGAGCTGAAAACAAGGACCGGGCGGTGTTTTAATTCTACTATGATAATCGGCGCGGCGAATACTGGTAAAATAGAGATGGAATTGGCGGCCGGGCCGCCAATTCCATCTCAGAGAGAGGATAGAGCAGCCGTCCGAAAGAAGGCGCGCAATAAGAATTTATGGCAACCAGCATCTTTGAAGAACTAAAATGGCGGGGCATGGTGTACGACTACGTCGAGGGCGTCCAGGACCTGCTCGCCAGCGAAAAGGTCACCGTCTACAACGGTTTCGACGCCACCGCCGACAGCCTGCACGTGGGCCACATGGTGCCCCTGCTGGCGCTGGCGCGCCTGCAGCGCTTTGGCCACCACCCCATCGCCCTGGCCGGCGGCGGCACCAGCATGATCGGCGACCCTTCCGGCAGGAGCACCGAGCGCAACATGCTCAGCCGCCAGATGATCGAGGCCAACGTCGAATCCATCAAGCAGCAACTGGCGCGCTTCCTGGATTTCGAGGTCAAGACCAACCCGGCCCGCCTGATGAACAACGCCGACTGGCTGCTGCCGCTGAACCTGGTCGACTTCCTGCGCGACATCGGCAAGCACTTCACGGTCAATTCCATGCTGAGCAAGGACTCGGTCAAGAACCGCCTCGAACGCGAGGAAGGCCTGTCCTTCACCGAGTTCTCCTACATGCTGCTCCAGTCCTACGACTTTTTGCACCTGCACGACACCACCGGCTGCAAGCTGCAGACCGGGGGCAGCGACCAGTGGGGCAACATCACCGCCGGGGCCGAGCTGGTGCGGCGCATGCGCGGCGCCCCGGTTTACGCCCTGGTCTACCCGCTGATCACCAAGGCAGACGGCTCCAAGTTCGGCAAGTCCGAGACCGGCACGGTGTGGCTCTCGGCCGAGCGCACTTCGCCTTACCGCTTCTACCAGTACTGGTTCAACGCCGACGACCGGGACGTGGTGAACTACCTCAAGTACTTCACCTTCCTCAGCCAGGAGCGCATCCTGGAGTTGGAAGCCGGTGTGAAAGAGCACCCCGAGCAGCGCCTGGCCCAGCGCGAGCTGGCCACCCAAATGACCGGCCTGCTGCACGGCGAGACCGCCCTGGCCCGCGCCGAAGCCGCCACCGCCGTGCTCTTCGGCGGCGAGATCAGCGGCCTATCGGCGGCGGACATCGAGGACATTTTCGCCGACGTGCCGTCCAGCGAGCTGCCACGCGCCCAACTGGAAGGCCCCGGCCTGGGCCTGGCCGACCTGCTGGCCACTACCAGCCTGGCCAAATCGAAGGGCGAGGCCCGCCGCTCGATGGCCGAAGGCGGCATCTATCTGAACAACCGCCGCGTGACCGATGAAAAGCAGTCCGCCGGCCCGGCCGACGTCATCGACGGTCGCTTCATCGTCCTGCGCAAGGGGCGCAAGAACTACCATCTCGTTAAAGTTATCAGTTAAAAAAAGAAGAATCCACGAATTTCGCCAATTTT
>DBMK01000252.1 GCA_002298885.1 Anaerolineaceae bacterium UBA700
TGATGCCCGCAGCTCTGCTGCGGGCATCAACCTGTTAATCACTTGAGCGTGTCTTTGAACACGGCGACCTGGGCGCTGTGCTCGCGCTTGTGGCCGTAGAATGCGTACACCAGGTAATCTTCCAGCGAATACTCCATGCCATACCAGGGCAGAGTCCCGTCCTGGCGGCGTACTTCGGGCGGAATTTTGGCAATCAGCTCCACGTTGCAGGCGCAGGCTTCCTGGTATTCCGCCAGGATCTCCTTCGGCGTCCTTGACGCGCGCTGGCCCACCTGGGTATCGTTGAAACCCGCCTGCGTCCGGTATTGGTCCAGGGTGGGCGTTGGGCCGCCGCCCAGGAAGCCGTTCAGCACTTCGGTAAGCACCTGCTCATAGGAGGCCAGGTGCGCCATGATGTCCTTGACCGACCACCATCCGCAAACCCCGGACGTCTGCCATTGGTTATCCGGAATACCGTCCAATGTGCGCATGACGGTCTGGTTGCCATATTTCAATATATCCACTGCGTTCATCCAGGGCCTCCACAAGTGTTTTTCCGATCTTAACATAGTGGGGCGGCATAAACAAGACCAATTTGGTATTAATTTCCGCCCCATTCTTAAAGAATCCCGCATTTAATCATTTCTTAATACTGCGTGAATATAATCTGAACCATTCTCCATTATCATGATAAGAGTTATGAGAACCGCGCTAGAACAAACGATCCCAGCCAATAAGCTGCAGGCCCTCATTCTCAGGCTGCCGCGCCCATCCGTGCTGCGTATGGTTGGGCTCGTCTCTATCGTCGGCCTGGCAGTTGGCCTGCGCTTTTATAACCTTTCAGCCCTGGGCGAAGCAAACCACTACTATACCGCCGCAGTCCAGAGCATGCTGCAATCCTGGCACAATTTCTTCTTCGTGGCCGCCGAACCGGGTGGCTCGGTGACCATCGATAAGCCGCCAGTGGGGCTGTGGCTGCAGGCGATTTCGGCGTATTTCCTCGGCGTCAACGGACTGGGCGTGCTTCTGCCTCAGCTCGTGGCCGGCATCCTCTCTGTAATCCTGGTCAACCACCTGGTCAGCCGGTCGTTCGGGACCGCGGCCGGGCTGTTGGCGGCGCTGGTGCTGGCGATCACGCCCGTTTCGGTCGCCGTAGACCGCAACAACACCATGGACAGCACCCTGATCTTGACCTTGCTGCTGGCCGCCTGGGCGTTTTTGAAAGCGGCCGAAAGCAGTCGGTTTCGATTTCTATTAATCGGCGCTGTCCTGGTGGGGATTGGATTCAACATCAAGATGCTGGCGGCGTTCCTGCCCTTGCCCGCATTTGCCGGCCTGTACCTCTTCGGGTCCAGCGAAAAATGGAGGTCCAAGCTGGGCCGGCTGGCCCTGGCAGGCGGCGTGCTGGTCGCGGTCTCACTGTCCTGGGTCACCATCGTCCAGCTTACCCCCGCCGACCAGCGCCCCTACGTGGGCAGCAGCGGGGATAACTCCGAATTCAGCCTCATCCTGGGCTACAACGGGGTGGACCGCCTGCTGGGGATGGGCGGCAGCTCGGCCGGCTTTCGCGGCGGCAGCCCCTTCGCCCCCGGCTTTCCGGGGCCCGGTGCCGGTGGAAGGGGAGGATTTTTCGGTGGCGCGGGACCCGGGCCAGCCAACGGCGGGATGAGCGGCACGGGTCAGGCCGGGACGCTGCGGCTCTTTTCGGCGCCATTGAGCAAAGAGGTGAGCTGGCTGCTGCCTTTCGCATTGTTCAGCCTGGCGCTCCTCGCCTTCAGAGAACGCTTCAAAGTCCCACTCGGGCCGAAATTCCGGGCTGCGCTCCTGTGGGGAGGCTGGCTGTTGGTCGGCGCGGCTTTCTTCAGCGTGGCCGGGTTCTTCCACGAGTATTACCTGGCCCTCATCGCCCCGCCCCTGGCAGCCCTGGTGGGCATTGGGGCGGTCGAGCTGTGGCGTCTGGCTAAAAGCCAGCCGTGGAAAGCCATCATGCTACTCCTGGGGGCAGCCGGTGTGACGCTCTTTTTCCAGGTCTTTACCGCTGCGGCCTTTGAACGCGATGTTTGGTGGCTGCCGGCGACCTTTGTCATTTTCGTCGCCGGGGCGCTGCTCCTGCTGGCCGTGGCAAACGTCGAGCGTCTCGGCAGCCGCGTAACCCTGGCCGGGTTTAGCTGCGTGGTTTCGGCCTGCTTGATCACTCCCGGCATCTGGTCCGGACTGACGATGCTCAACCCCACCGAAAACCAATCCCTGCCGGCGGCTTATGCGGGCCAGAGCTCCGGTGTGCCTAACCGGGGCGGAATTCAGGTGAATAAGAACTTGTTGGATTATTTGCAGGCCAATACGCAGCAAAATAAATTCTTGGTGGCTGTCCCCAGTTCGATGCAAGGCGCGGATTATGTGCTGGCTTCTGGAAGGCCGGTGCTTTACCTGGGCGGTTTCATGGGCATGGACCAGGTGGTTACCAGCGAGCAGTTAAGCCAGTTGGTGGCCTCGGGCGCGCTGCGCTACATTTATTGGGACGCGCGCCAGGGCAGCATGGGCAGCCGCTCCAATCTATCGCCGTGGATCCAGGCCAACTGCATCAGCGTCAGCGGTTTCGACGTGCAGACGCGCAATTCCGGCGCGCCGGATGGAACGGGCGCTTTTTCAGGCGTCGGTGGTGGCTTTGGGTTTGGCGCCATGCAAGTTTCTCTATACGATTGTAAGTAATTTACAGGATCAACCCGGCCTGGAGGTCCTGACGCAGTTGCGCCCGGCGTTCTTGGCCGCGTAAAGCCCCCGGTCGGCCGCCTTGATGACCTGTTCGCTGGTGTTGCCGTCCAATGGATACGAAGCCACCCCCAGCGAAATGGTGTTGAATATTTTTGAGCCCTCGTAATCCACTTCGAGTGCCTGAAACATACTTCGGCAAAATTCGGAGCGCTTGATGGCGTCCTGCGGTTTCATATACGGGTAGACCATCAGGAATTCCTCGCCGCCGTAGCGGGCCACGATATCCCCGGCGCGGATGCAGTTGCGTAGCATTTTCCCAAGGGCGCGTAAAACGGCGTCCCCTGCCAGATGGCCATAAGTATCATTCACATTCTTAAATTGGTCGATGTCTATCATCACCAGGCTGAGTGAGTAGGCTTCGCGCTGGGCGCGGGCGAACTCTCGCTCCAATGTCTCGTCCAAATAGCGCCGGTTGAAACAACTGGTCAATGGATCGCGGATGGCCTGCTCGCGCAGTTTCTCCTGGAGATTCTTGTTCTCCTCCAACTGCGCCTGGAGTGTTGCGCTGGCAGCTTCAGCTTCCCAGCGGGCAGCGTGGGCATCCGACATTAATTCAAGCGCTTTCTGGTGTTCTTCTGCAAGTTCTCTGGCTCGTTGTTCCAGAGCTTGCTGAGATTGGGCTAAATTTTCCGCCATACTGCGGTAGAGCGCCTCGCTTTTTTGCAGTTGCAATTCAGCAGATTTTCGCTCGGTTATATCGTGCAGCACCAGCAGGCTGCCGCCAGGCTGCTTGCGTGGCAGATTCATCGTCTCGAAATTTACTTCGTAACAGCGCGGCTCGACCTGGCTTATTTGGATTTCTAGATTCCCTGGATGATTCGTCACCCCATCCAGGATTGGGGCGGCTTCGGCCATCAGAAAGCGTTTCAACGGTTCTCCGACCGCATCCCTGGGTAAGTTGAAGATCCTGGCGGCAGCCGGGTTGAAATCCAGCAGGTTTTGCTTGTCGTCCAGCACGATCACGCCATCGACCATATTCTCAAACATGACATCGTGCGCCAGGGGCGTCAGCTCGATCAGGCGGAAATTGAAGAATCCCCAACCCATGATCAGGCCAGAGAGGATCATAGCGAATGGGTTGGCGTCCAGGTTGGGTATAGGCTCGATTCCGGCCAGGTGAAGGCTGGCAACGGTAATCGTGAGCAGGCTGGCGACGAGCATGACAATCACCTGCTTGCGGTAAATGGTGTGAGTGAACGGGAAGCGGCGCGCCAGCAGGAAGACGACGAAGAAGAAGGATACGAACGAATAAGCTGGATGCAGCCAGTACAATGGCCCGCGCTGCACTTGAAGGGTGAAAAACGGCCCGGCGTAGTCCAGGCTGGCCGAAGTATAGAAAAGGTGGTGCAAATCATTAGTGAATACCACCAGGAGTGAAACGACCGGCAGGATCCACAGGATCACCAGGCGGGATGGTTTCATCCATTGAGTGTGGTTTGTATAAAACAGAGCCAAGCTCAACCAAAGGGCAGGCACGTTTACGACGCCCAGATATTCAATCCGGATCGACCACATCATTTCTTCAAGGTTCAGGCTGAGCAGTTCGAGTGTATACCCGAAGGCATATGCGGCTACAGCCAGCATCAATCCTGAAAAGAGAATGGCGCTGACTGCCGGTCTGCGTCGCCAGGAAAGTACCCCCATCCAGGAACAAATTGACGCCCCTACAACCAGGAAAGAGATCAGTGCAATTCTAAGCATGCTGAAACCCGATGCTTGATTCTAACACTCTCCGGTATTTGGCCAGTAAGGTACTTTATACAAGCCGGCTCACCGGTTCTGGGAGGTCCGTTTTAAGAAGAGAATGCGCTGGATCAAGGGTTGGAGAGTCTCAGGAACACCCGATTCGGAAACCTCCACAATCCGGCTCGCTCCTGATTTCTGAATAGTGATGCGATATGAAAACCGGTCCGCACCCGGACCGGCAGGCATTATTTTTTCAGGCAGGGAAAAGAAATTTGCGGCCTCGACCATGGATTCCAACGAGGCTTTTTCCTGCGGGTCGAGCGCTTCCGTGTCGACCTGGGCGTGCAGAACCATTCCGGCGAAGCCGCCGCTGCGCTCCAGTTGAATGATCATAAAATTATCCTGAACGCATCCCCAGGAGCTTCAACAGCCCGGGTAGGCAGCCGGGATTGGTTGAGGGCGCACCATTTATGCTGATCCCGACGCCAGCCCAGGCCTTGATGATGGCCTGCTGTTCGAGGCTGTTCTGGCCGTACAACTCCCCGGCCACGCTGTTGGTTAAATTGGCCGCGTCTTGGAAACTGGCGCTGGCATTGATTCTTTGCAGCGATGTGTACCAGATTCTGCCCGCTTTTTCCCAGGCGTATCCTCCCAACTCAACTGCCGCCAGGTAAAAGGCGTGGTTGGGGATGCCGGAATTGATGTGCACCCCGCCGTTATCGTCGGTGGTGTTGACGAAATCCTTCATGTTCGCCGGTTGGGGATCCTTGCCCAGGACCGGGTCGTTGTAGGCGGTGCCGGGTGCCTTCATAGAGCGGATGCCGACGCCCTTGACGTTGCTGGTGAACAGTCCTTCGCCGATGATCCAATCCGCCGACGCCGCCGAATGCCCCAGGCGGCGCTGCTTGACCAGCGAGCCGAACACGTCTGAGAAGGATTCGTTGAGCGCTCCGGATTGGTTCATGTAGTTCAGGTTGCCGGTGAATTGGGTCACGCCATGGGTTAATTCGTGTCCGATGACGTCCACTGCGATAGTGAACCGGTTGAACAGCCGTTGGCTGACCGGGAGGTCCTCGTCGCCATCGCCGTATACCATCTGCCGTCCGTTCCAAAAGGCGTTATCGTAACCTTGCTGGTAATGGACAGTCGAATCCAGGCGCATCCCGTTTCCGTCGATCGAATTGCGCTGGTAGATTTCCCAGTAAAGGTCGTAGGTGGCACCTGCTCCGTCGTAAGCTTCGTCGGCTGCCGGGTCGCCGGTGGGCGAGGCGCCTTCCTGGCGCACAATGGTTCCGGGCAGGTTGGATTGAAAATTGCCTGTGTACACGATGCGCTGTTTGACCGCCGCTTTTTCGGCAGCCACCCTGGCCGTAGCCTGTCCTGCCATCGCCTGGCGCTCCAGGCGGAACTGGTTGGTCTGGCGCACCGTTTGAATGGCCTTGGTACGCTGTTGTTCGCTGCCGGATTGGATGATGCTCGCCAAAACGTGCGGAGGCAGGAAGCAATTCAACGGAGAATGGCTCATAGCAGGTGAGACTCCTTTCGGTCTGCTCAATCCTGGTACCAGTATCGCGCAGCCATGCTCGAATATGCAAGATTCGGGCCAGATAAAAATTATCCGCTTATCTTCACTATGATGGTAAATCGGGCTACGACAGAGTCGTCTCCGGCCCATTCACGCCAGTGTTTGAAATTGAGCGAGACAGGGCCTGTCTTCTCAGTGTGGAAGGTGAAAACCCGCACGCCGCCTACCCCAAAACCACCGCCCGCCGAGCGGATGAAATCGGAGCGAGTCAGGGTCACGGCGTCCTGGCTGCCCGGCTCCACCGCCCAGCGATACCCCGTGGTGGGATTCTCGTCGAGGCGCACCTCAAAGTCCTCACCGATAGGGACTTCCACCGATTTGCCGCCATCCGCCTGGGTAAATGTGATCATACCCTTATCATATGAAAAAAATCCGCTTTTGTAAAGCAAGCACATAGCCGATGGGAAAGATCAATAATAATTAGTGGCCTCCCCCTCTCCCGGAGCTTGTTTCACCGCTCCGGGAGAGGGGGGCAGGGGGGTGAGGCTGGCGTAGGGCGTGCCTCCCTATACGCATCGGGGTCGGGGAGTGACCTTCCCCCGAATCAG
>DBMK01000250.1 GCA_002298885.1 Anaerolineaceae bacterium UBA700
CAAAACCACCCATCTCTATTAATAAACTGCTCCGAAAAGACCTAATTTCTCAAGGTGCCGCGCACGAACAGATCCACCATCGAGCGCACCAGCGCCTCGGGCGGCAGCCACGGAGCCGAGCTGCCGCCTAACATGTTTTCGAGGATCACCGTCCACGAAAACATGCCGTCGAAGGCCGATTCCAGGGCATCCGCCGGCAGGTCCGGGCGCACCACGCCGGCGTCGATCTGGCGCTGGAAGTAGGCTTGCAGGCGGGCCATGTTGCCGCGCCCGCCGCTGAGCATCATCTGGCGCAGCTCTGGCACGCTGTGGGCATCGCTGATCAGCAGGCGCAGCAGATCCATGTGCTCGGCGGTGTCCTTGATCTGCAGGCGCGCCATGCGCAGGATGTCCTCGGCGTAGTCGCCCGTCAATTCGGATTCAAACGTGCCCGAAAAACTGGCGGCATTGAAGGCCTGGATGCAGGCCAGCAGCAGGTTCTTCTTGCTGCCAAAATGGCGGAACAGAGTCACCTCGTTAACCCCCGCCGCCTCGGCGATGGCCCGCGTGGCGGCCTGGGTATAGCCCACCTGCCCAAAGAGCTGCATCGCCGCCGCCATGATGCGCTGGCGGGTATCCTCGGGGGTGTTCTCGGGGTTCGAATTGGCTGGCATGCTAGACTTACCTTTCTTTGAAAACAAGCTGGCAGCGGATTAATTGTAGTTGCGACTTTAGTCGNNAACGACTAAAGTCGTTACTACGATTCGTGTCATCACGCCGGAACGGCGGACGCCTGCGCGGGGACGGCGTTTTCCTTCACGTTCTTCAGGACCAGCCACAGCACGACTGCGTTGATCAGCCCCAAAGCCGGGAATATGGCCACTTCCACCGGGGACACGACTACCCCGGCCTGGATCATGCCGATGATCATGGCCAACAGCGCTGCCGACATGGTCAGCCCTTTGACCAGCACCACCGGCACGAGCAGGTAGCCGAACGTGCTGCGCCGCAGCCATAAGATGCCCGCCAGCACGGCCGCCGGCACGATCAGGCCCAGGTCCATGGCCTGGATGACCAGGGTGGTGTAGCTGTCCAGCCGGTCGGGGGCGGCCCCGCTGGCCAGCGACGGCAGGATGACGTTCCCGATCCAGTTGAAGGCCAGGAAAGCGCCGATCAGGAAGAGGAAGATGGCCACGGGGGCGCGGGGGGTGGCGCTGGAAAAGTGGGCCGGCAGCGCCTTGACGTCGAAGGACATCAGCGAGAGGACGAAGGTGAACAGGCTGAGCGAGAAGAGGGCCACGTACAGCAGGAACAGCGGGTTATAGGCCGCCATAAAGGCGATCGAGGTGTAGGTGTACATGAAATAGCCCAGCGTGCCGCTCAACAGCAGGCGGCCGCGCAGCGAACCCCTGGCCGAGAGCCAGGTTGCAAGCAGCAGCAGCGGGACGCAAAATACCAGCGTCACCAGGTCGGCGCTGGCGGCCTGGGCCGCCCCGGAAACGCTGTCGTAGCGGTACAGCCCGTGGCCCTGGAGCATGGCCGTGTCGCCGCGCGCAGTGGTGAAGGGCACCGGGCTGCCCTCTCCCTGGCCGAAAACTCCGGCGCCCGCCGCAACGATCGCCAGCAGGGCGATGAGAGTGGATAAGAACAAGAGAGTTTTTGAAGTCTTCATTTTGAATTATTCCTTTATATATTAGAGGCCCTTTGCCGTGACCGACACGTCCACATTGAACACCACCTCTTCGGCGTCGAAGACCGCCCAGGGATGGCCGTCGTCGAACCAGGCGCCGTTGATCCACAGGACCTTCTCGCCGGCCCCGTTCTTGTAGCGCATGACTTCCCAGTACAGGATGCCGCCGCCGACCGGGTCGAAGCGCACCAGGAAGCGCTCGTAGCCCGCACCGAAGGGCACCAGCAGGAACGCCGTCACCTCGTCTACAGGCTCCCAGCGCACGCGAGGGTCGGTCACCAGGATCGAAGGCAGCCAACCCAGGGATTCGGCCCACATCCCCAGCACCCCACCCTGGTCGAGCTTGGGGTTGTTCTCGTCGACGCCCCAGGGGAACACCATGCGCTCCTTGCCGTCCACATAGTATTCGTTGATCTTCATAACCGGCAGGCCGAAGAAATTGCACTCGATATAATGGCGGTAGTCCTGCCCGGCCAGGTGGGTAAAGCGGAAGCGGATGGGCAGCTTGATGCCCTTAATCCTGACGCTGCCCCGCCCGCTGATCACTGCCGAGCGCACCAGGGGCAGGCGCTCGCCGTACAATTGGCGGTAGTAGCGCTCGACCGGCGCCGGCAGGCCCGCCGGCAGCGGCAGCGTTTCCAGCTCCGGCTGCCGCTGAGAATACGCCGGTACGGCGGCGGGCCGCACGTGCACGCCCAGCCAGACCAGGAAGACCAGGCCAACAACAACCCCAACCAGGATCAAGACTGTCTGCATGTCAGGCCTCCACCGTCGCCAGAAGCTGGGCGTGGGCAGTTTCGGTCCAGCGACGCACCGCATCCAGGTCCAGCCGTCCAGCGCCGGCGCCCTTCACAGCCTTGGCCAGCACGCGCTCGAAAAACTTGAGCTTGGACGGGTCGATGAGCCCGCCGAAGAAGGCCTCGCTTTTGGTGTGTACCAGCTTGCGCACCGGGGCCAGGTAGGCCTGGCGTTGAGTGCGGCTGGTCTCGTCGTCGCCCAGGTTGAGGCCGTGCACGGTGAAGAAGGCGGTCGGGAGCCGGTTGAGGGAGACGCTGTTCGCCTCGACGAACTTCTGGGCCTCCGGCAGCCACTGGCCGAAGCGCACGGCGCTGCCCACCACCACTGCCGCGTATTGGCTCAGGTCGGTCACGCGCTCTACCGGCAGCACGTCCACCGATTCGCCCATGGCGGCCAGGGTTTTGGCTATCTCGCCGGCGATCTCGGCGGTCGAGCCGGTGCGGGTGGCGTAAGTGATCAGAATTTTTTGGGTCATGGCTGCATCTCCTGGTGTTTGTTTGCAAGTGCTTACTTGCATATATTTTACACCATTCAAGAATGCATGCAAGTGATTACTTACATTAGTGTCATATGACGTTAATCATATGTCCTTATCGGACTCGGATGCAGGCGCAGACCCGCTCTGGTACTCCCGGATTGATTCTCCGGTTGACCTACGTATAGCTGCACGTGACATTTATCACAACTAGATCAAACCCAGCCCTGACTAGTCCAAAATTAGTTTAATAAATAGACTATAAAGGGATCATTGGTCGCATTGTAAACAACCCGCTAAACTATTAATATAAATTTAATACAAGATTTCCATTAGCTTAATTAACAGAGGTCCAAAGCTGTGTCTGAAACCAGCAGCAGGTCAGAGCCATCTGGTTATCTGGCTTATTCCATTTGATAAGACATGTTAATGGAAGGAACGCCTATGAAAGATTAAAACCGGCAGATGCCATATATTTATAAAAATGTTAACAGTAAAAGATTTTGGAAGGAGGGAAACAAAATGTTAACCCGCAGAGAATTTCTTAAATTGACGGCTATTACCGGCGCCAGCCTGGCCGTACCCTGGAAATTGCTCTCAAACGCAACCCCGGCGTTCGCGTTTTCGCAGAGCGACGCACTGCGAAAGTTTGTTCAGCCGCTGCGCGGCGTGGGCGGTGGAGGCATCCCGGTTGCAGCAGCCGATACAGTGAATCCGGGCTGGTGGCAGCCAGGCGTGACCCATTACACCATCGATATTGGCCAGTACGAAGACCAGCTTCACCCCGATCTTCCCCCAACCCGGCTGTGGGGCTACGGCCAGAATGGAATGTTCAAACACCTGGGTGGAATCATTGCAACCAAGCGTGGCGCTCCAGTCCAGATCACCTTCCGCAACAACTTGCCGCCGGACCACATCTTGCCGATTGACGACACCATCATGGGTGTGATGGGCAACCAGAATAACCGGACGGATGTCCACCTGCACGGCGGCCTGGTTCCCTGGGTCAGCGACGGCGGCCCGCATGCCTGGTGGGACCCGGACGGCCACAAGGGCCCAAGCTTCATAAACAACCAGGTCCTGCGCCCTGGCCAGAATGTTCCCCAAAACGAAGCCGAGTATTATTACCCCAACAACCAGGGATCGCGCCTCGAATGGTACCACGACCATGTGTTTGGCCTGACCCGTCTCAACGCCTATGCCGGTGTGGCAAGCGGCTACGTGATATTCGACGATTATGAGCTGTCTCTGGTGACCAAAAACCACCTGCCCGGCCCGCTCGATCCGCGCACGGTGTACCTGGTCTTCCAGGAAAAGATTTTTGTTTCCAGCCAGACCCAGGCGAGCGATCCCGGCTGGTTCAACGAGGTTAAGAATTCGAAAATAGGCGACCTGTGGTATGCGCATACGTACGAAACAAGCCGTTGGGACGTCGACCCCAATAATCCCGGAGCCGTACAGCCGGATCCATCCTGCATCCCCGAATTCTTTGGCGACACCACCCTGGTCAACGGCACGGTTTACCCCTTCCTGGAGGTTGAGCAGCGCCAATACCGCTTCCGCATGTTAAATGCTAACCAGGCGCGCTTCCTCAACCCTCGCCTGGTTTATGCAAAGGGGAAGAAGTTTCCGGATAACTGCGAGGCAAACCTGTCCGCACCCGGACCGGGTTTCATCCAGATCGGAACTGAAGGCGGGTTTATCCCCTTCCCCACCATGCTGAATGGCCCCAAACAATTGAAGCTGGTTCTGGGCCCGGCAGAAAGGGCCGACCTGATCGTGGACTTCCGCAACGTTCCAGCCGGGTCCACGCTCATCCTCTACGCTGACGCCCCTGCGCCTTACCCAATGGGGGATCCGGTGAATGATTACACCGGCACCCCGGGCTTTGGGCCGAACTCGCACACACTGCTCCAAATTCGGGTGAAAGCGCGCCAGGGGCCGGCCGATCCGCCGATTACCCTGCCACCCATCTTCTTCCCCACCGATCCGTTCCTGTTCACCCCGACCCCCGGCTCACTGGCCAATCTCAAGGCGAATTTCAAAGTCCGCCGCCTGACCTTGAACGAAGATTTTGATGAAAACGGCCGCCTGCTTCAGCGGCTGGGCACGGACCAACTGACCAGCGCGGGCGTCTTCGGGCGCAATTACGGCGATCCAGAAACCGAGGTGGTCCAGCGAGGCGCAACCGAAATCTGGGAAATCCTCAACCTGACCGGCGATACGCATCCCATGCACTTTCACCTGGTCAACGTGCACTTGCTCTCACGTCAGCCGTTCGATGCCACCAATTATGCCGGCGGCAAGCCCTCCTACACCGGTCCGGCCAGGCCCCCGGATCTAAACGAACTGGGCTGGAAGGAAACCGTGCGCATGAACCCCGGAGAGGTAACCCGGGTAATCATGCGTTTCGACCTGCCTGGCACACCCTTCAATGTTCCTGAAAGCCCGCGTACCGGCGGCTTCGAATACGTTTGGCACTGCCACATCCTCGAGCACGAAGAGCACGACATGATGCGCCCGCTGATCGTGAAATAACAAGCATTGATTAGCGTAAATGGGCTGCGCTGCAGCCCATTTACGCTAATACTTTATGACCTCTTTAAAACGACGCGCGAATGCCCGCGCCGCGGCCACCGGGTCCTGGCTCGCGCCGATGGCCTGGACGCAGGCCGAGCCGACGATGACTCCGTCGGCGATGCGCGCCACGGCGCCGGCCTGCTCGGGGCTGGAGATGCCGAAGCCCACGCACACCGGCACGGATGTCGCCCGCCGCACCCGCTCGACCAACTCGCGCAGGCCTTGCGGCAGGCTGTTCCGGGCGCCGGTCACCCCGGCCACCGAGACCAGATAGATAAAGCCGGGCGCGCCCTGGGCCACCCGCTCCAGCCGCTCCGGCGGGGTGGTGGGGGCCAGCATGCGGATCAGGGGCAGGGGCCCGGCCGCGGCCGTGAATTCGCCCGCCTCCTCGGGAGGCAGGTCGGGGATGATGAAGCCGTCCGCCCCGGCCTGCCGGGCGGCAGCGGCGAAGCGCTCCTGCCCGAAGGCCAGGATGGGGTTGTAATAGCCCATCAGCACCAGCGGGATACTCACCCCGCGCCGGCGCAGCTCGGCCACCCCCTCCAGGACGCGCCCGAGCGTGATCCCGTTGTGCAAGGCGATCTGCGTCGCCCGCTGGATGACCGGCCCGTCGGCCAGCGGGTCCGAAAAGGACAGGCCCACCTCGACCAGGTCCGCCCCATTCTGCGCCAGCGCCTCGATCACGTCCAGCGAGAGGTCCAGTGTGGGGTATCCCAGCGGGAAATAGGGCATGAAGATCGGCTTATTTTCAAAGGCTGCTTCCAGGCGGTTCATGCTTTACCTCCCAGTGCCTGGCGTACCGTGTTCAAATCCTTGTCCCCGCGCCCGGAAAGGTTGACCAGGATGATCTTTTCTGGGCCCATGGCCGGGGCGCGCTTGATGGCCTCGGCCACAGCGTGGGCCGACTCGAGCGCCGGGATAATGCCCTCGGTGCGGCACAATATCGAAAAGGCCTCCAGCGCCTCGGCATCCGTGGCCGAGGTGTAGGTGGCCCGCCCGGCGTCGCGCAGCAGGGCGTGCTGCGGCCCGATGGCGGCGTAATCCAGCCCGGCCGATACCGAGTGCGTTTCGGCGATCTGCCCGTCCCCGGTCTGCAGCACGTAGGTGCGCGTCCCGTGGATCACACCCACCCGCCCGCGGGCGGGGTCGCCGAAGCGGGCGGCGTGGCGCCCGCTGGGGATGCCCTCGCCGCCGGCCTCCACCCCCACCAGCGCCACCCCGGCGTCGTCCAGGAAGGCCTGGAACAGTCCGATGGAATTGGAGCCGCCGCCCACGCAGGCGATGCAGGCGTCCGGCAGCCGCCCGGCCTGGGCCAGCATCTGGCGGCGGGCCTCGCGCCCGATCACCGCCTGGAATTCGGCCACCATGGTCGGGTACGGGTGCGGGCCGAGAGCCGAGCCGAGCAGGTAATGCGTGCCCTCCACGTTGGTCACCCAATCGCGGATGGCCTCGTTGATGGCGTCCTTAAGGGTCTGCGTGCCGGAATCCACCGGGCGCACCTCGGCCCCCAGCAGCTCCATGCGGAATACGTTGGGCTCCTGGCGCGCCATGTCCACTTTACCCATGTAGACCACGCATTCCAGTCCCAGCAGGGCCGCCGCCGTGGCGGAGGCCACCCCGTGCTGCCCGGCCCCGGTCTCGGCGACAATGCGCCGCTTGCCCATGCGTTTGGCCAGCAAGGCCTGCCCCAGGGCGTTATTAATCTTGTGCGCCCCGGTGTGGGCCAGGTCCTCGCGCTTGAGGTAGATCTGCGCTCCACCCAGCTCCGCGGTGAGGCGATTCGCGAAGGTCAGCGGGGTGGGCCGCCCGACGTAGTCGTGCAGCAGGGCGGCGAACTCAGCCTGGAAGCCCGGGTCGGCCTGGGCGTCCAGGTAAGCCTGCTCCAGCTCGGTCACCGCCGGCATCAGCACTTCAGGGACGAACTGCCCCCCGTAGGGACCAAATTTGGATTGCAGCTTGGTGGTTAGCATAATGGAAACTCCGGATGAAAACGGACTGAAAGAAATGTGAGCAATTGATCGGTTGATCAGTGCCGTAGGGCAGGTTCCCATACCTGCCGATCTTCGCGATCCTACCTGCCAGGAGCGGCAGGTAGGAAACCCGCCCTACGAAGATGGTTACTCGACGCCGCGGATGGCGCGGACAAACGCGATCATCTTTTCGCGGTCTTTGCGGCCGGGCGCGGACTCGACCCCCGAGGCCACGTCTACCCCCCAGGGGCGCACCTGGAGAACCGCCGCGCGCACGTTGGCAGGGGTCAACCCGCCGGCCAGCAGGACGGGCTCGCGGGCAGCCAGCCCCGCTGCCAGGTTCCAATTGGCGGTGCGGCCGGTGCCGCCGTAAGCGCCAGGCAGGGATGCATCCAGCAGCCAGGCAGGCGGAGCCGTGCGCGCGGGATAGCGCGCCAGGGCCTCTTCCAGCGCGGCGGCGTCCGCAGGGCGCAGCGTCTTAAAGGCGCGTTCACCCAGCGCCGCCAGCATCTCGGGGGGCTCGTCGCCGGCGAGCTGCGCCAGGTCCAGGTCGCAGGCATCCAGCACCCCGCGGACCTCCTCCAGCGCAGCGTTGACGAAGACACCCACCATGGTCACCTGCGCAGTGCGTTTGCCGCTGCGCTCCAGCAGGTCGAGGATGCGCGCGCACTCCTTGGGCTGGATGAAGCGCGGGCTGGGCGGGTAGAAGTTGAAGCCCAGCAAGCCGGCGCCTGCGTCCAGGGCGGCCTGGGCGTCTTCAAGGTTGGTGATGCCGCAGATTTTAACCCTCATATAGCTAATCCGAGATAGTCCCGAAAAAAGAAATTGGACACGGATCGACGCGGATATACGCGGATTCTTGATGGCTTCCGCGTTTATCTGTACTCGTCCGCGTCCCATTCCTCTTATCCTGAACTGGGGTTTCATCGTTCATCATGCGGCGCCTTCCTCGGATACCGGTGGAGGGGAGCAGTAGGGTGCGGTCGCTCTTTGAC
>DBMK01000082.1 GCA_002298885.1 Anaerolineaceae bacterium UBA700
GGGCTCCGCCCGCACAAAACACCACTTAACCCCCACATAGACCCAGGAGAGAATGCCATGAAAAAGAAAAAGGACGTTGTCGAACCCAGAGCAAAGAGATCGTTTGGCCCATTCAGCGAGCCGCGCACCATCCCGGCCAAGTGGGACGTCTCGGAGCTCGCTGCGCCGGCGCAGGCCCTCACCCTGAAAGCTGCCCTGGTCCTGCCCGAGACTCTACTCCAACTCCTAGAAAGCATCGATGAAGACAGCGAAGTCTCTATTTAACAAAATTTGGGAAAGCCACATCGTCACGCAGCAGGCCGGCTCGCCGGCAGTGTTGTATATTGACCTGCACCTGGTCCACGAGGTGACCTCGCCCCAGGCATTTGCCGACCTGCGCCAGCGCGGCCTGAAGCTGCGCCGCCCGGACCGCACAGTGGCCACCATCGACCACGGCGTACCCACCCGCACCACCGGCGGCCCAGACGGACGCATGGCCTTTGCCGACGAGCAGAGCGCCCGCCAGATTCGCCAGATGGAGCAAAACTGCCGCGATTTTGGCGTGCGCCTGTACGACCTGCACAGCCGGAGCCAGGGCATCGTGCACATCATCGNNATCGTGTGCGGCGACAGCCACACTGCCACTCACGGGGCCTTCGGGGCCCTGGCCTTCGGGGTGGGCACCAGCGAGGTGGAGCACGTCCTGGCCACCCAATGCCTGCTCCAGCGCAAACCAGACACCTTCGAAGTGCGGCTGGACGGCCGCCTGGGACCCGGCGTGGGCGCCAAGGACGTGATCCTGGCCCTGATCCACAAGATCGGGGTGGGCGGCGGCACCGGCAGCGTGCTGGAATACACCGGGCAGGCCATCCGAGCCCTGAGCATGGAAGAGCGCATGACCATTTGCAACATGTCCATCGAGGCCGGCGCCCGGGCCGGCATGGTGGCGCCGGACGACACGACCTTTGCCTACCTGGCCGGGCGCCCGTTCGCCCCCCAGGGCGCCGGTTGGGACCAGGCCGTGGCCCGCTGGGTCAGCCTTCGCAGCGACGAGGGCGCCGTCTACGATAAGAGCGTCACCCTGGACGTCTCGTCCCTGGAGCCGATGGTCACCTTTGGCACCAACCCCGGCATGGGCATGCCGGTCAGCGGGCGCATCCCGCGCCCCGAGGACCTGGCCGATTCCGCCCAGCGCGCCGCCCTGGAGAAGGCCCTGGCCTACATGGGGCTGGAAAGCGGGGCACCCCTGGCCGGGCACGCCGTGGACGTGGTGTTCATCGGAAGCTGCACCAACGGTCGCCTGAGCGACTTGCGCCAGGCCGCCGGCCTGCTGCGCGGGCGCAAGGTGGCCGGCGGGCTGCGCGTGCTGGTGGTGCCGGGCTCGCAGGAAGTGAAGCGCCAGGCCGAGGCCGAGGGTCTCGACCGGGTATTCAAGGAAGCCGGAGCCGAGTGGCGCGAGCCGGGCTGCAGCATGTGCATCGCCATGAACGGCGACCAGCTCGAGCCGGGACAATACGCAGTGAGCACTAGCAACCGCAATTTCGAGGGTCGCCAGGGCAAAGGCGGCCGCACCCTCCTCGCCAGCCCCATGACTGCGGCGGCCACTGCCATCACGGGCAAAGTGACGGACCCAAGATCTTTAATAAATTCATGAACCGAATGGATACGAGGGCGCCAAGAGCGCCATTGTAGTGGCGACTTTAGTCGCTTCTTCCAGGGCGCAACGACCAGCCTCCATAGGGAGCTGCGCGAAGTGCCCTTCGTGGGATGATCGCTTAACATGGGAAGAACGACTAAAGTCGTCACTACAATCAAACCCTCATTCGCGTCATTCGTGGAAAAAGTCTTTGAATTACTGGTTAGAAAGGATGAGAAATGAACCCAATTACATCTTTTACCTCGCGAGCGGTTGTTCTGCCAGCAAACGACATAGACACCGACCAGATCATCCCGGCGCGCTTTTTGAAGACCACCGATAAGCTGGGCCTGGGCGCCAACCTGTTCTCGGATTGGCGCTACCAGGCGGACGGCAGCCCCAAGCCGGATTTCGTGCTCAACCACCCCGAGAGCCAGGGCGCCCAGATCCTGGTGGCGGGCAGCAACTTCGGCTGCGGCAGCTCGCGCGAGCACGCCCCCTGGGCGTTGCAGGGATTCGGCTTCAAGGCGGTGGTCGCCACCTCCTTTGCCGACATCTTCCGCAACAACTCGCTCAAGAACGGCTTCCTGCCGGTGCAGATCAGCCCGGACGAGCACGCCGCCCTGCTCAAACTGCTCACCATCGACCCATCCGCCCAGCTCACGGTGGACCTGGCCAACCAGGCGCTGGTGCTGCCGGACGAGGAGAGCTTTACCTTCCCGATCGACGAATTCTCCAAGACCTGCCTGCTGCAGGGCGTCGACGAGCTGGGTTACCTTTTAGGTATGGATGCGCTTATCGCAGCCTATGAAAATCGATAAAGAATGATTGAGATCTACGATACTACTCTGCGCGACGGCACCCAGCGCAAGGATATCTCGCTGGCCTGCCAGGATAAGATCGCCATCGCCCGCCGGCTGGACGAGCTGGGCGTGGCCTACATCGAAGGCGGCTGGCCGGGCTCAAACCCCAAGGACGTCGAGTTCTTCCAGCGCGCCAGCAAGATGACCTGGAAAAACGCCCGCATCAGCGCCTTCGGCTCGACCTGCATGGCCAACAAGGACCCGGCCGACGACCCCCAGATCCAGGCCCTGCTGGAGGCCGAGACGAGCGTGTGCACCATCTTCGGCAAAACCTCCATCCTGCACGTAACCGAGGTCCTGCGCACTACCCTGGACAACAACCTGCGCATGATCGAGCAGAGCGTGGCCCACCTCAAGAGTAAAGGGCGCAGCGTGATCTACGACGCCGAGCACTTCTTCGACGGCTATTGTGAGGACCCGGCCTACGCCCTGGCCACCCTGCAGGCAGCCGTGCGCGGCGGGGCCGAGATGGTGGTGCTGTGCGACACCAACGGCGGCACCATGCCCTGGCAGGTGGGCGAGTTCGTGCGCGTCGTGCGCGCCGCCGTGGATATCCCGCTGGGCATCCACGCCCACAACGACGCCGAGTGCGCCGTGGCCAACTCGATCGTGGCGGTGCGCGAGGGCTGCGTTCAGGTGCAGGGCACCATCAACGGCTACGGCGAGCGCTGCGGCAACGCCAACCTGTGCACCATCATCCCCAACCTGGAGCTCAAGCTGGGCAAACAGGCTTTGCCCGAGGGGCAGCTCCCCCAACTGTTCGACCTGGCCCATTACGTGGCCGAGGTGGCCAACCTGGCCCCCGACGAGCACATGGCCTACGTCGGCAAGGCGGCCTTCGCCCACAAGGGCGGCGTGCACGTGGCCGCAATGCGCCGCAACGCCCAATCCTACCAGCACATCGACCCGGCCCTGGTCGGCAACCGCATGGAAGTGGTTGTGTCCGAGCTCTCGGGCAAGGGCAACCTGCTCAGCAAGGCCGAGGAGCACGGGTTGGAGGTGGAGCAGGAGGAGCAGGCCAGCAAGGTGCTTAAGTCGATCAAGCAGCTCGAGTCGCAGGGCTTTTCGTTCGAGGCGGCCGAAGCCTCGGTGATGATGATGTTCAAGCGCGAGGAGAAGGATTATGTGCCGCCCTTCGAACTGATCGATTTCTCGGCGCTGGTGGAGAACCGCTCGGGGCGCGGCTTGTTTGCCGAGGCCACTGTGAAGGTGCGCGTCGGCGGCGAGGTGATGCACACCGCCGCCGAGGGCAACGGCCCGGTCAACGCCCTGGACACGGCCCTGCGCAAGGCCCTGGCGGAAGCTTACCCGGCCATCAACCGCTTCCACCTCTCGGATTACAAGGTGCGCATCCTCAACCCCGGCAGCGGCACCAGCGCCATCACCCGCGTGCTGATCGAGACCCAGAACGGCGTCAAGTCCTGGAGCACCGTCGGCGCCAGCACCAACATCATCGAAGCCAGTTGGCAGGCCCTGGTCGATTCGGTCGAATACGGCCTGTTAGTTGTAAAATAGTGTTTTTTCATCTGCGTGC
>DBMK01000076.1 GCA_002298885.1 Anaerolineaceae bacterium UBA700
CCAAAGCACCCCTATCTATGTATGCATTAAATCGCCCGCATGCGGTTGTTTTTGGGGTTGTGTTCCACTTCGGCCAGCCCCAGCGCCTCCAGCAGCGGCGGCAGGTACATCCCAAAACGCCCGCGCAGCCCCTTTTTCATCCCGTACCATCCCTTGACCGGGTTATCCGGCGAGCGCCCCCAGGCTTCGACCGTGCCTTCATTGGCGGGTTTTTGCTCGTCGGCGCTGCCCAGAGGCATCCAGTCGCTGTGCGCCTTGAGCATGGCGTGCAGGTCCTCGATGGCCCTGAGGTTGTAAGTGAGCACGGTCGATCCGACGACGCAAACCAGCGCCGGCGGGTTTGCTTTTTCATCCCGGTACATCTTATACTCCGACGTGCCGCTGGGCGTCTTGAGAACCCAGGGGTCTTCCTTGGTGCCTTGCCCGTTCTGACTCATATCCAAACCTTTCTTCTCATCTGAGAGGGCCCAAGGTGTTCGGGGAACCAATCCCAAAACACCCCGAGTATTATTGATATATTCTATCTATTATGACGGATTTTTGGACAAAAAGGGTGCGGTTAAGATAAAATTGGTGACGTTGAGTATATAAATTGACCTCACCCCCAGCCCCTCTCCATGGAATGGAGAGGGGAGCGCACTGTGAAAGTAGTCATGAGACGTCCTCATCCGGTAGGAAATCTGGTTTCTCCCCCTCTCCACCCCGTGGATCGCGAAGCATGCCTGTGGCAGAGGGGGCCGGGGGGTGAGGTCGAAGGTTATGATTTGACCAATATATAGAAATATTATGATCAATCAAACCGATTCCCCAACCCAACTAACAGAAATAGACCAGCGCGCCTTCGGCGACCTGGTGGAGCGCCACCGGCGCGAGCTGCAGGTGCACTGTTACCGCATGCTGGGCTCTGTGCAGGAGGCCGACGACGCCGTGCAGGAAACGCTCTGGCGGGCCTGGGACCGCCGCGAAACCTACGCCGGCCGTTCGTCCGTGCGGGCCTGGCTCTACCGCATCGCCACCAACCTGTGTATCGACGCCCTGCGGCAGAAGCCTCGCCGCGGGCTGCCGGTTACCCGCCAGGGCGCCTCGGCCGCGGACCAGCCCATCCCCGCCGCCATCGAAAGGCCGGTCTGGCTGGAGCCCTTTCCGTTCGACCTGCCCGGTCCCGGCGAGGAGAACCCAGAAGCGCGCTATTCCGTCCGGGAGAGCGTGCAGCTTGCCTTCCTGGCTTCGCTGCACCTGCTGCCGCCCCGCCAGCGGGCGGTGCTGATCCTGCGCGACGTGCTGGATTGGAAGGGGGACGAAGTGGCTGAGGCGCTGGGGGAGACGGTTTCGTCGGTAAAGAGCGCCCTGCACCGGGCCCGCGCAACGCTGGCGCGGCACCAGGGCGCTGGTCCCGCCTGGCCCGCCGCCGGAGGGGCGGACGACGAAACACTACGCAGGCAGCTCGAGCGCTACGTAACCGCCTGGGAAAACGCCGACGTGGAGGCGTTGGTGGCGCTGCTGCGCGATGATTGCAGCTTCAGCATGCCTCCCACGCCCGGCTGGTATTCCGGCCGGGCGGCAGTCGCCGGCCTGGTGAGCCGGACCATCTTCGCCGGGCAGGCCGCCGGGCGCTGGCGGCTGGCAGCCACCCGCGCCAATGCCCAGCCCGGCTTTGGTTTATATAAGATGGATGCCGAAAGCAGGCGCTACACGGCCTACGGCATCCAGGTGGTCACGTTCGGCGGCAGCCTCATCGCCGACATTGCCACCTTCCGCAATCCCGCCTTGCTGGCCTGCTTCGGCCTGCCTTATACGCTTTGATCGCTCAGTTCGAATAAAACGCGCAGGTTCCTGGGGATGTTCTCGAACCACTGGTCCAGCCCCAGGTATTTCGATTTTTGCCGCAGCGCCCACTGCTTCAATGATTCAATCATAATAATCCAGCACCTCGATTGCTCGTTCCGTGATAAAAACGTTGGCGCAGTCCTTTTGGCCGATGGATACGATTGTATTCGCCGGTTTCTCCAGCGACCAGCCTCCGCCGGTCATCATTTTGGACCGCAGCAGTTCCAGCGGGCGGGACACTCTCCGGTCGCGCACCCCTTCCCTCGCCAGCAGCCACAATATTTCGAGGAAATCGCTTTTGTAAAAATTGGGAAAGGTCAGCCGGGCGATATCGGGGTGCAGGAAGCTGTCCCGGTCGTGGGAGCTGAAGCACACCTCGTGGTGAAGGATGAAATCGATGCAGTTTTCGATCAAGCGCTGCGCTTCCCGGGTCCGTTGGGCCTTGGGGATAAACGCAATGCCCTTGAACAGCTTTGTCACGCCCCAATAACAGGTGTGCCTGCCGTAGCAGAACGTGTTTGCGCAGTACGGGTAGCCATCTGGGGTTTTGAAGCGGCCGTCATCAAAGCGTTGGTACGTTGCAAAGAAGGCAATGGTCCCATCCACCGCTTTCGAGCGCGGCGTCTCGAAATACTGGTGCAGGTAAATCATGTTGCCGTTCAGGCAGGGGATGGGGAAACGCATCATCCCCGGCAGCCTGAAAATCCCGAGTTCCGGAGCGTAGAAGCGTTCGCTAATCAGCCGGATGGATGGCTCCACCTGCGGCATACTGGCAGGTGCCCGGATATCCGCCAGCAGCACCAGGGTCCACAGCGTGGACTTGAAATTAGGGGAGTAATACAGTGACTCCGGGCGCTGGCGCACCTGCTTCTCATCGTATCCCCACCGAAATGCCTCATCCTGTTTGGCCAGGATTTTTTCGACGGTAGTTTTTCGGAGTTCTTGAATCTCGGGATTCATAGTAGAAGAAATAGCCTTCAAACCCAAACCCCTTCCCCCAAATCCAGGTTTTTTTGATTTGGGGAATGGCCGGGATGGGGTAAATGTTTGCCAAATAACTATATCACCCTTTGACTCGAACCGCATCCAAAATCGCTTCCGGATGCTTGTCCGCCACCCGCAGCAACAACATCGCCTGTGCGCCTGCCCTGCTCCCATTTACGCAGCGTGCGTACGCTGATGCTTTACCTTCCCCCCGAATACCAATTCAATACTCGCAAAGCGCGCAGCGTGTTCCACCGGCTGGGCTGGCCCTCGCCCGCGTCGATCTCGATGGGCATCACGCCAGGGTAGCGCGCTTCGAGCGGCCAGCGCCCGTCGGCGTCGCGCTTGGACGCCATCACCTCAATCGCCTCGGCCATGCGCTCGTCGGGGGCGGCGCCGGCGCGGCGCAGGTAATCCAGCCCGCGCAGCACGTCGTAATGCCACCAGGTCGGGAAGGCGAAGTGGGTCCACACTGCGCCGCCCTTGCGGTCGCGCTCGATCACCTCGCCGGTGGACCGCCGGTGGAAGAGGCGGCGCTCGAGCAGGTACTCCTGCCCGCGCAGGCGGGCCGCGGTCACCTGCGGGCTGCCGCCGGTGGTGCGTTCGTGTTCGAGCAGGGCCTCCAGCACGCAGATGGTGGTGTTAAACGACGAACGCGTCGAGCCGTTCTCGGCCTCGCAGTTCCAGCCGCCGTCGGGGAGCTGCTCGGCCAGCAGCCGCGCCACGATGCCGCGCACGTCCTGCCCGAAGTAGGCCCCGGCCGCGCCCACCTGCCCGTTGATGCACGGCTCCAGCTCGCCGGCGAAGAAGGGATTGTTGTCGCACTCCTGCGGGCCGCAGCCCTTCCAGGTAACGCGCTCGCCCACCAGCCCCACAGCCCGGCGCGCCGCATCGCCGGCGGGGTCGAGGCCCATCTCGCGCAGCAGGGTCAGGACGTGCATGGTGGAGTTCCAGCCGTGGTTCCATGCCGCCCCGCCCCAGCGCCCGTCGGCCGCCTGCAGGGCCAGCAGCCGCGCCCCCGCGCCCTCGCTGGCGACCCGCGCCCGCTCGGCCGTCACCTCCCCGGCAGGCTCGCCAGTCAGGTCCGCCATCACCTGCCAGCGGATCGCAGGGTCCCCATCCAGCAGCCACTCGATGACTGGTCTTTCCGGTTTGGGGAATTGCGCTTTGGTCTCCATTTATTGGTTCTCCTTGCTACAAATTGCACAACTCTTTATAACGATAGCAAGAAACAATGTGATCGTTTACCATCCCGGCAGCTTGCATGAAAGCATACAGGATGGTGCTGCCGCAGAATTTAAATCCACGCCCAACCATATCTTTACTCATGGCATCGGAAATCGGGCTGGTGGCTGGAATTTGGGATAAAGTTTGCCAGTGATTCTGGATGGTTTTCCCGCCGGTGAATCCCCATAAATAAGCATCCAATGAACCAAATTCCTGGCGAGTCTCAAGGATACGGTTGGCATTATGGATGATGGCGTGAATCTTGGCTTTGTTGCGCACAATCCCTGGGTTGGCCAGCAGCTCCTGAATTTTCGATTCACCGTAACCGGCGACCACTTCAATCTCGAAATTGTCAAACGCCTGGCGGAAATTTTCCCGTTTGCGCAAGATGGTGTTCCAGCTCAATCCGGCCTGCATCCCGTCCAATGCCAGGAATTCAAACAGCATCCGGTCATCGTGCAGCGGTTCTCCCCACTCTTCGTCATGATAGCGGGTAAGCAGGGCATCATTGAGGTTCCATTCACAACGGATAACCGATAGATCGATTGTATTTTCCATAGATTGATTTTACCGGATGACTGATAAAGATTGTAGGTTGGGTTGAGGGCGGCGTTACCTCCGCCTCGCTCTAATAATTCCATCCGCCCTAAACCCAACCGCGTATATTTTACCAACCTCATCCTTTTAGCCTGACCGCATCCAATACTGCCTCCGGATGCTTGTCCGCCACGCGCAGCAGCACCATTGCCGGACCATCGGGTACGCGCCTTCCTTGCTCCCAATTGCGCAAGGTACGCACACTGATGCCCAGCATGGCGGCAAACTGCGCCTGGGTCAGGTGGTAGTTTGTGCGGATGCGCTTGATATCCAGGCGGTCCAGGTGAAAGGTGCGCGCCGCATCCCTCTCGCCGCGCAGGATTGCCCCGCCTTCTTTTACGCTGGCAACCAGTTCTGCAAATAGCTCGTCTTTCATCGGTATTCCTCCTCAATAATCCGTCTCAATACCTTTATTTGATCGTACGTCATATCATCCTGTTCGTTTTTCGCGTACATGAATAGCATCAGGATTTTGTCATGGACGATTGCCCAATAATAAATCACCCGCACCCCGCCGCGTTTGCCGCGCCCTTCCACTGCCCAACGCAATTTTCTCAACCCACCGCTGCCCGGGATGACTGCGCCCATATCCGGGTGAAGGACTAACGCCGTCTGTAAACGGCGGTATTCTTCGTCGGAGAGCAGGGCCAACACCTGGCGAGTGAAGATGGAGGTCTCAACGATTACCACGATGTTTCTTCTCTTGGCTTTTATTATACGCCACTGGCGTACTTTATGTCAATTATGATCGATTGGGGCAAAATCGTAGGTTGGGTTGAGGGCGGCGTTACCTCCCTCTTCCCTCGATTATTCCTTCCGCCCGAAACCCAACAAGATTTAAATATTGCCAATTATGTTGGGTTTCGGGGGATTTTATACGCCCATGCGTAGCCGGAGGTCAAGCCCCCTCAACCCAACCTACGACTATCTGTTCTATAAATGGCTTGAAACTCAATTTTAATAAATCTTTGTTCAACTGTTTTTCAGGTGATATGGATTTCTTTGCAAAATTTATGAACTTCCCAAGATTTGAAATAAACCAGTCCCAATGACCAATCATAGAATAAACTGTGTGATGATATATTGGATTTTGAAACTCGTTCAAGTAGCCTTCAAAACATGACCAACTGATTTCATAAGTATCTTCACTCATTCCTGTATTGTTAATTAAAGAATTTTTAATTTCTCTTTCTGCGTTTGGGATTGTCCTGACATATTGCCCTACTGCCGTGTCTACAAAAACATCGTAGAACACAGAGCCTTGAAGCAATTTTTGAGCTCGCAATGCAATTTTTAAAGGGTACAAATGTTTTTCTGGATCAGAAGCCATATATTATTGTTTTCCATTATGAATTGAAATTGTAGGTAGAGTTGAGCGCAGCGTTTTTTTCAACTTCCTTCGATTAAATCTCCCGCCCGAAACCCGAGATAATAAAATTCCCCGACTTTTGAATGTAATTTATTACCAGCCAGGCTTGAGGGCATTGATGCGAATCCAATCAAGCCCAATATTCTGAATTAATTCAATTCATACGCTGACTTTCGCGATATTGTTCAGCCGGCGCCTCTTTTGTGATATCGACCACATTATTGTAATTTTCTTTTACAACCTTCTCGATTTCAAAAATATCGGCTTTAAAAAACTCTTTTCTATCATTTAATTTGTTAAGCCTGTTGTGGTAAAAGTGCTCATGAAGCTTTGCTTCTAGGGATGGCGCGTTATCTGAAAAGATAAGTGCATGAACGTCAAACGAGAAAGGAACAGACGCATCTCCCAATTCATCAATTCGATCCATGGGTTCTAATCGCCTAGTCATGCCGATTTTATAAATGTTCTCACCGAATGCGCCAATATTTGATATTATGTAAATATAGCCAGCTTTTGCATTTTGTTCTCGATAATCGATTACTTTTTCCTCTTTGTCTAATTCCGAATACTGGCCTTTAATTTCTTCGAGTTTTTTCAAAACAGAGCTTCGAGTTTCATCATTGGTTGTTTCTTGTAGTTTTGACTCTAATTCCTTTATCGCTTGAACGTAATGTTTCTTTTCTTTTGCAATTCTTTCCCTGGCCTGCCGAATTTCCTGTTCAAGTTTTTGTTGCTCGCGTAATTCTTCTCGTGCTCGTTTTTGCGCCTCTTTTTCTTCCTGCTTTTTTTGCTGATATTCAAAGGCGAGATATAACTCTTCATATTTTAATTTCTTGTCTGATTCGGTAATTCTTGCCTGCATTATTCGTCCAAGATGGTTCAAAGTTTGAAATGATATTTCTATTCTTTTTTCATTTACCTCCATATTATTAAACTTGACATTGTCTACACAATAATCACATTCATTGTTAAACGAACGAAGCAATAGCTTCTTCATGTCGTTTACCATTTTTTTGCCTTCGGATTTACTATTATTTACAGTCCAGTTTTCGTTTGCTTCAACTGCAACCCCGTTTTTAATTAGTTGTTTCTGCTTTTCTCGGCAAGATTCGAGCTTTGTTTTATATTCATCACTTGATAGGAAAGAAAATTTTGGTTTATATAATGCAAAGCTTTCGAATAAGATTTCATCATCGAGAACGATTAGTTCATTTTTCTTTGTTTCGATTTCCTTGTTTAATGCCATGATTTGTAAATCTAACGAGTCCTTATCAGCCGATAATTTGCTTAACCGCTGCTGATATTCTTCAATTTTTTCCTTAACAGTAATTACATCGCCCGCGCCCATTTCATCTATTATGGAAATTAGTTTTTCATTTTCTTTCTTAATTGATGAGGCTTTAAAAAAGTCATTAATACTCATGGCATTCTCCTTTACTACTTAAAACATATCAACGAACTCTTTAAATTATTTATTAGGGGAAAAGCAAGTATGGTTTGGTTGGTTAACTGAGCCAATTTTCGAAAAAGTAAATAAACATGTAAACTGAGATTGAATAACGTTTTTGATCCCCTAATACAATTATTATAGTTCCAAGCGTTATCTTTGCAATAAAAAAGTAATCTCCATTTTAATAGAGTGTTTTATAATCACAACCCTTTCTTTTGATCCTAACTGCCGGTCTTCGCCTATGCCTTTAATTCATCCCGCTTTCCCATCTCTCCACTTTTCCTCACATAATTTTCTCCCCCCTAGCCTCGTCTAATCATTCAATATTCAGCACTCGATAATTGGCCGATCTAGGAACTGGCTGGCCCCTATGAAAGCCATCATCTGCCCAAAATTTGGTTCCCCCGATGTCCTGCGCCTCGCCGATGTTGAAAAACCCACCCCCAAGGACGACGAAGTCCTGATCAAAATCCACGCCACCACCGTGTGCACCGCGGACTGCGACCTGCGCGGGATGAAATTCCCGATCTGGCTTCAGGTTCCGCTGCGCCTCTGGCTGGGGCCGCGCAGGCCCAACCTCATCCTCGGGCAGGAACTGGCCGGGGGGGTGGAGGCCGCCGCCTGAGATAACGCCAGTGTCCGGGCCAGGGCCGGTGATGAAGTTCGGATCGGATATGGGAGCGTAGAGCGCGAAGGTCGGGATCGAGACAAGGTGAGCAGGTTGAACACGCCCGCCGCCAATGCAATTTTTCTCAATGAGGCCGCCTTTGGGTCAGTCTGGCGAATGGTGTTCGCAAGTTTAGCTTCTTCGCTTATTGTGGCCCTTCAATTGGTATCCATTTGTTCTTCTCATTATAGGGCTCGGCGTTATGCCATATCTGGCACTGCATCTGCCAGATGTACCATTTCGGCACTGATATCCCAAAGTCTCCTCGCGACAGTCCAATCGGCAGCCTGCGGAGCCGGTTGGGTTACCCTGCAATCAACGAAGTATTTTCCGGTAATATTTTGTACCTCGGGTGAAGACGCAAGGTAGATGGATGTTCGCGCGCCTTTTTCAGGCGAACGTGCAACCAAAGGGATAACCGCCCCCATTATTTTCATGAGGAAGCCGGGATTATTTTTCCCAAATCCCGTATTCACCAGGCCTGGATGCAGTGCATTCACGGTCACCCCCGTTCCCTCCAGGCGCCGAGCCAGTTCTTTGGTAAACAGAATGTTTGCCAGTTTGGAATTCCCATAAGGTCCGAAGCTTGAGTACGTCCGCTCGCCCTGAAGGTTATCGAAATCAATTTTGCCGCCGGAGTGCGCATCCGATGAAACATTGATGATCCGCCCCGGAGAACTGGCTTTCATCGTATCGAGCAGCAAATTTGTTAACAGGAAATAGGCGAGATGATTGAGCGCAAAGGTCATTTCGATTCCATCCGCACTGAGCTGGCGGGTCGCAAATGTTCCGCCCGCGTTGTTGAGCAGGACATGCAGGTGTGGATATTTGTTTATGAACTCGTCTGCTATCCGCCGGATATCCCGCTGTGAAGATAAATCAGCCACCAGTGAGTCCACGTTTTGGTTGCCACTGGCGGCGCGGAGTTCCTCGACAATCCGGGCGGTCTTGGGAGCGCTGCGGCCCACAATCACGACCGTTGCGCCCATCTGCGCCAGCGCCTGGGCGGTTGCCTTGCCAATGCCATTGGTTCCGCCGGTCACCAGGCAAATTTTGCCGCTCATATCCGCTTTCAATTTTTCTTTCATTCGAGCCACCTTTCTCACCTGATCACTTTTTTCCAACGCCTGCCCCGATTTTTTGTCAGGCTGCAATCGTGATGACGACTTTGCCCTGGGCGTGTCCTTCGTCAAGGTAGCGCAATGCTGCAGGAACTTCGCTCAATGGGTAACGCCTATCGATAACGGGTTTTACCTTACCGGATTCAAGAAGCTCTTTCATAAAAATAAGGTCATTCTTGTTTGGCTTTAAATTCATATTTCCCATTTTTTGGCTTCCGGACATTGAAATCCAGGGTCCTTGGAGCATGGCTTGAGACATTTGGGCCATGGAACCACCGGTCATGACGTAAATACCATTGGGGCTTAAGGCGCGCCTATAATCTGAAATCGGATGAAATCCGTTCGCAGCCAGAATCAGGTCATAACGCTGCCCATTTTGAGTAAAATCTTCTTGATTGTAATCAATGACATAGTCGGCCCCAATCGAGCGCGCCATGGCCAAATTCCGCGTGCTGCACACCGCCGTGACGACCGCCCCGAAGGCTTTGGCAATCTGCACGGCAAACGACCCCACACCACCCGATGCGCCATTGATTAAAACTTTTTGCCCAGCCTGAATCTTTCCATGATCGCGCAGACCTTGCAGGGCGACGATTGCCGATTCAGCTACCGCGGCGGCTTCCTCGAAGCTTATATTGGCCGGTTTCAGGGCGATTGCAGCTTCAGGAACACACACGTACTCGGCAAAAGCGCCTAACCCACACACATACAGATCCCCGAATACCTCATCGCCTGGCTTGAACTGGGTTACATTACCACCAACTGCTTCAACCCGCCCGGCCATTTCTTTTCCGGGTATCTTGTGTTTTGGTTTTAAGAGACCGGACCCAAGGCGGGCCAGAAACGGATTGCCTTTGACGAAAATCAGGTCGCCAACTGTAACGGCAGCCGCATAGATTTTTACCAATACTTCATTGTCCTTGGGAGCAGGTTTTGCTACTTCTTCGAGATGAAGGACATCCATTGAGCCATATTTTGTGTAGACAATTGCTTTCATGAGTTTTTCTCCATATTTACTTTGATCTGATGGTTTTGTATTTCGTTTTCTGTAAAATGCGGGAACTGGTCCGCGCAATTTACAGAAAACACAACCCGCAATTTTAGGCAGAAGCCAGGCTGAATGGCGGGTAGCGGTCGGTCACCAGCAGGAATGCGTAGGCTCCTACCCGCAGCCACCATCGACTGACCCCGACATTGAAGTCAAAGAGACTCCTCGGGTACCGACCAGTTACCAGAATGGCGAGCCAGGCCAGGATCATTGCAAAGAAACTCGCAATGCTGAGGAAGAACAGGACGAAATAATGCGGGATCACAAGCAGCCACTTCACCAGGGGATACCACCGGTTGAGGTCAGTTTCCACGTTGGGGTAATCGATCTCCAGGTGGACGGACTGCTCTTCGATGGTGGACGGGTACCGGTCTGTGAGCAGGGCCGCATAGGCGCCGACTCTGGCTTCGAAGCGGGTCAGCTCGCGAGAAAAGTCGAACCACCAGCGTGGATAAATTTGTCGAAAGAGGATCATCAAAGCCGTGGCTGAAACGAGGCCAATCACCAGTCCGCCAGCCGTCTCCTGAGTAGTGCGGATAATTTCGCCGGCTCCATTGAGGAAGACGGTGTTGGTGATCGTCTTCCCGGCCCCCGAGACGAGGCTCAGGATGATGGCGATCGGGATGAGCCAGAATATTCGGAAGAAAGTTGTCAGCCGGTCCGATTTCTCCGGATAGTCAACCTCCAGGCGAGCAGCGTATCCGGCGGTTTTATTGTTGGTATTCATTTTTTTTCTCCTTATTGAATATGAATATGATTATTGAAATCGTATGCATAACGCTTACCTGCTTTCTTTTTCATTCCTTATTTTCCATAACTCCTTTCTATGCTGCTTGGCTAAATTTGCTGCTCGAAATCCGGCGCATCTGCCTGGCCTGTCCCGCGCCTAGTCGAGGGGTCGAGATTCACGCGATCGACCGATAGTAAAGGCATGCCCAAATCCCGTACTTTTTTGAGCAATCCATGCAACGCGGACTGATCGATCACCAGGCCGGTTAAGAGCGTATCGCCGTTGTCTTCCAGGGTGATGGCCAGGCCCTCAAACCAGTCTGTCCATTGCTGGCCCAGATGGCCTTTGATCCTGATTTGATAGACCATTGGTTGGCCCGGTTCAATTTTTGGGTTGCGTTTGTCTAACATTTCCTTGTTCCTGATGTAGCCAGTTATAAGCGTTTGTTTCAATTGATTGATGTAGAGTTAGTTTATCCATAAAGTAGCATTAACCCTAGCTACTTAAGTAGGGTCTGTTGGTACTGTTATGGGGTTGAGCTTGAAAGGGGAGATGTTTGAAAACGCCGGCGTTTGGACCGCTGCGTGCAGTACTGGGCCAGGATGGTGGGCGATCTGATGTTGACTACAATAGACCCAAATCGCGAGCCCGAGCGACAGCTTCAGTCCGGCTTTGAACCTGTAGTTTGCTAAAGATCAACTGATTGTGTCCTTTGACCGAACTCAAGGCGAGAAAAAGCCGCTCGCTAATCTCTCGATTTGACAGTCCTTGGGCGATAAGGCGTAAAATTTCCAATTCGCGGGGGCTAAGAGGCCCGAGGAGATTATCGATTTTCGATTGCTGAATGTTGGTCGCTGGTTGGCTGTCCTCGAAGCATATGAGGAGCTTTTCGACATAGGGTATTATTCTGTTTCGCAAAGCTTCATCAAACGGTCCGGATTGCTTTGAAATCCTTAATCGATAATCCTCAATCTGCAATCGCATTGGATTGCCCTCATCGACAAAGATTCTGACGTAGCCTTCTGGCTGTGCCAGGCTCAAAGCGCGTTCCAGCGACGAGAAAGCACGCGATGAGTTGCCGTGCACCTGATAGACAAGCGCCTGTGTTACCAGGACCTCAAGCACGCTGCCCATCCTTTTTGCGCCTTCTGCTGCATTCAATAGGCGTTCCAATAAGCTCATTGCCTTAAGAATCGCGCCCTCATCCCCATTGTTCTGAAATTCGGCGAGCAGTACCCGTGCCAGGATAATATGCTCGAACTCGCGCAAATAGATCAGTTCGTCGTCCACCGAAAGTTTTTGTTCGTTTACCCACTCTTCTGCATTGGACAATCGTCCTTGCTTTAGATAGATTCTCGTCTTTATCGCTTCAACGGGGCGTGTATAGGGAATGAGCGTCTTAATGTAAAAGCGTTTGGCTTCATCCAACAGGTCAATTGCAGCCTCCAATTCTCCCGCAGACTCTTTCAAACGAGCCTGGGCGAGATATTTGCGGTAGGGCCAATCCAACATTGTGGACCGTTCACCTAACACCAGGCTCCTTTGAATGTTCTGTGCGGCAGCTTCATCATCCCCCATTTCGTGGTACAACATCGCCATCCCCAAATAATGATGCGCTGTAATTCGCTGGGCCTCGCTTTCATGCGCTGAAGCCAGTTGTAATGATTGCTGCAAGGTCCTTAACGCTTCCCGGAGATGTCCCTGCGCCGTCAGGATATCTGCCTTTCCTGAAGCGCCAGCAATGGCAAAATTGAAATTCCCAACTTTTAGGGAATCGTCGATCCAATCGCTCAGAATCTTCCAGGCAGCATCCAAATCACCTTTTGTCCAATATGTGCCTCCTAAAATCGCTGTAGTTTGGGCCCGCAAGAAATGGTTTTCTTCGGGAAGTAGTTTGAAGACCAGATCTGCATAGCTCAAGGTTGATAGGAAATCACCCCTGGTCTGTGCATTGTAAGCACGGGCAAACGCGATCCTGGCTGGCAGTATACGAAATTGTTCCTTATCAACAATGAACATCTTATCGGATGGACCTTCAAGGCACCGTTCTGCATCCCGCAGGCGTGATTCGCTGGCATCCACATCATGCGCATTCATAAATCCCCAGGCGATTTGGGTGCAAAGTACAGGACGGGAACAGATCAACTCTTCCGGCAACTGCTTCACCCAACCAAGCCAGGCAGCAGATTGAAAGCCTTCATTCATTTTCTGCCAGAATTTTTCAGCTAACTCCGCTGCCCGGTGATAGTCCCTGGCAGCTATCAGATGGCGAAATGCTTCAGCCCAATCCCCGTTTTTTTCAAGCCATTCGCTAGCGCGGATATGGTATTGGGCAATCTCTCCAGGTGTCTGGCTCTGCCCCAGTCGTTGACGCAGCAAATCCGCAAAGAGGGGATGATACCGGTACCAATACCGCTCGTTGTCCAGGGGACTGATGAAGAGGTTGGCGCGTTCGATATTCTCAAGGGTTTCCTGCCCATTTACAGAGGCGTCATCCAGAACGGCGTCACAAAGAGTGCCACACAGGGGGTCAAGGATAGATGTACGCAGCAGAAAAATCTGGACCTTTTCAGATTGCTGTTGCAAAACTTCTTCGATCAGATAATCCATCACGAAATGATGGGTACCGGTAAACGATTTGATAAAGCTGGCAGCGTCATTCTGTCCTGGCATCGCGCGCATCGCGAGTGCGGCGAGTTGCAGCCCTGCCACCCAGCCTTCGGTGCGATTTTCCAAAACGGTAATATCTTCACCAGAGAGATTCAGGCCCATCACCTGGTCAAAGAAACCAGCGGCTTCGGCAAGGCTAAAACGTAGGTCAGCGGCGCGCAATTCGGTCAATTGGCCCCTGGCGCGTAACCGGGCCAGGGGTAGATTTGGATCTTCGCGTGTGGTGATGACGAGATGCATCTGCGGCGGCAGGCGTTCGAGTAAAAAGGTGAGGATATAGTCCACCTGTTTGGAATCAATTACATGATAGTCATCCAGGACGAGAATAAAATTGTTCGGGATGCTAGCGATATCATTGAGCAGGGTTGTCAAAATCAATTCGATTGGTGGTGACTGAGGGGATTGGATCGCCTCCAACACTTCTTCCCCGATATTTGCGGCAATCTTCTGCAAGGCATTAACAAAGTAAACCAGAAAGCGACCTGGATCCCTATCAGCTTCGTCCAACGAGAGCCAGGCTGCAGGCCGTTCGCAACTGGCAATCCATCTGCTAATGAGCGTAGTTTTCCCAAAGCCGGCTGGGGCAGAGATGAGAGTCAGTTTCTGTCCAAACCCTTGTTCCTGGCACAGGCTCTCGTTTAGCCTCTCGATCAGGCGAGGACGGAGCACAACTTTGGTCGGGGATGGAGGAATATATAGTTTGGTGGCCAGAATTGTCGATAACACGGATCAATTATATAACAATCAGATACCCTGCTGGAACAAGTTCTGAAGGCCAATGGCTCAAAACCGGCTGAAACTTATACCAATTCAACATTTCCCCTCTGCGCAGCCTCCAGGCGAATCTTGCACAGGCGCATCTCACCACTCCATTTTTCTCCACGTAATTTTATCTCCCCTCGCCTCGTCTAATCGCCAAGTCTTCATCCGCCCCATATCGTCGTACCTGGATAGGCCCTATGAAAGCCATCATCTGCCCGAAATTTGGATCCCCCGACGTCCTGCGCCTCGCCGACGTTGAAAAACCCACCCCCAAGGACGACGAAGTCCTGATCAAAATCCACGCCACCACCGTGTGCACCGCGGACTGCGACCTGCGCGGGATGAAATTCCCGATCTGGCTTCAGGTTCCGCTGCGCCTCTGGCTGGGCCCCCGCATGCCCAACCTCATCCTCGGGCAGGAACTGGCTGGGGAGGTGGAGGCTGCCGGCAGTGCGGTGCGCCGTTTCAAGCCCGGCGACAAGGTCTACGGGCTTGCCGGCCTGCACCTGGGGGCGCACGCCGAGTACGTCTGCATGCCCGAGAAACCGCGCGCCGGGCTGCTGGGGCCGATGCCGGCCAACCTGGCTTTCACCGAAGCAGCGCCCCTGGCCATCGGGGCGGTCGAGGCTATGTATTCCCTGAGCAACGGGGCCATCCGGCCCGGCGACAAGGTGCTGATCGTCGGCGCCGGCGGCAGCATCGGCACGTATGCCATCCAGCTTGCCCGCCACTACGGCGCCGAAGTGACCGGCGTGGACAGCGCCGGTAAGCTGGACACACTGCGCGCCCTCGGCGCCGGCCGGGTCATCGATTACACCCGTGAAGATTTCACTAAAGGCGGCGAGACCTATGACGTCATTTTCGACGTGGTCGGCAAGAGCTCGTTTTCGGGCAGCCTGCGCTTGCTCAAGCCAAACGGACGCTACCTGTTGGGCAACCCCGGAATGTACCAATCGTTTCGCGGGCGATGGACGGCGCCGAAAGACGGCCGGCAGGTGCTCTTCAGGCCGCCGGAACAAAGATCGGAGGACCTGGTGTTCCTCAACGAGCTCATCCAGGCGGGCAAGCTGAAAAGCGTCATCGACCGCACCTATCCCCTGGAGCAGATGGCCGAGGCGCACCGCTACGTCGATTCTGGTCAGAAGAAGGGCAGCGTAGTGATTACCGTTTAATCCCGGAGAAAAAATGAAAGCGATTCTGTGCCTGAAATACGGGCCGCCGGACGTCCTCCAGGTCGTCGAGGTCGAAAAGCCAATGCCCAAGGAGGACGAAGTCCTGCTAAAAGTCTGCGCTGCGTCCGCCAATCCCCTGGACCTGCAAATTAGGGGCGGCATGGCCCGCATCTGGGGCGGGTTCAGCCGGCCCAAAGACCCGCGCCTCGGCCGGGACGTCGCCGGGCGGGTGGAGGCCGTTGGCAGCGCCGTGACCCGCTTCAAGCCGGGGGACGAGGTGTTTGGGGTGTGCAACGGCGCTTACGCCGAATATGCGTGCGCCCGCCAGAACGGGCTGGCCTTGAAACCCGCCAACCATTCCTTCGAGGAGGCCGCCACGCTGCCGGTGGCGGGGATCACCGCCCTGCAGGGCCTGCGCGATAAAGGCCAGGTGCGGCCCGGCCAAAAGGTGTTGATTTACAGCGCCTCCGGCGGGGTGGGCACGTTTGCGGTGCAGATTGCCAAATCGTTAGGGGCCGAGGTCACCGCCGTATGTAGCCCGCGCAGCCTGGAAACGGCGCGCTCGATCGGCGCGGACCACGTCATCGACTACACCCGGGAAGATTTCACCAAGAGCGGCGTGCAGTACGACCTGGTCCTGGCCATTAACGGCTATCATTTCATTCTTGATTACCGTCGTGCTTTGACTCCCCAGGGCGCATACGTCATGGTCGGGGCCTCCAGTGCCCACATGTTCCAGGCCCTTCCCGAGGCCCTGCTCCTGGGCCCCCTGGTATCAAAGCAAGAGGGCCAAAAACTGGGATTCATGGGCATCGCCATAGTAACCCCTGAGGAATTGAATAATATGAAGGAACTGCTCGAAGCCGGAATGGTCGTCCCGGTCATCGACCGCAGCTACCCCCTGAGCCAGACGGCTCAGGCCCTCAATTATCTCGCTGACGGGCACGCCAGGGGCAAGGTGGTCGTCACGGTGGAATGAGTGGGGTGGCTCTTAATTAATCCGGGATGCGCCCCAAATCCCGCCAGCTTACGAGCGACCCGGGTTACAACTTTGTACAAATATGCAATTGGATTGCCGATTTGTACAGAAAAAGGTTGTGGCATCTGCTTCAACATACTTGTATAAACAGTCCAAATAATCTAAAATTAGTTGGGGATTGTCTTCCTGCAAGTTCTGAATTCAAAATGTGAAAGAAATTTACCCGCGTTGGGACCCATTTGATCCGGGCTCCTGGTGCGGTTTGCGGAATTTCCCGGGATGTGGGGTCTTGATCTGCAATGGATAAAACCGACCCGATCATCAGGACGAAGCTGCGGCTGCCCTTCACCCGACCGGGACTGGTTTCCCGGCCGCGACTCCAGGAGCAGGTCGCCCTGGGGCTGCGCGGCCCGCTGACCCTGGTGACCGCCCCCGCCGGTTTCGGCAAGACCACTCTGGCGGCGTCCTGCGTCGCCGGCTGCGGGATGCCCGTGGCCTGGCTGTCCCTAGATAAGGATGACAACCGGGCGGACCGCTTCCTGACTTACCTGATCGCCGCCCTGCAGGGCGCCGACAGCCGGGTGGGCGGAGAGGCCGCCCAACTGATGGCCGGTATGCCACCGGCGCCGCCGGAAGCGGTGCTGGCCAGCCTGGTCAACGACCTGGACGGCGCTGTCGCGGAGATGGTGCTGGTGCTGGACGATTACCAGTTCATCAGCAGCCAGGCTGTACACGACGAGATGGCTTTTCTGCTCGAGCATTTTCCCAATACACTGCACCTTGTGATTGCCAGCCGCTCCGACCCCCCGCTGCCCATCGCCCGCCTTCGGGCGCGCGGCCAGGTGGTTGAGCTGCGCTCCGCCGACCTCAGCTTTACCCAGCCCGAAGCGGCCCAATTTTTGAACGACGTAATGGGCCTCAGCCTGGATGCAGAAATGGTGGCAACGCTCGAGGAACGCACGGAAGGCTGGGTGGCCGGCCTGCAGATGGCTGCCCTCTCCATGCGCGACCGCAAAGACGTGTTTGGGTTCATCGAGGGCTTCTCGGGCACCAACCGCTATATCCTGGACTACCTGCTGGAAGAAGTCCTCGCCAGCCAGCCCCCGGAGATCCAGCGTTTTCTGGTGTCAACATCGATTTTGGAGCGCCTGACGGCACCCTTGTGTGATTTTATTATCGAGAGTAGAGAGTCGAGAGTAGAGAGTAGTGACGAATCTCGGCTCTCGACTCTCTACTCTCGATTCTCTACTCTCTACTCTCCACTCTCTACTCTCCATTCTCGCCCTATTCTTGACTACCTTGAAAAGGCCAACCTCTTTCTCATTCCCCTGGACGACGAGCGCACCTGGTACCGCTACCACCACCTGTTTGCCGACCTGCTCAGGGCCCGCCTGCAACAGACGGACGCCGCTTCGCTCCCCGGCCTGCACCAGCGTGCTTCCGCCTGGCTGGAGCAGAATGGCTTGATCCCCGAGGCGGTCTACCACCTGCTGGCGGCTCACGAAGAAGACCAGGCAGCCGGCCTGATCGAGCGCTACACCCCCGCCCATTGGGCCAACAGCGATCTTTCGGTCATTCAGATGGCCGATAGCCTGCCGCCTGAAATGCTCCTTACGCGTCCTAAGATCGGCGTTTACCAGGTCTGGTACCTCATCCTCCAGGGACAGATTGAAAAAGTCCTCCCGCTGTTGAAGGACATGCTCCGGTTGTATGGCGGCCCGGGCGCGCCCCCTGACTTGAAGTGGATCGGAACGTTCGCACTGTTAACTTTGATTTTTCTGACGCCCCCGTCAGCGGCCGGCGACCTGGGTCCCTTCCCGGGCGAAGAGGTGCTGGATGACATCCCGGCTGGCGAGCCGGTGCTGCGGGATGCCGCTAACATTCTATATGGGATGGCCCTGGGACGGCGGGACGAGCTCGACCACGCCGCCGATTTCTCGCTCAGGTATATCCAGAAAGATAAGCTGCTCCACGGGGCGCTGGCCATCCCCACCCTGGTGCCTTTCCTGGCCACTATTTACATCTTCCAGGGCCGCTTGCACGCCGCCGCTGCCCTGTGCCGTGAATTTCTGGAGCCGATTAAAGAACGCGGCATCCGCGTCTCCACCGCCGGCAATCTGGACGTTCTGATAGGGGGCGTGCTGCTCGATTGGAACTATCTGGATGAAGCCGAGAAATACCTGCGCGAGGGAATGCGCGCCAACGAGCCCTGGGGGAATATCATGACCGACGCCTTCGGGATGCTGGCCCTGGCGCAAGTCCTCAAATCGAAGGGGGATTACGCCGGGGCGCTGCAGATCGTGGATAAGTTCGAAGCCCGTCTGCAGGGAAAAAACCGGCCGTCCGAGTTTTCCGAGGACTTCCGCACCCTGCGCGTCCAGGTACAGCTCGCCGGCGGGGAAATGCAGGCCGCGTTCCGTTGGGCGGACCAGGTCCTGCAATCCGAGGACTACCATCTCTACCCGCAGTTTTACCGGGTCACCCTGGCCCGCATCCGCCTGGCGCAGGCCCGCTACGCCGAGGTGGAAGAGCTGCTGGCCGACCCGTCCGCGCTGCACCTGGCTGGCAACCGGCTGCTCAGGCAGCTCGAATCCAGCCTGCTCCTGGCCGCCGCGGCCGCCGGGCAGCAGCGCCTGCCGCAGGCCTTTGCATTGCTCGAATCCGCCCTGGCCCTGGCCGAGCCGGAGGAATACATGCGCGTCTTCCTGGACGTCGGCGAACCGGTGCGAGACCTGCTGGCGGCCTACCTGCGCACGGAGCGCCCCGCCCACAAGCCCTACGCCCAGAAACTGCTGGAGGCGTTCTCGCCTTCGGGCGCTGCGGCGCCCGGCGCCCAACCGGGCGGGCTGGTCGAGCCGCTTTCGGAGCGCGAGCTGGAAGTGCTGCGCCTGATGGCACTGGGCCGGACCAACCAGGATATCGCCCGGCAGCTCGTGGTGGCCCGGGGTACCATCAAAGCTCACGCCGCCAGCATCTTCCGCAAGCTCGACGTCAACAACCGCACCGCAGCCGTTGCCGTCGCCCGGCAGCTCGGCATCCTTTCCTAACCCCCCTTTCGCAAAAAATAAACCCTGCAAGTAACCCCTGGATACACCCGCAGGTGGATGCGGGCTTGTTTGGCGCGCCTTAAACTATGGCTAGAAATTATTCAGAAGGAGAAAAAAATGACTACGGTAAGTGTTGGTTCTACAAGGAAGCCGCGTGTGCTCCTGATCGTCCTGTTTGTCGTCCTGGTCTTGTTGGTTGGCGGGGCGGCTGGCATTGCCTTATTGGGGAACAGCGCCGGCGGCAATGTGCTCACCCAGAACCTGTCGGAGCCCGTCGGGAATGCGACGAGCGCCAGGGTCGAAATCAATGCCGGCACCGGCAACCTGGTGATCGACCGGCTCAGCAGCGGCGAGCCGGTGCTGGCAAGCGGCACACTGCAGTACCAGGAAAATCAGGGCCAGCCCATCCGCTCGGTGGATACGAGCAGCGGCCAGGCCACCTTCACCCTCAAGGCGAGCGGTATCGGCAAGCCCGGGTCTGGTTTGCCCTGGGAAGCCTGCAACGGCGAGACCGATTGGCAGGTACACCTTAACCCCGCCGTGCAGTCCGACATCACCGCCCACAGTGACGGCGGCAATGTCAAGCTGGACCTCACCGGCATGGTGGTCACCCGCATCGCGGCTGACACCGGCGGCGGCAACGTGGACGTGGTCGTGCCCCAGAGCGCGGCCGCCCTCAGCGTAACCGCCAAATCGGGCGCCGGCAACGTGACCGTGTCCGTCCCGAACAGCGCCGCCGTCCGGATTCACGCCAGCACCGGGTTGGGCAGCGTGATCGTGGATCCGCGGTTCGACAAAATTGACGGCAGCACCTACCAGTCGCCAGACTACGACGGTGCGGCCGATAAGATCGAGATCACTCTCGAAAGCGGCGCTGGCAACGTCAGCGTCACCACGTACTAGAGCACGAGGAGGTGCAATGATGGCTAAGAAAGTTCTCACCCAGACCCTGTCGCAGCCGCTCGACGGCGCGGCGAAAGCAAAATTCGATATCTACGCCGGCTCCGGCAACCTGGCAATCGACGGGCTGCGCGGCGGCGAGCCGGTGCTGGCCAGCGGCGAGCTGGAGTACATTGAAAATCAGGTCCCGCCCGCCTGGTCGGTCGACACGAACGGCGGACAGGCCAACCTCACCCTGAAGGCGGATGGCTACAACCGGCCCTGGTTGCGCATGCCCTGGCAGGCCTGCAATGGGGCAACCGAGTGGCGCATCCACCTCAACCCCGGCGTGCAGTCCGATGTCATCGCCCGCAGTGGCGGCGGCAACGTGAAGCTGGACTTTGGCGGCACGGCCGTCACCCGCGTCCTCGCCGAGACCGGCGGGGGCAACATGGACGTGGTCCTGCCCGACCGGGCTGAAAACCTCAGCGTGGTCGCCAAATCGGGCGCCGGCAACGTGTCCGTACTCCTCCCGAACGGCTTCGCCGCAAGGATTCACGCCACCACCGGCATGGGCAAGGTGATTATGGACACACGGTTCAGCAAGATCGATAAGAATACGTACCAGTCGCCCGACTACGACACCGCGGCCAAAAAAGCAGAGATCACCCTCAGCAGCGGCGCAGGCAACGTCAGCGTCAACACGAAGTAAGGTTTATTCTTTCTATGTGGTTTTTTCGCTGCGTTCGCAGCGAAAAAACCACAAGTTTATCAAAAAGACTAAATTTGAGGAGAGCTGTTATGCCGGAATACTACGAGATCAAAATCAAAGGCCGCCTGGATCCGCGCTGGTCGGATTGGTTTGCGGGCGTTAACCTGACCCACCTGGAAGGGGATGTAACCCTCCTTTCCGGCATGCTGCCTGACCAGGCTGCGCTCCACGGCGTGCTCGAGCGCATCCGTGACCTCAATTTGAAATTGATCTCGGTAAATTGCGGGGGTTCGGAAACTCCATGTTCAGATCGGGAAGGAAAGCCATCATGAAAATCTTAATCTCAGGTTCGAACGGATTGGTTGGGACGGCTGTGACCCGTCAATTGATGGAATTTGGTTACGAAGTCATCCGCCTGGTCAGGCATACTCCCGGCCCTGGCGAAGTCTGGTGGGACCCGGACGCCGGCGAAATTGACAGGGCCGGTCTGGAGGGCTTCGACGGCGTCGTCCACCTGGCCACGATGCCCTGGCCGGAGCGCTGGACGGCAGAAGCCAAAGACGCCATCCGCGCCAACCGCCTGGGGACGAACGGTTTGCTGGCCGAGTCGCTGGCTGCGTGCGAGCGCAAACCCCGGGTGCTCATCTGCGCCTCCGGGATGGGGTACTACCCATCATCCGGCGACACCGTCCTGACCGAGAACAGCCCCGCCGGGACGAGCTTCCTCGCCCGGCTCCAGCAGGATGGCGAGGCGGCTACTGCCCCGGCAAGCGAAGCCGGGATCCGGGTGGTGAATCTGCGCATCCCGCCGGTTTTGGGCGGGCCTGCCTTGCAGCGCTTGGGTTTCCAGGCTGGCGACGGGCAGCAGTGGGAAAGCTGGATCGGGCTGGATGAGCTGGCTTCTATCATCGAATTTGCCCTGCGGACCGAAAGCCTGGCAGGGCCGGTCAACGCGGTCAGCCCCAACCCGCTGCGTAATGCCGAGTTTGCCGCCTCTGCGACCCAGGCCTTGGGGCTCAAACCGGGGGGCGCCATGCCCGCCTTGGTGGTGCGCCAGTTGATGGGCGAGATGGGCGAGGAATTCATCCTGGCCAGCCGGCGCATCCAGCCGGCTAAACTCCTTGCCGCCGGTTACCGGTTTCGTTTCCCGGAACTCGAACAGGCATTGCGGCATGAAGCGGAAGGGGCGAGAATAACAGATCATTAGATTAGTCAGGATGACCTCCATGGCGAATACCTCAATCTGCCTCTTCATTATCATTATCCTTGTGATCGGAATCGGGCCTGTCGTGGCGCGTTACCGGCGGGATATCAGCGCCGCCCGCCAGCGCCTCGACAGCCTGGGCAGCCGGGTGATCGATACGGCCTGCGGTCCGGTGGAATACGCCCGATCCGGGGAGGGGTACCCGGTGCTGGTCGTCCACGGCGCCATGGGCGGCTTCGACCAGGGCCTGTGGCTGGCGCGCAGCTTCGATTTTTCAAATTACCAGGTCATTTCCGTGTCCCGCTTCGGTTACCTGCGCTCGCCCGTGCCGGCAAATGCGGACCTGAACCTGCAGGCGGACGCCTTTGCCGCCTTGCTGGATGCCCTGGAGATCCCCCAGGCCGCAGTCTTCGCCGCCTCGGCGGGCTCAACCGCCGCGATCCGCTTTGTGGCGCGCCATCCGCAGCGCGTTTCGGCGCTCGTTTTGCTCGGGCCCGATATCCCGGGAAGCAAGCAGATGCCCATGCCGCCCTGGCAGGTTTTCGATACCCTGCTGCGTAGTGATTTTATCTATTGGGTATTGATTACCTTTTTTGGCACTTGGGTGCAGAATAGGGTTGGCCTGGTGCCCAGGGGGTATTCGCTTAGCCCTGAAAATGCCGCTCTGATGAAAATAGTCCAGGCGGGAGATTTGCCGGTTAGCCGGCGCATCGACGGCCTGGTATTCGAGAGTTACACCACGCTTGCCGAATACAATGCCTCAGTGACTGCCGCCAGCCCGTATCCGCTGTGCAAGATCGATACCCCGGCGCTGGTGATCAATGCCGCCGACGATCCGCTTTCGATCCCCGAGAACGTGCGCGGGCTGGTCGAGCAAATGCCCCGGGCGCGCCTGTTCGTCGTGCCGGATGGCGGCCACTTCCTTTTCGGCCATGCCGAAGAAGTGAAGGCGGAGATCCACCGGTTTCTGAACAATGTGGGTGATGCATTTATCCTCACCCCCGACCCTTCTTCTGTCGAAAAACCTGTCAGGAGAGGGGAGGGTAAAATCCGGCAGTCCCTCTCCCCTCTCCTGGAACACGTTTCACCGTTCCAGGAGAGGGGCCGGGGGTGAGGCATCTTTAAATCATCCGTGAGACAACCCATGACTAAAAAACACCTTTTGACTTATTCTCTTCTCGGCGCCGCCAGCCTGGCGCTGGCATTTAAAGCGATTGCCGGCCCAGTTGCGCCCACAAAGCCCGACTCCAAACGCGCTGCAAACAGTCCCTCCTACAACAAGATCGACGCCTACATCGAAGCTCAAATGAAACGCCTGAGCATCCCTGGTGCCGTCCTGGCGGTCGTCGAGGGCGATCAAATCACCCGCCTGCGCGGCTTCGGCCAGGCCCGCCCGGGCGGCGAGACTCCCGCCGCCCAAACGCCCTTCGCCATCGGCTCGCTCACCAAGTCGTTCACTGCCCTGGCGATAATGCAGCTCGTTGAAGCCGGCAAGGTCGAGCTGGATGCCCCGGTCCAACGCTACCTGCCCTGGTTTTGCGTCGCGGATGCCCAGGCGTCTGCCCAAATCACCGTGCGCCACCTGTTGAACCAAACCAGCGGCTTCTCCATGCTGGACGGAATGGTTACGCTTGGCAACTTGGACGACCGCCCCGGCGCCATGGAACGCCAGGGGCGCGCCCTGTCCACCCTTTCGCTCGCCCGCCCGGTTGGCGCGGCCTGGGAGTACAGCAACCTCAACTACGACCTGGCCGGGCTGGTCGTCGAGGCTGCCAGCGGCGAGCCGTACGCGGAGTACGTTCAAAAGCACATCTTCGACCCGCTGGGAATGAGCCGCAGCTACACCTCGCCGGCGCCGGCCAGGCAGAACGGCCTGGCGGTGGGCCACCGCTACTGGTTTGGCATCCCCGTCGCCGCGCCCAACTTGCCCATGCCACGCGGCTCGCTGGCCTCCGGGCAGCTCCTCTCTACGGCTGAAGACATGGCGCACTACCTGATCGCCCACATCAACGCCGGCCTTTATAACGGTGTGCAGATCCTCTCGGAAGCCGGTATGGACGAGCTGCACCGCGGGGCGGTGGAGTACAGCGCGATGGGGAAAGTTTTGGGGCGCTATGCGATGGGATGGTTCGTCGACGGCACCGGCGGGGCAGAAACCGTTTCGCACGGCGGCAACGTCCCCGAGTTTTCTGCCTACATGGGGTTCGTGCCCGGGCAGAAGAAGGGGTTGGTCCTGCTGATCAACGCCGACCATTACGGGCTTCCGATGATCCTGCCGGAGGTTGGCAATGGCGCCGTGGCCCTTCTGGCAGGCCGCCAGCCGGACCCGGTCCGGTTGGGATTTGTCCCGTGGCTGATGCGCCTGCTGGCGCTGGTCCCGCTCCTCCAGGTCGCTGGTGCGGCTGCTACGCTGTGGTCGATCCTGCGCTGGCGCCGGGAGCCTGCGCACCGCCCGGGCCGGGAGCGCCTGTGGGGGCAGCACCTCCTGCTGCCGCTGCTCCCGAACCTGGCCCTTGCCGCCCTTCCGTTATTCCTGCGCTCCCCCCGTATGCTCGGCTATTTAAGGCTCTACAACCCCGATGTTTACTGGCTGGCCTTGCTCGGCGGCGGCTTTGCCGGGGTCTGGGCGATATTGCGAACGGGGTTGATCTTAAGGGTTCTGCGCAAGGCCGGCTAGACCTCACCCCCCCGCCCCTCTCCATGGAATGGAGAGGGGAGCGCGCTGTGAAAAAACCTGAAAGGTACTTCCCCAATGGAGCGCGTTGTGAAAAAACTTGAAGAGTACTCTCCCGAAGCAATTTACTTCTCCCCCTCTCCATTCCATGGAGAGGGGGCCGGGGGGTGAGGTAAAAAGCCTCTATTTGTGCTATTCTCTATTTATGTAGTTCTGCGGAGGGAAATCTCATGCAAAACAAGATTTTGGTTCTGGGCGGCACCGGCCTGTTGGGACAGCCCGTTGCGCGCCGCCTGAAGGAATCTGGGTTCCAGGTGCGGATCATGACCCGGGACCTGCAAAGTGCGAAAAAGATGTTCGACAGCTCCTTCGAGGTTTTTGCCGGCGACCTGCTGGATGCCGACTGCCTGGCGGAAGCGCTGGATGGTTGTTACGGCGTCCACATCAGCCTCCCCAACGAGGTCGAACAGCCGGCGGCGAGGCTTGTCGCCCGGCTGGCTTCCCGGCACGGCGTGCAGCGGATTAGCTACATTTCGGGGCGCACCGTTGCCGCTGAAAACCGCTGGTTCCCGATGGTCGAGCGGAAGTTCCTGGCCGAAAAGGCCATCGTCGAGAGCGGGGTTGGTTACACTATCTTCTGCCCCACCTGGGTCATGGAAAGCCTGCCGCTGTTCGTCCGCCAGGGCCAGGCAACCGTCATCGGAAAGCAGTCCTTCCCTTACCATTGGGTCGCCGCCGAGGACGTCGCCCGGATGGTCGCCGCGGCCTACGGACAGGCGGAAGCCGTCAACCGGCGCTTCATCCTCCACGGCCCGGAGGCTGTCCGCATGGACGAGGCCTTGCGGCGCTACTGCGCTGCTTTCCACCCAGAGATCAAAAAGGTGTCGAGCTTGCCCATCTGGCTGGTGCGGCTGATGGCGCCCCTCACCGGCAACCGCGAGCTCAAGGGCGTGGGGCAAATGATGGCCTATTTCGACAAAGTTGGCGAGAACGGCGCCCCCGGGGCTGGCCCGGCCCAGGCCGATGCCATTCTGGGCGCGCCGGAGATTACACTTGAACGGTGGTTGGAGACTCTCAAGGCAGGTTGAGGATATCGCGAGAAATTACCCCCTCATAGCCTGAGGCCTGCCTTATACTGTACCCATCGTAGTAACGACTTCAGTCGTTCTCGCCCGCGCGGAACGACTGAAGTCGTCACTACGATTCCAACTGATCTACTTGCCCCTGCGCCCACCCTTCTTGTTATCGCGGATCATGTAATAAACACCAAGCGTCAGCCCGAATACTGCACCCCCGATGCCCCCGCCCACGGCATTCCAGGGCGAAAAAAATTCGCCGTTGAAGGTGGCGCTTCCGTAAGCAAAAGCAATTGCAAACCACACCGCACCGGTAAGGCAGAGCAGAAGCGAAGACACAATCCTGCCTTTTGCCGATCCCAACCCCAACACCAGCCCCCCGATAGCGCCAACGATGACCCCTGCGCCCAGGCCATGCTCTATAGACGTCTCGAACCCACCCAGGCTGCCGCGCGCCCCCACGAATCTAATGATGGTTCTCCCCAGGTCCGGCGCAACATTGGGGCCGATGGAGATCACCAGCGCAAATGCGATGGCAAACCCAGCCGCGCCGCAGAGTGAGAAATATAGGGCGCGCATTTTATCCTTAAGCGCCACCCCCAACGCCGCGCCGCCGATGCCGCCCACCAGGATGCCCCTGAGAATGCCAACCTCAAGGCCGACCCCGGTGCCCGGAAAAGCGTCGGCGAGGGCGTTTTGCGCCATGTTGTAAATCGTCAGGCTGATGGCGCCGCTGATGGCGCAGCCGAACCCGAAGCCGACCGCGCCTAACACCGGTAGCAGCCATTTGAAGCCGCTCCCTTGTGTTTGCGTCTCTGGTTTCTCACTTTCTTTATTCTCGTTCTCAATGCTTAAAGGCCTGTCTATTTCCCCACCCTTGTCCTCCATATTCCCTCCCTGGCAGGTATAAATAATGGATTTTTATTTCCATTATCCCTGGATGTTCACCCCCGGACGCGCCGATGGATTCTTTGCAGATCGCCGCCCTTGTTTTCCCACCAGCAAATCGGCGGGAATCCCCAGGCCGGCATGCAGCCTCCGAATCATTTCCAACGACAGCCCGCGCTTGCGGTTGAGGATTTCCGAGACCCTTTCTTTGCTGCCCAGGTAGGGCAGCAAATCCGAGCGAGACAGCCCACGACTTTCGATATAGTATTCCAATACCTCCACCGGATCGTCCGGATTGGGAATGGGGAAGTGTTTGGCTTCATAAGCCTCCACCAACGTGACCAGGATATCCATCCGGTCCGCCTCAGGTGAGCCGGGCTGAGAATCCAACAGGCTTTCGATTTCTTTTAAAGCAGCTTCGTAATCTGATTCGCTGCGAATAGGCTTGATATCCATTTTTACTCCTTAAATTGTGGCCGCATTGATCCGATCGTACTCTTCGTGCGTTCCGACAAACCGGATGTAAACGACGCCGTGCCGATATGCGATCACAACAATTAACCGGTAACGATTGCCTTTGATGTTAAATACAACCCGGTTATTGGCCAAGAAGCTGGCATTTTGGAATACGGCTTTGATATCCGCCGGGCTGGTCCAAGCGGCATGTTCCACGTCGTGGAACCAGGTTTGCAGGGGAATAGCTGCGTCCGGGTGCTTCTCCCAGAATTCCCGCAGTAAGCGCCGGCTGATGACCCGCATAAAAAGATTATATCACTTTGTTACCAAAACGGGAACATTTCTTAATTCGAGGGGATTAATTTACCGGCGCATCCAAAAACGGCGGGACGATGGCTGCCAGCAAGGGCGACACGAAGGCGTTGTAATGCGTGGCGCCGGGCAGAATGGCAAGCTGGGAGGCAGGCCTTCCGGACCCGTCCCATCCGGCATCCTGCTTGCCGCCGCCGCGCAGCCCAAACAGCTCCAATGCGTGCGCCGTGCGCACCGAGTCGGCGTCCCCGACGATGATCAGCATGGGCACCTGCATCTGCGCCACGTCCGGCGACCAATCGTAATCTTGCCGGAGCAGCCGGCTCAGCTTTTCGACCAGCATCGGCCAGTCGTCTGGCCGGGGCGCCGCGGCGGCATAGGCCGCATGCATCGGGGATCCCACCATTCCCCGCGCTGCTTCAGCGCTCATCGCTGCCATCCCGGCCAGCACCTCGGGGTACCATCCGTCCCGCTTGCAGGTGGCGGAGACCAGCACCAGCCTGCGCACTTTTTCCGGGTGGCGGATGGCGGTCTGAAGCGCCACCCCGCCGCCCAGCGAATAGCCCAGGACGTCGGCATTTTCCAGCTTAAGGTGCTCGATCAGGGCGGCGATATCGTCTGCCATCGCCTCGTAACTCAAGGGGCGGTCGATGTCGGCGGTATGCCCGTGCCCCTGCAGCTCGACGGCGATGACCCGGCGAGTTTGGCCAAGTTCGGCCAGCAGCGGCCCGAACATAGTGGTCGTTCCCAGCCCGCCGTGCAGCATGATCAGCGGCCTGCCCTGGCCGTAGATCTCATAATAGAGGTTGATCCCGTTAACGAGAGCATAGTTCCCCTTGACCATGTTTATCCTCCGGATTTTTAAGAACCCTGGCTGTTGAAGAATTCTAACAACGCCGGAACGAGGACTGCGTTGGCCACGCCGTGCTCCTGGCCTGGGAAAGTGCGGCGTTGGGCGTGGGGCAGGATTTTTGCGAGCGTATCGGCCGAGTTGTGCATGAAGGTCGGGCTTGCCCCGCCGTCCATCACCAGCGTGGGCGTCGTGATCGAGGCGTATTTTTTGAGCGATTCCGGGTTGCCCTCCATGGTGTCTCTCATGATGATTGCGTCGTAAACCACGGTGGGCTCCAGGGCCACCATCCCCGGCCACATGGGCGAGCTGCGCATATTGTTTACCGCATCGGCCGGCAGATTGATGCCCGTGGTCAAAAAATAGGCTACCGCATCCCCCTTGCGCCCCGAAGCCACCAGCGCTTTGAGCCGGGCAGCGAAATCCGGCGGTACCGGCGGGCGGCTGCTGTCGATGATGAACGGCGGCTCGTAAAGCGCCAGCTTGGGGATCTTGTTGGGCATGCGGCGCGCCGCCTCCAGGGCCAGCCCGCCTCCGGAGGAGTGGCCGAAGACGTAGGCTGATCCGCCCGCCTCGGTGATGAGGGCGTCGATATCTTCGACCTCGCGCTCCAGCGCATACGGCGATGTATCGCCGCTTGCCCCCCTGCCGCGCCGATCGTAGGCATACAGGGTAAAATGCCGCGAAAAGGCAGCGTCGCCGGCGTCCGCGTCGGCGCGGGCCACCGCGGCGCGGTCGGATAGCGCCCCGGTCACCACGATCAACGCCGGCCCCACCCCCGACCGCTCGTAAGCAATTAACGTACCGTCTTTTGAAATAACTTTATTCAATGCTTCCTCCAGCGTTTTGCTCGTAAGCCCGTTGCAGCCTGGCCCACATCTCCTTCACCCCCTGCCAGTCACGGATTTTTTCCATCGAAACTCCAATTGCGATCGATATAATACTAATTATACCAATTTAGTAGATAATTTAATAAACAAAAAAAACATGAACCACCCTTAATTTTATCTTTCGGGGTGGTTCATTGTCTTTTAAGCCCTCACCCACCCCCTGCCCGCCGCCCTCAAGGGCGGGGGATTT
>DBMK01000083.1 GCA_002298885.1 Anaerolineaceae bacterium UBA700
CACAACGGCGGGCGCAGTGCGCCCGCCGTCGATAAAGGGCATGATATTCTATTCGGGTTCAGCAATGAGGATCATCTTCTCAAGGATGATCTCCAGGGCCATGGTGTGGCTGCATCGTCCGCGAGTGCGAAAGAAATCGCAGTCGCAGTCCCACTTTCCATTCTCAAATTTGACGGTATGCGGATTGTTTTCGCCATCCAGGGTTACGGAAAACGAATGGAAGTGGATTCGATCGCGTTCTTCAGCGTAACGCTTGGCCTTCTGAATCTTACCAATCATGCCATAATCCATGGTCACACTCTCCTTTCAAATCTGGTAAGTTTTATCTAACGAAAAGCACGCGGGCGCGCCGCGTGCTTTCATGCCTGTTTTGAATGTAAGGAAAACACCTGCATAGAGTAAAAGCTCCAGATCCTTTGTTTAATAATAGTACCACTTCAAGCGAAAGTCAACGACTAATTTTGAACCTCTTTTTTTACTGGCATTTAAAAAATTCATATGGTATTATTTTTAATGTTGAGGAGGGTCTAATGAAAGAGCGTATATTGATTGTTGAGGACGATGAAGCCATTGTTAAAGTATTAAAACGCGCCCTGGCCTACGAAGGGTATCAAATCGACGCGGCTCTGGACGGGGAATCGGGATTGGCGATGGCACGCGACCACCACCCCGACCTGGCGATTCTGGACCTGATGCTGCCGGGGATGGACGGGATCGAAGTCTGCCAGCGCCTACGCAGCGGCGGGAATCTGCCGATTTTGATGCTTACGGCCCGTGACACCGTTCAAGACCGCGTCCAGGGATTGGACGCCGGCGCAGACGATTATATGGTCAAGCCCTTCGAGCTGGACGAGCTGCTGGCTAGGGTGCGCGCCCTGCTGCGCCGCACACAGCCTGACCGGTCGACCACGCTGACCTTTGCCGACCTTACTCTGGACACATCAACGCGCCAGGCCATTCGCAAAGGCCGCACCATATCACTGACCGCCAAGGAATACGACTTGCTGGAGCTGTTCATGCGCCATCCCCGCCAGGTACTCACGCGTGAGATGATCTTCGACCGGGTATGGGGCTACGATTTTGGCGGTGAAAGCAACGTATTGGACGTTTACATCCGTTATTTGCGCCAGAAATTGGAAATCGAAGGGGAAATGCGCCTGCTCCATACCGTACGTGGGGTGGGGTACGTGCTGCGCGAGACGCCCTAAATGTCGTTGCGTTTACGGCTGAACCTGGTATACACCACCCTCCTGGGAGGAGCAATTCTCCTCTTCGGAGCGCTGGTGTACAGCCTGGTCAGCTACGTGCTGCTGCAGCAGATCGATTCGTCCCTGCTGAATTCCGCAAATAACCTCATTCCCCGGCTGCTGGTAAATTCTGCCGGGCAGTTTGACCCTCGCTCGATCTCTGATTTCAACTCCACTGAGAACCTGCTGTTCCAGGTGTGGGGCAAGGATAATTCTCTCCAAATAGCCAGGCCCCCCAATTTGCAAACCCCACTCGATCCGGCCGGCCGCCAGGCCGGCCAGAACGTGGTTAATTATGCCATGGTCAACGGCATGCACCTGCGCGTGGTGAGCATCCCGCTGGTCACCGAACGCGGTCCGGTCGGCATCCTGCAAATCGGCATCAGCCTCACTTTGCTCGATGTCACCCAGACAACCCTGGCAACGCTTTTAATCCTGCTAGCGGTAATTGCCATGATCCTCTCCTCGCTGGCTGCCTGGTTCCTCACCAGCCGGGCGCTGGCCCCGCTGTCGACGGTGACTCAGGTGGCCACCCAGATCACACGGGCGGACGACCTCTCGCGGCGCATCCCGCTGGCTGCAAATTCAAACGACGAAGTCAGCCAATTGATCCAGGCATTCAACGAGACGCTGGAACGCCTGGAGCAATTGTTCACCATGCAGCGGCGCTTTTTAGCGGACGTGAGCCACGAGCTGCGCACGCCGCTGACCGTGATCAAGGGCAACGTCGGCCTTATCCGCAAGATAGGCGCGGATGAAGAATCGCTCGAAGGGATCGAGCACGAAGTTGACCGCCTCACCCGCCTGGTCGGCGACCTGCTGCTGCTTGCTCAGGCAGAATCGGGCCAGGTGCCTTTCGACATGGCCCCGGTAGAGATCGGCGAAGTGCTGTTGGAAGTCTACCAGCAGATGAAAGTGCTTGCCGGAGAGCGCCAATCCGTCCAGTTGAACGAGATCGACCAGATTGTGGTCAAAGGCGACCGGGATCGATTGAAACAGGTAATGCTGAACCTCGTCGGCAACGCGATCCAATATACGCCGCAGGGCGGCACGGTGTCGATCAGCTTGAGCAAAGTCGACCTGAATGCCCGCCTGGCGATCAGCGACACCGGGCCGGGGATCCCGCGCGAGGATCTGCCGCACATCTTCGAACGTTTTTACCGGGGCGAAAAAAGCCGCCATCGCGGCTCGACGAGCGGTTTCGGGTTGGGACTTTCTATCGCCTACTGGATCGTGCGCAACCACAATGGAACTATGGAAGTACAGTCGGAGGAAGGCAAAGGCACCACCTTCATCGTCTGGCTGCCCATCCTGGCTTAAACGATATGCGGGTTTGAAAACATGAAGTGTTTTCAAACCCGCATTTACTTATCTGATTACCCCCCAGACTCTCGGAAATTACATCTTGCGACTCTCGTTGGAGGAGGGCTCGCCAATGCTGTTGCGCAGACCGGGGCGAGGGGCGGCGGTGACGCTGTGATAGGTGGGCTCGGGACGGGCTGAGAGCGGCTCGGGGACAATCGGCCGGTTGAGAGAGGGGCGGTTCATCGAAGGCCGAGGGGTCAGGGTGGAAGCAGTGTTCAAGCCGACGCCGGCGGCTGGGGCAGGCGCACCCAGGGAGCGGCCGCGACCGTTATAGGCCCGGGGCTGGCGCCCGTTGAACAGGCGATCCCCGGCGACGGACAGCGTGCCGATGATCAGGATACGGATGACCCACACCATGACAGCCACGAAAACAGGCACGATCTTGGTCAGGGTTGCGTTATCCATGATCGTAGTGCTGTGCACGGTGTGATTGACAATCGCCATAGAAACGCCCCACCAGGTGAGAATGGCGTTCATCGTGGCTGCCATGAGCCAGGCGCCGAACAGGTACCACACTTCCTTAGGCTCATCGGCGCCCTGCTCGGGGGTGAACAGGCGCGCGATCCCGGCAAAGTCGATGCCGCAGAAGGCGATCGAGAGAATGGTTGCCCAGGGGATGTTGAAGAACTTGAGATTGCCCAGCAGGTCGTTGAGCGCAAATTCGGTGGTGCTGTAGTTGAACATTTCGAATGCCGCCAGGGCGACCAAGATGATGACCGCAAAGGCCAAACCGGGGCGAACACGCAGTTTACTGGTCCAACCAAAAGAGCGAGAGTCTGAGAGGTTCATTTTTTTCTCCTTTGACAAGCATATGGATCAAATGTTCTAATTTCACACATTATAGAACGATTATTCTAACTTGTCAATAGGGGAAAAAGAGAGATATCTGTTGTTTTTCGTGCGGGCCTTGCCCGCACGAAAAACAAAAATTAAACAGAGGCAAGAATTTCTTTTACGCGCGGGTGGCCGCGGTAGAAGCCGTGGTATTTCTCGGGGAGCAGGGCCGCAATCTGGCACATGATTTCGGTAGTATATTGCTCCAGTTGAGCGTCACGGGTGGCCCGCTCGAGCGGCGCAAAGGTGAGCGGGGCGCCAAAATGAACGGATAGTTTGGGGCGGCGCAGGTGTTTCCAACTATCGTTGCAGGTCTCTGTACCGGCAATGCCCACCGGAATCACCGGGACGCCCGTCTTCAACGCCAGCAGTGCGGTGCCGGATTTACCCTCCAGAAGCTGCCCCTCGCTGCGCGTCCCCTCCGGGGCAATCCCCAGCGCCCTGCCCTGGCCGATGACCTCGGCGGCCAGGCGGAACGCGGTAAAATCCGCCTTGGTGCGGTCGATCCAGATGCCGCCGGCAGTGATCGTAAACCATTTGAAAAACGGGTAGTTCTGATACTTGTCGGTCACCAGGGCAGTGATATCCGGACGGGCGGGGATGGTGAAGAGCAGCGGGATGTCGATGCGGCTCATGTGGTTCGTAGCCAGGATTACCCCGCCGGTCGCCGGGACGGTTTCCAGGCCGATAAATTTCGTCTCCGTCAGAGTCTTGATCCCCCAAATCACAATTCTTTGCAGCGTTTCACGTTTCATCGATGCGGTCCATGCTCCTGTGGTTATTCAGGACAATCTTAACACTTTTCGCCAACTTTATGCAGATTCTTGGGCGAGTCTGGGAAAGATATTTCCAATTTGGGTTAGCCCGGATTAACCCTTCCCGGCCCGGAATATTGTCTATAATTCAGACTATTAATACCTGTTCAAAACACAAAGAATCTTGTACGATGTAACCATGATCGAAGCCGCGCTGGAACTGCTGGACGTACGCCTGGAGGGCGAGGGGCTGGTGGGAGGGCGCATTGCCCGCCCTCCCCGGCTGGCGATTAAGCCGGGCCAATACCTGCTGGCGCACGCCCCGGCGCTGGCCGAAACCCTACCCACCCCGCTTTTCCCATCCCGCGTTGCGGAGCAGGAACTGATCCTGGCCCCGTGCCTGCCCCCTGCCTGGCTGCCCGGCACGCTCTTGACTCTGCGCGGCCCGCTCGGGAGCGGCTTCCATTTGCCGGCTGCGGCGCGCCGGGTGGCCCTGGCCACCCTGGATACCCACCCGATGCGGCTGCTGCCGCTGCTTGAATACGCCATGGCCCAGCGCTGCGAGATCGTGCTGGTCACCCGGCGCGTTCCGGCCGACTTGAGCCCCGAAGTCGAGGTGCTTTCGCCGGCTCAGTTACCCGAGGCGCCCGGCTGGGCCGACTACCTGGCGCTGGACCTGCCGGTGGAGTGCCTGCCCGACCTGCGCAGGCGCCTGGGACTCAATCTAAACCAATTCATCCCCTGCCCGGCCGAAATACTGATTACCGGCCCGATGCCGTGCGGCGGGACGGCGGAATGCGGCGTGTGCGCCGTCAAGACCCGGCGCGGCTGGACTCACGCCTGTAAAGATGGGCCGGTCTACGATTTCAACTCATTGGAGATGATATGAATGCCCTGGCCGTGTTTGCACATCCGGACGACGAGACCATGATGTGTGGGGGCACGCTGGCTTTGCTGATTAAAGAAGGCTGGAACGTCCATTTTCTTTGCGCCACGCGCGGCGAAGGCGGAGAAGCCGGTGACCCGCCCGTGTGCGAGCTGGACGACCTGGGGCGCGTGCGTGAGGGCGAGATGGTATGCGCTGTGGGGGCCCTGGGCGGCAGCAGCCTGACCTTCCTGGGTTACGTCGATCCGCGCGTCGGGCCGGACAACACCCTTTACCCGTTCGAGGCCAACCTGGACACGTTTGCCGGGCAGATTGCCGGCGCCATCAACCAGGTGGAGGCCAGGGTGGTCATCAGCCACGGCTCGAACGGCGAATACGGGCATCCGGCGCATTTGCTGACCCACCGGGCGGTCATGCAGGCCATCGCTTCCTTTGGCGATCAGGCGCCGGTCCTCTATACCGTCCAGGCAACCTATCCGGAGCATCCCCGGCCGCGACTGGTCAATAAGGACGACCCGGCCCACCTGGTGTTGGACATCAGCACGGCATTGGTGCGCAAGACCAACGCCGTACAGTGCCACCGCACCCAGCACAGTATGTTCGTACGCAACACGTCCAGAGATTTGGGGCGCGAGATAGACCTGAACGAGGTGGTGCTGCTGGAGGAAAGCCTGCACCGCGTCAACCCACCCTTGAGCGATGGAGATCGGGCGGCGGACGTGCTGGCCGACAGCCTGGATAAATTCCGCAAGGATTTCTCGCTTAACCCAATTTCGCAATCATGAGACTGGACCTGGACCTTGCCACCCCCTGGATGAATGCAGCCGGCGCGGTTGGGTTTGCCCCGCCGGAGCGCTGGCCCTGGCCCGAAGCGGCCGGCGCCTGGGTGACCAACCCGCTCAGCCTGTCGCCGCGCTCGCCCGCCGAGAGCCGGGCGGCGCAGGCCTTCCCGGGCGGGGCGCTGCTGCACAGCGGACTGCCCAACCCCGGCCTGAAAGCCGTGCTGAAGCGCTACGCCGCCCGCTGGCAGCGCTCTCCCCTGCCGGCCTGGGCGCACGTCATCGGCCGCAGCGCCGACGAAATCCACCAGATGATGCTGCGGTTGGAGGGGATCGAGGGCGTTTCAGCCATCGAACTGGGGGTGGGGAACGAGCTCACCGGGCAGGAAGCCTTGACCTGGGCCGAAGCTGCCCTGGGCGAGCTGCCGCTGGTGATCCATTTGCCGATGCGCAGAGTCTCCGAAGCCTGGCTGGGCGAACTGGCAAGGCTGGGCGCCAGCGCCATTACCCTCTCGGCGCCGCGCGGCGTACTCCCGGGACCGGACGGCAAACCGTGCGGCGGGCGGGTGTACGGCCCGAGCTTACTGCCGCTGATGATGGATGCCGTCCAGGAATCCCAGCGCTGGCGCCTGCCAGTTATCGCCGGGGCCGGCGTTTATCGTTTCGAGGATGGCAAAGCCCTCCTCGCCGCCGGGGCGTGGGCCGTCCAGATCGATACGCTGCTCTGGCTGTAAAAAGCTGCTGGATTCTCGTAAAGCCGGTTTAACCGACTTTCTTTACTTTATATCCCCGTTTTTTCAAATCTTCTATTACCGCGTCCCGGTGGTCGCCCTGGATTTCGATGACATTGTCCTTGACGGCGCCGCCCGCCCCGCACAGGCGCTTTAACTCGCCGGCCAGCGCCCGCAGAGCCTCGCCGCCCAGCGGCACCCCGCTGACCAGGGTGACCGTTTTACCCTTGCGCCCCTTGGATTCGCGCTGCACGCGCACCACGCCGTCGCCCGGCGCAGGCGCCTGCTTTTTACAGACGCATGCCGCCAGCGGCCGGCCGCACCTGGGGCAAACCCTGCCCGTTTCGGTTGAGTAGACTGTCGGGTTCTCGTCGCGCATGCAGCGCCCCCTGGCTCAGGCCTCGAACAGGATGGTCACGGGGCCGTCGTTCTCGATCCCCACCTGCATGTACGCCCCGAACTCGCCGGTCTGGGTGGGCACACCTTGCTCGGCCAGCAGGGCAGCAAAACGGTCGCACAGCGGCCGGGCCAGGTCGGGCAGGGCGGCGTCGGTGAACGATGGCCGGTTGCCGCGGCGCGTATCGGCGTACAAAGTAAACTGGGAAACGACGATCGCCTGCCCCTGCACGTCCAGGACGGAGCGGTTCATCTTGCCCTGCTCGTCCTCAAAGATGCGCAGCAGAGCAATCTTGCGGGCCAGGGCGCGCGCCTTTTCTTCATCGTCCTCGGGACCGATGCCCAGCAAAATAACCAGCCCCTTGCCGATCTCGGCAACGAGCCGGTTATTGACCGTCACACTTCCCCGCCGGACGCGTTGGACGACTGCGCGCATCGTATACTATGAAGGCAAGCCGACAGCAGCCCGCACTTCTTCCATCGTCTTCTCGGCGATGGCCCGGGCGCGCCCGGCCCCGTCGCGCAGGATATCCCACACGCCTTCTGGATCCTTTTCGAACTCGCTCCGGCGAGCGCGGAAAGGCTCGAGGCTGAAATTGAGGTTCTTCGCCATCAGTTTCTTGCAGTCCACGCAGCCGATGCCTGCCCGGCGGCATTCGGTGTTGACCATCTGCACTTCCTCGGCGGAGGAAAACACCTTGTGGAAAGAGAAAACGTTGCAGATATCCGGGTTGCCGGGATCGGTGCGGCGGATGCGCGCCGGGTCGGTGACCATGGTCATGACCCGTTTTTGGGTTTCTTCGGGGGTGGAAGCCAGCTCGATGTGGTTATCCAGGCTCTTACTCATCTTCTGCACCCCGTCCGTGCCGATCACCTTGGGGATTTCGGTCCCCTTCATTTGCGGCTCTTTCAGGACGTCCGTCTTAAACGCGAAATTAAACGAGCGCACCGTCTCACGCGTGAATTCCAGGTGCGGCGCCTGGTCGATCCCCACCGGGACGACGTCCGTCTTATAGAGGGCGATGTCGGCGGCCATCAACACCGGGTAGCCGACCAGGCCGTAATTGACGTTGTGCGGCTGCTGGCGGATCTTCTCCTTGAAGGTCGGCAGGTCGGTCAGCTTGCCCAGCGGCGTAACCATGGACAGGATCGTGTGCAGCTCGGTCACCTGGGGCACGTTGGATTGGATGAATACGATCGATTCCTGCGGGCGGATGCCGGCTGCCAGCCAATCCAGCGCCATTTCGTAGGTGTTCTGGCGCAGGTCCTGGGTGTTCTCCAGGGTCGTCAGGGCGTGAAGATCGACGATGCAGTAGACGCAGTCGTAATCCTCCTGCAGGGCGACGTAATTCTTGATCGCGCCCAGGTAATTACCAAGATGCTGGCGCCCGGTGGGGCGGGCGCCGGAAAAGACACGTCCTTTTTTCACTCGAATCCACTAACCTTTCTTGAGATAATCTCCAATCAGCCCGGCCACCTCCCCGTTCTCGGCGTGGCGCTCGGTCTTCAGCTTGGAGTAAAGTAACTGGCCGTTTACAGTGATCTCGTACCGCCCGCCATCCGAAGGGATGAGGGTGATTGATTCGATATCCTCTTCGTATTTTTCCAAAAGTTCGGCCGCCAGACCGGTGGCCCTGGGGGTGTAGTGTCAGACCGCGCAGTATTCAATCAAAATCTTGAGCAGCATTGTCATTCTCTCCTGAGAAATTTTATTGATCCCCATTTAATAAATGGTTCGAATTTCGATTGGGGCATCAGGCTTTATTATATTGCATTTTTCAGGCTACTTTTCTTTAAAAGGTTTCCCGCAAGCCGGGCAAACCGAATCGAACTCATTAACACTCCGAAAGCCGCAGTACTGGCACTCGAATATGCCCTCGGCAATTTCCAGTTTCTTTCCCCGGTTTTTCAAAAAGAACTTGTACAGCCGATGGTCCAAAACCTGTTCGAAGATTAAAAGGGCGATAAAAACTACCAGAAGGCTCATCCCCAAGAAAACCGAAATTTGGATTAAATTACCCACCATGCTTCCGGTAGAACTGGATTGTCTCGATGCCTGTGCAAAAAGGGATAAAGCCACCGGGATTCCGATGGTCAGGATAGCAATGGCAAATAAGAATTTGCCGCCAATTTCATGCAGGTTCAGCCAGCGATTCATTTTTGGCTAACCTCAGGCAGGTTATTCGAATGTGGCGCTACAACCGCTTCCCCAGGCTCGCCAGGTAGATGGTGAACAACTCGACTCCATCTACGCCGAGCACTGAATTCGTCTGGTCGTCGTCGTAGGCGGCAATGGCGCACACACCGCAATTGATCGCCTCGGCCGCCAGGTAAAGGTTTTGGCACACGTGCCCGGCATCCAGATGCAGGTAGCGGTAGCCGCGTTCGCCGTAGCGCCAGTACATGCGCTGGCGTACGGCAACCCAGGCGAAGGTGATCGCGCTGGTGCGCACCTGGTTCTGGTCGTGACAGGCGGCCGTTATCTGCTCGGTGATATTCGGGTCCAGGTTGACTTCGAGCAGGGCGTGCTCGATGGCTGCGTAGCGGTACAGGCCGATCGGCAGACCTTCCACCCGGTTGCACAGGATGAAGGTCTCGAAGGCGTGCCTGGCGCCGGCGGAGGGCACCGTGCGCAGGGTCACCGGGCGGCTGCTGACCCGTTTGACTCCTTGGGTGCACCACAGCAAGAATCCCAGCTCCGCCAAAGCCAGGGGTTGGCTGCTGTAATTGCGCACCGTCTTGCGCTGCTCGATCAGGCTGAGCAGGTCGACCGGGGCGATCTGGCCGGCGGCCGGCCTGGGGAGCTCAATCAGCTTCGCGTCGGGCGGGCAGGGCAGCTCGAGCGGCGGCTGGGGCAGGTGCAGCTCCTCGCCGGACGGCTCGAGATAGCGATACTGGGTCTTGAGCATGAACTCCTTGCCGATGTCTTTCATGTGCAATCCTTGAAAGAAGATTATCCACGAATTACACGAATTTTAACGAATGGACACGAATTTTTTTAAAGGAACCGCGAATTTCGCCAATTTACACGAATTCTTTGATATTTTAAGATTTGTGGTTATTCGTTAAAATTCGTGTAATTCGTGGATAGTCTTTATTTTAATAGCCTGCGCTGCAAGAGGCCAGAAATCTGGCGGACTTCATTACCGTCAAGTATAACCAGTACCAGGGCGTAGATACCTGCGCCGGCGGCCACGCCGCCCAGGGCGGTGATGGCCACGTGGGCGTTGCTGGCCAGCGCCAGCCAGCCGGCGAGCATGGCCCCCATGGCCAGGGCCGCCAGGAATGCCTGCGCCAGGCCGGAGAGGATGGTCGCCCCGTGCAGGCCTCCCAGCCGCCGGCGCATCAGGTAGAGCAGGGCGAAGGCTTCCAGGTAGGTCGCCAGCGAATTGGCCAGCGCCAGGCCGCCGTGCGGCGCCCAGCCGATACGCCGGAACAGCTCCGAGAACAGCAGGCTGAAGACGAGGTTGAGCGACATGGCCGCCACGCCGACGAAAACGGGCGTGCGCGTGTCGTGCAGGGCATAAAAGGCCCGGCTGACCACCTCCACCACCGAAAATGCCACCAGCCCCAGGGCGTAGAACAACAGCGCCCAGGCCACCAGCTCGGTGGATTCGGCTGTGAACTCGCCGCGCTGGTAAAGCAGGGCCACCAGCGGCCTGCGCAGCAGGATCAGGCCCAGCGATGCCGGCACGGCCAGCAGCAGCACGCCGCGCAGGGAAACCGCCAGCGAGGCGCGCATCTCGTCCAGCCGGCCGCGGGCGGCCTGCTCCGAGAATGTGGGCAGTGCCGCCACCGCCACCGATTGGGCAATGGCCGCCAGGGGCATGTACATGATCGGAAAAGCCAGGCTGATGCCGGTCAGGCTGCCGGAGGTCATGGCCGAGGCCAGGTTGGTATTGACCAGGAAATTGAGCTGGGTGATGGCCACGCCCAGCAGGCGGGGGGCCATCAGACGGGCGACTTCGAGGACGTGCGGGTAATGCAGCCCGAGGGTGAGCAGGTAGCGCCGCGCCGGCAGGCGCACCAGCGTGGGCAACTGAAGGCCGAGATGCAGGGCCGACCCCAGCACGACCCCGGCCGCAAGGCCGTAAATGCCGTAAATCGGCGCCAGGATCACCGCCCCGATGATCAGGCCAATCGAGTACATGGACGGCGCAAGGGCCGGGAACAGGAAGCTCTGGTGGGCGTTCAAAATGCCCATCACCAGGCCGCTCAGCCCAAAAATGACCGCCGAGGGGAGCTGGATGCGCAGCAGCTCGACGGTGAGAGCGGCCTCGGCGGGATTGTTGGTGGAGAAAGAAGGCGCCAGGATGTAGCGTACCACTTCGTTGGCGAAGATGGCCGAAAGCAGGGCCAGGACGGTCATGATCAATGTGACCCAGTTGGCCAGGGCGGAGGCCAGGCGCCAGGCTCCGCGCCGGTCTTCGTGGACAATCAGGCCGGTGAGTGTAGGGATGAACGCCGAGCCCAGCGCCCCGCCGGCCACCAGGTTGAACAGGATCTCGGAGAAGCGGTTGGCCGCAAAAAAGGCGTCTGATTCCATCCCAGTGCCGAAAGTGTGAGCGATCAAGATCTTGGCCAGCAGGCTGGCGACCTGGCCAAAGACGACCGCTGCCATAATGGTTCCGGCAGCGCGCACGATGCGGCGGTTGGCGGATGTTACGGGTATAGAGGCCATACAGGAAGGTATTATACGTTAGGTAAGGATAAATTTAGATTAATTCTGCTTATCATCCTGCTGCAGGTAACAATAAAATATGACAATTTCCCTCCTAATCAATGACAAATGGACCTGGGTATAAAAAATCGCTTTGTGCTATCCTTCACATCGTGGTTTATGGATAAATTATAGATTTACTCACAATCATTCGGGTTGTTGGTTCAACTGTGCAGGATGCACGTTTCGAACCAGGCTCACCAGGTTGAAAGGATTATAAAAATGGCTCACTCGATTAGCTCAGAATGCATCCAATGCGGCGCCTGCGAGGCCGAATGCCCGAACAGCGCCATCGCCGAAGAGGACGGTGGCTTCGTCGTCGACGCGACCAAATGCGAGGACTGCGGTGACTGCGTAGACGTCTGCCCGACGAATGCGATCGCACAGCGGTAAGAAATACTAAAGAAAATGCGGATTTTTCGAAGGCCTCGCCGTCGAAAGATCTGCATTTTTTAATCCCCGCCCCGGTTCCAGGGCAGGCATAAGGTATAATTTAACCATGATTACTGTGAATCCCCACGGCTCGGAAAAAGAGGGCACGGTAACGGCCAGGCGCTCCACGTTCGCCTGGCTGTTGTTCGTCGTCGTTGCCTTCGGCACAGGGCTGGGGCTGGGCTACCTGGCCTGGGGCACGCGTTTTCCATTGGAAGTCGCGGCGCCCGAATCGCAGGCGGAATCGGCTCCGCGGCGCATTTCCGTACCCACCGAAGGCTTCCCCTCCATCGGGCCGGCCGGCGCGCCGATTACCCTGGTCGAATTCAGCGATTTCGAATGCCCGTACTGCCGCCAGTGGTTTAGCGAAACCTGGCCGCAGCTTCAGAAAGCTTACGCCGGGAAAATCCGGTTGGTCTACCGCGACTTTCCGCTCTATGGGCTGCATCCCGACGCCGAAGCCGCCGCCGAGGCCGCCAACTGCGCCGGCGAGCAGGGGCAGTACTGGCCCTTCCACGACCGGCTGTTCAGCGGCAAGGCGCTCACAATGGATAACTACCTGAGCTACGCCGCCGAGCTCAAGCTCGACCAGGCCAAATTCCAGGATTGCATGAGCACCCACCGCTACCAGAAAAATATCCAGGACAATTACGCCTTTGGGCAGACCCTGGGCATCACCGGGACGCCAACCTTTTTCCTGAACGGCATCCCCATGGTCGGCGCCCAGCCGTTTTCCGTATTCAAATCTTACATCGATCAGGAATTGGCTTCAGCTAAATAAACAATGCAAATTGCTCAAGAGGGGTTCATTTTTATCGCGAATGGCGCGATTATTTTCCTACCATATTCTATCTAAGGGGGAAAGATACCCAAATGAAAAAGTTCATAGCCGTCGCCGGGAATATCGGGGTTGGTAAATCAACGCTTGTGCAGTTATTGTGCGCCCGCTTGAGCTGGGAGCCGTTTTACGAGCCGGTCACCGAAAATCCCTACCTGGCCGATTTCTATCGCGATATGCCCTCCTGGAGCTTCCATTCCCAGGTGTTCTTCCTTTCCCACCGCCTGCGCATCCACAAGGACCTGCTCAGCTATCCCGGGTCGGTCGTCCAGGACCGCAGCGTATACGAAGACGCCGAGGTGTTTGCCCAGAACCTGTACCTGCAAGGCTTTTTCAGCGAGCGCGACTACCAGACTTATCGCGCCCTATACCAGACATTGTGCGAATTCCTACCGCCCCCGGACCTGTTGATTTACCTGCGCTCCTCCGTACCCACCCTTCAAGCGCGCATCTCCCTGCGCGGCCGGGCTTACGAACGGACGATTGCCACCGACTACCTGGCGCAATTGAACCAGCTTTATGAAAATTGGATCGCGGGGTTTACGCTTTGCCCGGTGCTCGCCGTCCCAGCGGATAACCTGGATTACGTGGCGCACCCTTCCCACCTGGACCTAATCGTGCGCAAGGTACAGGAAAAACTGACGGGCAAAGAAGAAGTGATCTTTGGGCCGGATGAAGTATCGCAGACAGAAAATGAGTGATGCCTAGCGCGGCTCTACGACCAGCCGGATCGCGGTGCGAACCTTGCCGTCGATATCCACGTCCACAAATTCGGGGATGCAGACCACGGCAATGCCATCTTCAGCAAGATATCCTTTTGCCAGAACGAGGGCTTTAACCGCCTGATTGACTGCGCCTGCGCCAATAGCCTGGACTTCGGCGCGCTTGTGCTCGCGTACTACTCCGGCTATGGCTCCGGCTACTGCTGCTGTGCGGGAGTTGGCTTTAACCTTGATCACGTCCATTTCGATCTCCCATTCTATGTTCGTGCACCAGATCAACGTTTATTGTGTGTATTGACATCCTGGGCCGCATTATTTTCAGCTTTGCTAGTGACGATAAGCCGGATATTTTTCTAAAACCCAATCCCTTAGCTGTCTGGACAATTATTCGATCATTTTCAATAAAAATTGTACAATATTCATCGGTTAGAATCAAGCACGAAATAAATTTTCTTTTGGTTTACGTATAAGAATGACCCGAAGCGAAAGACTTGCAGCCGCCCCGAGCGATGAATTTTGAATCGCCCAAATGTATTAGTTGCCTTTTCGTATATCTTTGTTAAAATGGAGTGGATAAGGGTATTATTAATTGAAGACTGCGCCGAAAATCGTTCTGGTAATTTTCGTCCTCTTATTTCCCGCGCTGCTAATCCAACCCTGGCAGCCGGTGACTTCCGCGCAGGCTGAAAATGTCCCCGTCCAGAACGAGCGCAAGAATACCCAGACAGTCCTGTTCACCTGGTACGACTGGTGGATGGTGCACTGGGAAAACAACGAGGCGGTGTGCCGCATCCTGGTAGAACATCCCGGGATCCCCAGCGGCGCCGAGATCCTCAATGCATGCGGCAACACTTATTACAACCAGTGGAAAGTAACCCAGCCTTGCAACAACCTGGCGGATACCACCGCCTGCCAGGGTATGTACCTGCATTTCTTACGCTCCTTCCCGGGTAAACGCAACGTCGAAGTGACCCTTCCGGAGCCGCAAGTTTGGCTCTCGCTGGTCAACTGCAACCCTTCGCCGACGCCCAACATTTGCACCAGCGTGCCGACGCTGCTGCTGACCGGTGAGGAGCCCCTTCCCAATGAAATGATCGTCGACATCAAGGGCACCATGGATGGGCAGCCGTTCAACTGCCCAGGGAGCATGTGCACCCTTCCGCTTCAGCCCACCGGAACGCAGGGCATCTCGCTGGAATTCTGGGGCGATTCTTCGCACGGCGACTCGACCCTGGTATTCAAAGCCCTGGTGCGCGTTGTGCCCCAGGGCGATTTCGCCGCCCCCGACGGCAGCTCCCAGGTGGCTGAAGCCCGCTGGAACGTCGACATCCTCAGCAGCCAGTGGCGCGACGGCGCCCTGGCGAGCTGCTCGGATACCTGGCAGGTATTCCCCGATCCCAAGGGTCCCCCGGATTGGCTGAACACACCCATCCAGTTCCAGGACATGCTATCCACCCATTCCTATTACTACCTGGCTGGCGCGCTGATCGCCAACGGGCAGGTGGATGTGACCGGCTGCCCAGACGGCGGCCTGGCGGGGGATAAGGTCGCCAACCAGTGCGGGCTGGACCGGGCTATGCCGCAGGTGACGGATTGGCAGAATCGCTTCGACCAGCAAATCCTCCAGGTGGCCAAGGATACCGGCGTTCCGGCGCAGCTCATGAAAAACGTCTTCGGGCGTGAAAGCCAGTTCTGGCCAGGCCTGTACAGCACGATCAACGAGGCCGGCCTGGGTCAACTGACCGAGAAAGGCGCTGACACGCTGCTGGTGTGGAACACCGATTTCTACACCAATTACTGCCCAACCGTTTTGAGCAGCGATACCTGCCAGAAGGGCTTCGTATTCCTCAAGCCTGAAGAACAGAACATGCTGCGCGGCAGCCTGATGGGCCAGGTGAACGCATCCTGCCCGGACTGCCCGCTGAAGGTTGATTTGAACCAGGCGTCGCTCAGCGTGCGCATCTTTGCCAACAGCATGCTGGCAAGCTGCCAGCAGACGGCGCGCATCGTCTTTAATATCACCAACACCTCACCGGGCAAGGTAAGCACCTACGTCGACCTGTGGAAAATGACCCTGGCGAATTACAACGCCGGTCCGGGCTGCCTGTTCACGGCGGCCCAGGGCGCCTGGGCTCAGAACCGTTCCCTGGCCTGGGATACGGTCAAGGGCTACCTGGAGCCAGCCTGCCAGCCGGCCATCGGTTACGTGGACAGCATCAGCCAGGGCAACCCCATCGTGCCCACGCCTACGCCGTGGGTCTTCGCCGGAACGGCGCTGCCCACCCCCGTCTATCCGACCGCACCGCCGGTGCCGACCGGTCCAACGCCCACCCGGACCTTGGCGGCTACGCCGCTGCCCACCGGCCAGCCCTCACCCACGCCGAGCGTGACCCCGTCCGCCTCACCGACCGGCCCGACGCCCACCCCATCCGCCACTTCCGAGGGCTACCCCTACCCGCCGGCAGGGTCGACGACGCCGTACCCATAGTTCATTCTTAAATAAAATGGTTCGGGGGCGGGTGAAGCCCGCCCCCGAACCATTTTATTTAAGAATTAGTTCTTCAGGTTCGCCGCGAGGGCCTGGAACTCGGGGATCAACAGCTCTTCGGCGCGGCCGGCGTCGCACAGGGCGGCGACCTGGGGGTCGATTGCTAGCCGCCCCCACACAGGCGCCCCGGCTGCGGCAGCAATTTCCTCCGCGTGGCTGGGACCGAAGATGGCGTACTCCTTGCCGTTATCCGGGCAGCGGAAATAGCTCATGTTCTCCACCACCCCCAGGATGGGCACCTTGAGGTCGCGCAGCATGTTGACTGCCTTGCGCACAACCATAGTCGCCAGTTCCTGGGGCGTGGTCACCAGGATAGCGCCGGTCAACGGCAAATTTTGGATAACAGCAATCGCCGCATCGGAGGTGCCCGGCGGCAGGTCCACCAGCAGCGTGTCCAGCTTGCCCCACAGGGCGTCTGTCCAGAACTGCTTGATGGCTCCAGCGATCATCGGCCCGCGCCAGATGATCGGCGTGTCTTCTTCCTTGAGCAGCAGGTTGGCCGAGACCACCTTGATCCCCTTTTTGGTGGTAGCCGGCAGCATGCCCTGCTCGCCGGCGCGCAGGCCGCCGGCCGGAAGCCCAAACAAGCGTGGGATGCACGGGCCGGTCACGTCGGCGTCCAGGATGCCCACCTTTTGCCCCTGGCGGCGCAGCTCCACGGCCAGGGCAGCCGTAACCGATGACTTGCCCACCCCGCCCTTGCCGCTCATCACGGCGATCACCTGGCGCACCTGGTTGAACTGGTTGAGCTTGGGCAGCGCCGGGGCCTGGCTGAGGCCGAAGGTCACCTTGCGCTCGGTCTCGGTCATGGGGCGGAACTGGATATCCACCGCCTTGACGCCTTCAAGGGCGGCGACGGCGGCCCGGGCGTCGCCGGCCATCTGGTCGCGCAGCGGGCAGGCCGGCACGGTGAGGGCAATGGTGAACCTCACCCGTCCGTCCGCCCCAATCTGCAGGTCGTGGATCATATTCAGGTCGACCAGGTTGCGCCCGATCTCCGGGTCGTTCACCCGCCTCAGCGCATGCATGATTTCGTCGGTTGTGGGCAAATCTCACATCCTTCCTATAGTTTGATCGCGTGTCAATAATCGTTAATTTAAAATACTTATCCACGAATTACACGAATGAAAACTAATGACCACAAAGGTTCTTTATAAAAGAAGAAATTCGTGATCATTCGTTATCATTCGTGTAATTCGTGGATAAGCTTCTGCCTGTTTCCCGCCACGCACGGATCAAGTGACAAACCATACCTCCACCGCGTCGCCCAGGTGGGCGGACAGGGCGCGCTCGGCGCTGCTGTTCACGGCAGAGATGGCCAACGCGCCTGAGCTGTCGATGAGGGTGACGATCTGGCCGGCAGATCCCTCGCCGTAGGCATGCACCATGCCGCGGATCTGTTCCTGGCCGACGTGCACCTCAATCTGGCCGCGGCCCTGCAGGTGCTCGCCGCGCAGGTTGGTGCCCAGGTTGCCGAAGGAATCGATGTGAATGATTTCCCCGCGCCAGCCATGCTGGATGCGCACCGGGACGGGGATCTTCAACCGGACCGGGTCCTGAATGCGCTCGCCGAGCGCCTCCAGCGCCGTGCCGTTCGCCAGGTGGGCTGCGACCGGGGCAAAGATATCCCGGCCGTGGAAAACGTGGCTGACCACTGGCAGCCAATACTGGGGCTGGTTCAGTTGGACTACCTCAACGGTCTGTCCCTTGCGCGCCGCGTCGGCCAGCGGCAGGGTAATCAAGCCGTTATCCGGGGCGACGTAGTACTGCTCGCCGATGCGCGCCGCGATCGCCCGCCGCGTGGTGCCAACGCCGGGGTCGACTACCGCCACGAAGATCGTCCCGGCCGGGAAATAGGGCACGGCCCGGCCCAGGGTGAGCGCCCCCTGCAAAATATCCTGCGGCGCAATTTCGTGAGTCAAATCGGCGATCTGCACGCCGGGGGCAATATTCCAGATGACCCCCTTCAGGATTCCCGCGTAACCATCTTTCCAGCCAAAATCGGTCAATAAAACGATCAATCGCATCATTTTCTACCTTGAATTTGCACATTGTAACATTAAGGGATGCCTGACGGTTGTTTTTCATTGGCCAACAGTAAAAACAAGCGCCAAACCCAAGATGGAGGGGAATTAAGGATGATATAATCTAGCTGGTGAACTTGCAATGAAATATTCCGTTTTAATTTTAATTGGATTGGGGCTGATTGGTCTGGCGCTGGGGATCCCGGCGCTGCCGGTGGCTGCCAGCTCGCCGCAGCAGGCAGTATATTTTACGCCCACCCCTCTGCCGGACGGCCGGATCATCTACGTCGTCAAGGCCAACGATACCTGCATCAGCATCTCGCTGCTCAATCGAATCTCCGAGGATACGCTGCGCTCGCTGAACAACATCAAGGGCACAGACTGCGTTATCCGCGTCGGCCAGCAACTGCTGTTGGGGTTGGCCGGCCCGGCTGAAACCCCCACTGCCGGCCCGAGCGCCACTCCCACGCCCTTGCTGCCCACCCCAACCCCCTTTGCCGGGAACGGCGAAGTATGCGTGATCCTGTTCAACGACATCAACGGCAACGGCCTGGCTGAGGATACCGAGCCGGCCATGCCCGGCGGCGAGGTCAGCCTGACTGACCGGGCCGGGAAATTCTCGCGCACGGGCACAACGGTGACGATCAACGACCCGACCGTCGATCTGCCGCTATGTTTCAGCGACGTGCCGGAGGGAGAATACAGCGTCAGCATCGCCATCCCCCAGGGATACAACCCCACCACCTCTACGGCCCGCGACCTGAGCGTAAAGGCGGGCTCCACCTCGACGATTGATTTTGGCGCCCAGGTCAGCCTGCGCAGCGCCGATCCCACCCCGGTGCAAACGCCCCAAAGCCCGCTTTTGGGCATCCTGGGAGGCTCACTCATCCTCGCCGGCGCCGGGTTGGCCCTGTGGCTGCGCCGGTCCAATAAGTGATCCCTAAGAACTCGACCCGATGAAATTAATCATCCAGATCCCCTGCTACAACGAAGCCAAAGTGCTGGCGCACACCATCAGCCTGCTGCCACGCCGCCTGGAGGGGATCGACTGCATCGAGCTTCTGGTGATCGACGATTTCAGCAGCGATAATACAATCGAGGTGGCCCACGCCGCCGGCGTCGATCACGTAATCTGCCTGCCGCACCATTCCGGGCTGGCTAGGGCTTATGCAGCCGGTCTGGACGAAGCCCTGCAGCGCAAAGCCGACATTATCCTGAATATCGATGCAGACAACCAGTACAACGTGGGGGATATTCCGCGCCTGCTCGAGCCGATTCTGAAAGGTGACGCAGAGCTGGTCATCGGCGACCGTGGGGTGGCTTCCATCCAGACCTTTTCGCCGCTCAAGCGGCGCTTGCAGACCCTGGGCAGCCGGGTTGTCTCCGGGGCGGCCGGGCTGGATATCCCGGACGCCACAAGCGGATTCCGCGCCATCACCCGCGAAGCCGCACTGCGCACGATGATCCTCAGCCGCTATTCTTACACCCTGGAGACCCTGATCCAGGCCGGCGACCAGCGCACGCGCGTTACCAGCGTGCCGGTGCAGACCAATCCCCCCACCCGGCCTTCGCGCCTGATGCGCGGCCTGCAGGATTATCTGATGAACTCAGGGGTAACCATCCTGCGCTCATACTCCATGTATCGCCCGCTGCGGGTGTTTTTCTTCGTAGGACTGGTGCTGCTGCTGCTCGGGCTGCTGTTGATCTTACGCTACGTCTATTTCGTCATCCAGGGGATCGGCATGGGGCACGTCCAATCCTTCATCATCGCTGCCGTCTTCCTCATCGTTGGATTTCAAACCTGGCTGATCGGCCTGGTGGCCGACCTGATCGCATTCAACCGCAAGATCCTGGAAGAGCTGCTCTACCGCACGCGCAAATCCGAAGCCGAAAAGGGCGAAGAGGAATAATTAAAAATCGAGGGGCGCTTTGCAAAGCGCCCCTCGAATAGTAAACTAAGCTGCTTCGGCGTGGAGTTGGAGCACCTTGCTGAGGTCCAGCAGGATCACAAGCAGGTCGCCAGTCTTGGCGATTCCGGTGATGAAAGCCGAGCTGAGCGTGGTGGCGATGGAAGGCGGGGGTTCGATGGAGTCCTGGGCCATTTCCAGCACCTCGGAAACCGCATCCACGATCATCCCGACCTTGATGTGGTCGGCGGTGACCACGATGATCCGGCTGTCCTTGGAGAAGGCGGCGTGCTCCAATCCGAAGCGCTTGCGCAGGTCAATCACCGGCAGCACGGTGCCGCGTAAATTGGTCACGCCCTCAACGTATTCCGGAGCCTGCGGCACGACCGTGATCGCCTGCATCTTGATGATGCTCTCGACCGAATCGATATTTACCCCATAAAACTCGTTTTCCAGCTTGAATACCACCAATTGAGTGTCCATAGGTCTCTGCCTTTCTTATAAGATATCGGCAAGAATGGATTTAAGTTCATAAAAACAGCATAAATTAATCCAAAGTGGAATAGTCGGGGATTATATTGGGCGGCTTAGCTGCCCAATATAATCCCCGACCATTCCAAACAGGGGGGAAGTGTGATAGAATGCGGAGCGCGGCAGGGACATCCCGGAGGGATGGCCGAGCGGCTTAAGGCGCATGTCTTGAAAACATGTGTGGGGAAACCCACCGGGGGTTCGAATCCCTCTCCCTCCGCCTGGAATTTTCGATTTTCCAATTTCGATTTTCAATTTTTTAGCGCAATCATTGCCCAAGCTAAGCGAATCGAAATCAGGAAATCGAAAATTGAAAATCGAAAATTGAAAATACCTCCTGGGGAGGTGCCAGAGTGGACGATTGGGCTCGCCTGCTAAGTGAGTGCTGGGGTTTAAACTCAGCCGCGGGTTCGAATCCCGCCCTCCCCGCCATAAAAGAACGTCCTCGCAAGAGGGCGTTTTTATTTCAGCCGCGGGCCCCCGGAAGGGGATGATATTCGCATCCCGCCCTCCCCGCAGAGCGTAAAAACTTGGATTGTGCCGCCGGCTCTCAATCTGTCTAGTCAGATTAGCTTGCTAAAGATCAAAAGGTTTACGCATGAAATCGCTCAGTTGCCACTGGGCGATTTCAATTTTAAACACCTTATTTGGCATTGTACACTCCTCTATTAAGCAGAGTATCTGATTCTTTTTGAAAATCCACTCCAGTCACCATGCCACAAAGGGCTGGCAGCTTTGCATAATTGTACTAGAGTCTATCGTTAATTGTATAAAAATGGTAAAATATACCTGAAATAAGTAAATTCAACCAGATTATCCAAAATGCTTATTAAGTCCGAGGAAAAAAAGGAGGTAATAGCTCATCGGGCACAAATACTAAGCGTTTGGATCACCAATTAAATAAAACTATAGCCCATTACACCCTACATCCTCATATGTTGTGCAAAAGGACATGTCCATGAAAAACAAAATGATCAGTTTTGTGATTATGCTTGTCTTGAGCCTGAGCCTGATAGCACCAGCAACAATACCTGGCGTTCAGGCTGCAACCGATTCCGCCGCGCCTGTCTCTAAAGTGATTTTCTTCGCTTCAGACGGTATGCGACCAGACCTAATGCAAAAATATGCAGCATTAGGCGCGATGCCAACCTACGCAAGCTTGATGTCAAAGGGCGTCATTGGCAATAATGGTCTTACGCAGGCCTTCCCACCTAACACGGGCGTTGGCTGGTTCACGCTCGCCACAGGCACATGGCCCAGTGAGCATGGCTCCACTAACAACACCTTTTTCCGTACCGGTGATGTATTCAATAACCGTACTTCTTTCTCTGCCGGCATCCTGCAAGCAGATACTCTGGCCAAGGCTGCCGAGCGCGCCGGAAAGAAAGTTGCGCAGATCGAATGGACCGGTGGAACAAGCGCGGGAATTGCTGGTCCTACGGTTGACTTTGCTAACTTCTTCTCCACGCGAGGTGTATTAGCAGCTCCTCTCAACGCGACTGAGCAAGCCGGTGCAGCATCGTTTGGCATCTCCTACCAGGTGGCCTCGTTTACTCCGGCTGCCGGATGGATAAATGTCCCAGCGGGTGACCCGGCTGCACCACCGATGCAGACGATTTTGGTCGTCAATACTTCATTTGCTGCTCAAAATCCAAACCGCACCTACGATGTTTACGTTTATGACAGTGTCGTGAATGGAGTGGTCGCTTACGACCACGTTATCCTTGTCCGCAGTGGGGCGGCTAAGGATGGTAACCAAAAGTCGGTAGACCTGGCTGTCGGTGATTTCAAGGAAATCAAGCTGCGCGGCGCGGATGGTTTGATCGGATCGCGTGCCGGGCAGTCAGCGGGCTTCTACACCAAACTCATCACCCTTGCTCCCGATCTTTCGTCCTTTAAATTGTATTTCACCTCAGTGGAGCGTTTAATCGCTACCTGTGGCACGGCGGCATGTGCTGCACTGCCAGGGGGCACATTAGAAAACTACCTTGCTGATAATTTACCAACCGCTGTCTCAGCAGACTTTGCTCCCCTCGAAGCGCGCATAATTGATGAGGATACTTATGTCCAGCAGGGACGCGATCTTGAAGCCGTCTATGGCGATGCAGTGCTCAACTTCATCCTGACCACGCTTCAGCCAAATACTGATCTCGCTTTCGTTGGATATCCTTTCACGGACGAGGTTTCTCATCAGTTCATGGCACTGGTCACGCCGACCGATATTGACGGAGCCCCCAATCCGACGTTCGACGACGCTGACTACAATGGAATTCCCGATGGGCGGGTGAACCAGCGTGAAGGGTATATTCGCAGCGCTTACCATGAAGCCGATGCCAAGTTAGGGTTGGCACGCTCCTTAATGCCTGCTGCAACTGTCTTCGCTTCATCGGATCATGGTTTTGCTCCCCAATGGTATGCCGTCAACGCAGCGAAGGTGCTGTCGGATGCGGGCATACAGAGTCCTGAGCAACCTAATAACTGCCGCGCAGCAGCCACAACCAACCTGGCAAAAGCCTGCTGGGCTGGCGGTACAGCCCAGATCTACGTGAATACCACGCTGCCGGCAGGTACAACCTACGAGCAGGTTCGAACTGCGGTGATCAATGCCTTCATGAACCTGACAGACCCGGTTAACCCTGGAAAGCAGGTTGTTCTGAAGATATTTAAGAAAGAAGAATTGCGGAATGTGGACGGCAGCGATTCGCTGAATCCGAACCGGAGCGGTGACGTTGTGGTCGTATTACGTCCGCCCTATCAGTTCGACGCAGCCACTCCGGGACAAAGAATCGCTTTATCACAATTCTTCGGGCAACATGGCTATCTGCCCAACCTGGTTGACCTGGCACACAATATTAATATGCATGCAACGTTCGTCGCGGCCGGATCTGGCATCCGCCACCAGGACCCGGTTACCGGCATCCGCGCCGTTGACCTGGCTCCCACAATCGCTTTCCTGATGAATTTCCCGGGTCCGCAAAACGCACGCGGCCGCATTCTGTACAACCTCTTACCGAATCCGGGCCGATTCAAGGAAGCCACGATCCTGGACATCAGCGACTATCACGGTCAGCTCGTCCCGCTGTCGGAGGCAGCAGATAATATAACCGGTACTGGCACGTCAAACCCATCCTTTGCCATCGGCGGATCTGCTTTCCTTAAACCCTGGTTCGATGTCTATCGCGCCGAAGCACCTGGCGGAGCGATGACCGTTGCTGGCGGCGATTCCGAAGGTGCCACCCCACCCATCTCGGCTTTCTTTGGAGATACCCCTACCGTCGAGATCATGAACATGATGGGTTTCAACTCGGATGGATTGGGCAACCACAACTTCGACCGCGGCCAAACTTATCTGCGCACGACATTGATTCCGCTAGCGAACTTCCCCTTCCTTTCGGCGAATCTCGTTGATCCTGTCACCAAGCTGACGCCTCCAGAATGGAAACCCTCCACCATCTTCGCCTTCGATGGCTTCAAGCTCGGCGTGGTGGGTTTCTCGAACTCGGATCTGGTCTCGCTGATCTTCCCGGATAACTTGAAGCCATTCGTCGTCACCGATCCGACCGCGGCGGTGAGCGCCGAGGCTGCCAGGTTGCGCTCGAGAGGCAAAGTGAACGCCGTCATTGCCATTGGCCATGAAGGTGCAACAGACGGCACACTCACCAGTCCGACCGGGCCATTGCTCGACCTGGCGGACAACGTGACCGGCGTGGATGCAGTCATTGGCGACCACACCAATTTCCAGGTCCTAACGACCCGACCAAACGGCGTCCTGGTCACAGAGAACTTGAGCAAAGGCGTCCGCTTTACTCGCCTTCGCCTCGTAGTGGATACCAACACGAAAGCCGTAGTATATAAGACGGCAGACTTTCACAAGCCATGGGATATCGGTGTGACTCCCGACCCGGCCATTCAGACCCGGATCGATAATCTCACCACCCAACTACAACCCATCCTCGGCACGGTCATCGGGAGTTCAACCGTCGAAATTCTGCGCTCTGACGTGTGTGGTCGCGTGGATGGCCGGCTATGCGAGTCATTAGTTGGTGATGCAGTAACCGATGCTATGCAAAAGGCTTACAGCCCGATCGGAGTGGAGTTTGCTATCACAAATTCAGGCGGCTTACGCGACCGACTCACCTGTCCCGCTGCAGGCGGCGGCACTGGATTCTGCCCGGTGTCAACCCCTCCACCGTATCTGATCACGCGTGGGCAGGTGCTGGCAGTACTGCCTTTTGGAAATGTTGTAGTTACGCTCAGTGTAAATGGCGCTGAACTCAAGTCTATGTTGGAAAACGGCGTATCCCTGATTCCCTCTGCGCAGGGCCGTTTCCCGCAGGTCTCTGGTCTGTGCTTTAGCTATAACATCGAAGCTGCACCAGGCAATCGAGTGACCGGCGCCGTGCGGCAAGCAGCAGACGGGAGCTGCACCGGCGCTGCAGTTGATCTCACGGCGGCATCTACGTACAAGATCGCCGAAAATGACTTCATGGCAGCAGGCGGTGATGGATATCCATTCTTCACCCCCAGAGCTACTACCCAGAATATCATGGATCAGGTGGTGGCCGACTACATCACTGCAAACAGCCCGATCAACCCGGTCATTCAGGCAAGGATTCATTGTGTGGATCCTAATCCAGGCTCCGGCAATGACTGCCCGGCTGGTTCGCCATAGACTGATAAGCTAAAAGACATGACACACCCCGAATATCAAGTTCGGGGTGTGTCATTATTAGCCAATTAACCTCAACAATAATTCCAGGGATTCTAATCCCGCCCTCCCCGCCAAAAAACCTCCTCGCAAGAGGGCGTTTTTATTTCAGCCGCGGGCCCCCGGAAGGGGATGATATTCGCATCCCGCCCTCCCCGCTCCAAAGAAAGACTCGCTTAGGCGAGTCTTTTTTCATCCGTGGGCCCCCGGAAGGGGATGATATTCGCATCCCGCCCTCCCCACTCCAAAGAAAGACTCGCTTAGGCGAGTCTTTTTTCATCCGCGGGCCCCCGGGAGGGGATGATTAAATTAAACTACAGACGATCAATATTAAACGGACCGATCGAATCTCTCAAAGATCACTGGTTGCCTTCTTCTTACTCGCCTATGGGATCACGTGGGGACTATCGATCCTGGCGACCAAAAACCTTCTGCCATTTTCAATTCCTCCGCTCCTTATGAATGCAAGTGCGTTATTGTTGCATTATGGGCCGAAGAAGCTAAGCTGAAAGATTCTGCTCAAGATTAGGAGCAAAATCTATTTGTTCGCCGTTCTCCTTTTCCTGATTGCTTCTTTGTGGGAGTTTTTATTGCGTTGAGGCGCGGCTACGGATTCGCCTGCGGCGGATGGTAGTGGATATGCACGGTTTGCAGAAAATCGATTTTGCTGCGCAGCTCCTGCTCGGCAAGGCTGGCAATCCGGTCTCCCTCGGCGACGGTGATGGATCCATCCACGTCAATCGTAAGGTTCATCACCAGGTAGGGGCCAAAGCGGTGCACCAAAATATCTTCTAATTTAATTATGCCGGGGATACTGCTCAGGATTTCAGCGACCTGTTCTCCAAACTCGGTCTCAGGCAGCGTGTCCATCAAATCGGAAGCGGATTCGCGCACGATCTGCACCCCCGTGCGAAAGATCACCAGGGCCACCAGGGCGGCGGCTAAAGGATCGACCCAGGCATAGCCGGCCCGCCCCAGGGTGATGCCGATCGTCGCCGCGGTGGCGGCGAAGATATCGTTGCGATGGTCGTAGGCTAATGCGGTAACTGCAACACTTTTAAGCTGCTTGCCGATGCGCCGGGTAAAAATGAACAGGCCGATTTTCATGGCCACGGTTAGCAACGCCACCCAAAACGCCAGTGGACTCGCCACGATCGGGCTTGCCTGAGTGGTAACCTGGTCGAAGATGGAGTTCACCGCATCCCAGAAAATACCTACGGCGGTGGTCATGACGAACGCACCGACCGTCAAAGCCGCAATCGACTCGAACTGGCTGTGCCCGAAGGGGTGCTCCCGGTCGGCCGGCTTGTGGGATAAGCGCATAAAAATGGCCACCGCCAGGTAATAGACCACGTCGGAGGTGGAGTTGATGCCATCCGCCAGCAGCGCCTGGCTGTGCCCGATGATACCGATCGTGGTCTTGGACACGGCCAAAAATATATTGGCCGCCAGGCCAATATTGACCGCCAGCATATTCCGTTTCTCCCTGAGGCGGTCCTGGGCAACGGAGAAATCTTTAATGTTCTGAATGGTCACAAGCAGTCTCTTTACCGAACCGGTTTTGAAGCGCGCAACATGGCTGGATTATAATGCCCAAACAGCCTGACGGGGGACCAACATTATTGATGCCTTGACAAAATGGAGTTATTAACGCATAATCACGCACTAATAAGCACGGAAATATGGATGCAAGGGATTAAATAAACCAGAAATGACGCACCAGGCTGCTGCCGCAACCGCTCAAAAAGTTGCCATGATGGAGAAGATGGTTATGGTCATGCGCGGGCAAATCCAGGCGGCAGCAGTGAAGGATATGGTCTAAGTCGAGCATATCCCCTCACAATGAGATTTCTCGGGCTGCCTTGAACGGCAGCCCGTTTTTTATCCCGTGCGACTGGAATAATTACGCCGAAAAGGAGGTGTACATGCCCATCAAAATTTTAGATGATCTACCGGCGAAGGAAATCCTGAAGAATGAGAATATTTTCGTGATGGACGAAGACCGCGCCGTCCACCAGGATATCCGCCCGCTCAAGATTGCCATCCTCAACCTGATGCCGACCAAAATCGCCACCGAAACCCAGCTCCTGCGCCTGCTGGGCAACACGGCCCTCCAGGTGGAGGTGACCCTGGTGCGCACCAGCCTGCACCAGAGCAAGAATACGCCCGAGGAGCACCTGCTGACGTTTTACCAGACCTTCGACCAGGTCCGAGACCAGAAGTTCGACGCCCTGGTCATTACCGGCGCGCCGGTAGAGCACCTGCCTTTCGAAGAGGTGGATTACTGGCCGGAACTGGAGGAAATTATCGATTGGGGCCTGGAAAACGTGTTTTCGCTCTTTCACATCTGCTGGGGCGCCCAGGCAGCCCTGTACCACCAGTTCGGCGTGCCCAAGTACCCACTGCCGGCCAAGCAGTTCGGGGTTTTTCCGCACAAAGTCATCGAGAAAAACGTAAAACTGCTGCGCGGTTTCGACGATGTGTTCTACGCCCCGCACTCGCGCCACACCGAAATCCGCCGGGCCGACATCGAAAAGGTGCCCGAGCTGAAGATCCTGGCCGAATCGGACGAAGCCGGGGTATATATCGTTGCCACCCGCGACGGGCGCCAGGTCTTCGTCACCGGGCACTCGGAATATGACCCGCTCACCTTGAAAAAGGAATACGACCGCGACGTAGCCGCCGGCCTGCCGATTGCCGTCCCGCTCAATTACTACCCAAACGACGACCCCGCTCAGGCACCGGTGGTGCGCTGGCGCGGCCACGCCAACCTGCTGTTTGCCAACTGGATCAATTACTACGTCTACCAGGAAACCCCCTACGACCTGGCCCAATTCAAACGGTTCTCGCCCTTTGGACTATGAACCGACCTACTAGGGAATTTTCACCTCACACCTGCCCTGGCGGGCGGTGNNCAGGGCAGGTGTGTGGTGAATCCCCTCCACTTTTAATAGAGTTTAAATTTATGGAAAGGATATAACAATGGCTACCCTCGTTTCTAAGCGTCAATTTGGTTTTTCAACCCGCCAACTGCATGCCGGGCAGAAACCTGACCCGACTACCAACGCCCGCGCTGTGCCGATCTACCAGACCACCTCCTACGTTTTCAACAGCACCGAGCACGCCGCCAACCTGTTTGCCTTGAAAGAATTCGGCAACATCTATACCCGCATCATGAACCCCACCAGCGACGTCTTCGAGCAGCGCATGGCCGACCTGGAGGGCGGGGTGGGTGCCCTGGCCACCAGCTCGGGGCACGCCGCCCAGGCGCAGGCCATCTTCACCCTGGCCGGCGCCGGCGACCACATCGTCTCGGCGGCAACGCTCTACGGCGGCACCTACAACCAGTTCGTCTACTCCTTCCCCCGCCTGGGAATCGAAGTGACCCTGGTGGACCCGAAAGACCCCGAAAACTTCCGCCGGGCCATCCGACCCAACACCAAAATCCTGTATGGCGAGACCCTCGGGAACCCATTGATCAACGTTTTCCCCTTCGAGGAAGTCGCCAAAATAGGGCAGGAGTTCGGCATCCCGTTGATGATCGACAACACATTCGCCACGCCCTATCTGGCCCGCCCCTTCGAATACGGCGCCAACATCGTGGTACATTCCGCCACCAAGTTCATCGGCGGGCACGGCACCTCGATCGGCGGGGTGATCGTGGACGGCGGCAACTTCCAATGGGCCGGCAACCCGCGCTTCGCCAATTTCAACACGCCTGACGGTTCATACCACGGCCTGGTCTACGCCACGCTTGGAGCGCCGGCCTTTATCCTCAAAGCTCGCGTCCAGATCCTGCGCGATTTCGGCGGCAGCCTCTCCCCCTTCAACTCGTTCCTCTTCCTTCAGGGACTGGAAACGCTCAGCCTGCGCATCGAGCGCCACGTCCAGAACGCACAGAAAGTGGCCGAGTTCCTTCACGACCACCCCAAGGTCAACTGGGTGGCCTATCCCGGCCTGAAAGGCAGCCCCGAATATCCCGCCGCCCAGAAATACCTGCCCAAGGGACCTGGAGCCATCCTGGGCTTCGGCATCAAAGGCGGCGCTGCAGCCGGAAAGAAATTCATCGAAAGCTTGCAGCTCTTCAGCCACCTGGCCAATGTCGGCGACGCCAAGAGCCTGGCCATCCACCCTGCAACCACCACGCACAGCCAGTTGAACGAGGAACAGCAGGCCAGCGCCGGCGTCTCGGCCGATTTCGTGCGCCTGAGCGTCGGCATCGAGGACATCGAGGACATTCTGTGGGACCTCGACCAGGCCCTGCAGCAATCTTAATAATAAACCGCGTGGTTTCTACGACTGCGACACAGTCGCAGAAACCACGCGGTAATCAATATCACTCTACGATCTGCGGAATGCGCAGGATGCGTGGGTCGGTAAATACGTCGGTCTCGTCGCGGCTGGTGCTGGAAAACTCGGAGACGATCGCCCCTTCGTCGCCAGCCTGGAACCAATGCAGCGTGTCCGGCGGGATGGTGTACTGGTCGCCGGGATCCAACTGGATCTCGCGAAAGGAAGTGTAAAACGGCTCGCTGCCGGGCGGAACCACTGCGTGCCGCGGCACAGACGCTTCACCGGGGACGTACAGCCAGACGCGTCCCCAGCGGCAGCGAAACGTCTCCATTTTACCCGGCTGGCCAGCCACCGCCGGGTGACGGTGTTCAGGGCAAGTCTGGCGCGGGAACATCACCAGCTCTTTGGCGCAATAGCGGTCGGTATTGATGTAAACCACCAGCTCCAGCCCGGTCACTTCCAGCTCGCCCAGGCCCAGCTCGGCCACTTCAATATGGTCAGTTTCTTCGGCAGTAATGCGGATGCCCGCCTTGGCCAGCATCCCGGCGGCGCGCTTTTGCGCGGCCTGTACTTGCGTGCGTGTGATCATTGCCTGCATCTCCATCCTGGCGAATTTTCCAGAAAAATTCATTATACAACCTCTGATCTTCCCCTGGTTTTAT
>DBMK01000042.1 GCA_002298885.1 Anaerolineaceae bacterium UBA700
ATTGTTTTGGTCAGGCGAAGCCTGACCAAAACAATCCCTTTTAATTTAAGTAAATAAACGAAAACCCTCGACGGCGATCCAGACGAGGTAGAGACCGATCATCACCAGGCCGATGAAGAAGCGCACCACCACCGCCCAGCCGCAGCCGATGGCCATGCCGCGCGCCGAGGTGAGCGCCTTGCGCCAGTCGCGCAGGCGCACGAATTCAGCCCCGAACAAGGCTAAAAGCGCCAATAGGATGCCTCCCAGCGGCGGCCAGATAATGCTGCCCAGCATGCCGGCAATCAGCGAGACGGTTATTGAGACCCAACTGGCCCCGGTCTTGCGGGCGCTGGCGCCCATGAACAGGTTATCCACCAGGCTGCCGCCGATCATTAGCAGGCTGATCACCACGACCAGCACGATGGACACCGGATAGTTGAAATGACCGAGCACTCCGTAGCCGAGCGCTGCCGCCCAGATGATGACCAGGCCAGGCATGATGGGTAGAAAGACCAGGCTGAGCAGGCCAAAGATCATCACCGCCAGCAGGACCAGGGGGAGTGCTACCTGACCGATCGTTTCCATGATCCATTTATTATACTTGAGTTAATTTGGATTTAATTATACATATTTATAATCTTAATACTCCAAATTTCCCCAATTCGAGCATGTAACATGAAAATACTTAAAAGATGCTTGATCTTCCTTACCGTTTTTTGCCTGGTCGCGTGCAACCTGGCCACAATCCAGCCGCCAACCGCGGCGCCGACTTCTACCCAAAGTCCCCTGCCCCCCCAGGCGCCGTCTGCCACCCCATCTCAGCCCACGCCCTTACCGCCTGCCACCCAAACCCCCAGTTTGACGCAGGCAGCTCCCACACAGGCTGCAACCCCCAATACTGCTACAGTCGCTGTCCCTGCCATCCTGGCGACTGCGCGAGAGAAGATCAAACACGTCGTCATCATCATGCAGGAAAACAGGTCATTCGACTCTTACTTCGGCACCTACCCTGGCGCTGATGGCATTCCGGTTCAGAACGGCAAATTTGCCGTCTGCGTGAACGATCCACAGAATGGCTCTTGCGTAGCTCCTTTCCACGATGCGGCCAACAAGAACCTGGGCGGGCCCCACGGCGCGCCGAATGCGACCGCGGATATCGATGGCGGCAAGATGGATGGTTTCATTGCCCAGGCCGAGGCCGGAAAATCCGGCTGCGACAGCACGCATAACCCGGACTGCGGCGGGGGTGCGACGGACGTTATGGGCTACCACGACGCCCGCGAAATCCCAAATTACTGGACCCTGGCGGAAAATTTCGTTCTGCAGGACCACCTTTTCGAACCCAATGCCTCCTGGAGCCTGCCGCAGCATTTGTTCATGGTCTCGGAGTGGTCGGCTAAGTGCAAGGTCGCCGGAGACCCCATGAGCTGCATTAATGAGCTGAATTCTCCGGCAGATCCGCCGGATTTCTCGCCGAAAATCAAAACCGACCCGGATTACGCCTGGACCGACCTGACCTACCTGCTCTTCAAAAACCAGGTATCTTGGAAATACTACGTGCAGACGGGCGCCCAGCCCGACTGCGCCAACGATGCCGCCGACTGCCCGCCCGTGCACCAGGATGCCAAGACGCCAGGTATCTGGAATCCGCTGCCGTATTTCGATACCGTCAAGCAGGATGGGCAGCTTCAAAACATCCAGGACGTGACCAACTTCTACAAGGATGCTAAAAACGGCGCTCTGCCCTCCGTGAGCTGGATAACCCCCAGCCAGCCCAACGGTGAACATCCCCCGGCGCTGCTGACCGACGGACAGGCCTGGACGGCCAGCCTGATCGATGCCATCATGCAGGGCCCCGACTGGGACAGCACAGCTATTTTCCTGTCCTGGGATGATTGGGGAGGCTTCTACGACCATGTTGTGCCGCCACACGTGGACGAGAATGGTTACGGCCTGCGCGTGCCAGGGCTGGTGATCAGCGCTTATGCCAAAAAGGGATTTATCGACCACCAGGTGCTGAGCCACGATGCTTACGTGAAACTGATTGAGAACCTGTTTTTAAACGACCAACGCCTCGACCCGGCTACCGATGGGCGTCCCGATCCCCGGCCCACGGTGCGCGAGAACGCCTCCATCCTGGGCAGCCTGCTGGCCGATTTCGATTTCAGCCAGGCTCCCCGGTCACCGCTCATTTTGCCGATCCATCCCAAACCGGGGCCGGCCTCAAACCCATAACAGATATATTGGGATTTTTTCAGCCTGACGGTTGAAAAAATCCCAATAATTTTTTTACAAAGTGCCGAATTTGAATTGAGTGTAATTTATAGGTTAATTTAATCGAAATTTTATTCATTTTTCCGTCTGAAGCGACCATAATTTAGGTATTAGAACCAGAAGTTTGTCGGCCGTTAAGATACTTACTCCAGGATCTAAGATCCTGGAATTTTTTTTCTTGGGCGAGGGACAAAATGAAAATTGGGGAACGAAAGAACGCTGCCAATTTTTTAAGATTTGGTTTGGTGCTGGCGCTGCTGGCCGGATCGTGGCTCAGTGTGCCTGCCGCGCCGGTGCAGGCTGCAACATACGTCGTTACCGTCAATTCCGACAGCGGCCCAGGTTCGCTGCGCGACGTAATCGCAGCCGCCAGCTCTGGCGACACAATTACATTCCAATCCAACCTGGCGGGGCAGACGATCCAGCTCGAATCGAGCCTGGAAATCAACACTGACCTGACCATCGACGGCTCCGGGCTGACGTCATCCATCACAATCAGAGGCCTCTTGATGTCCGCGTTTGCCATTTATGGGACCGTTACCCTGAATGGCCTGACGATTACAAACAGCAGCGGGTTCAATGGCGGCGGCATATACAATGCAGGCACATTAACGGTCGCAAACAGCACCTTCTCCGGCAACAGCTCAAACGGTATTGGCGGCGGTGCAATCTTCAACGATGGCCAATTGACGGTGACGAACAGTACTTTTTTCAACAACAGCGCTCTCTACAGCGGCGGCGGTATTTACAATCGGGGTACTTTATCGGTCACGAACAGCACCTTTTCCGGCAACAGCGCGGATTTTGACGGCGGCGGCATCTACAATGATTCGGTTCTGGAAATCACAAATACCATCCTGGCCAACTCTTCTCCCGGCAGTTATGACTGTTTTAATAATATGATCGTCGGCCCGTCCCGCAATAACCTGGTGCAAACCAACCAGGGTTGCGTCGGAATCGTCTCAACCGACGACCCGATGCTGGACGTGCTGGGGGATTACAACGGCCCCACCCAGACCATGGCTCTTTTGAGCGGATCCCCGGCCATCAACGCCGGCGATGATGGCGACTGCCCGGCGACAGACCAGCGCGGTTATTATCGCCCCATAAACGCCCACTGCGACATCGGGGCCTTTGAGTATACATACCTGGCCACCGACCCGGCCACGGATGTGACTACCGGCGCCGCCACCCTCAACGGCATGATCAACCCCTACAACGCCAGCACCACGGTCACCTTCCTTTACGGACTGACCGCGGCTTACGGTTCGAGCGTCACTGCTGACCAGAGCCCGGTCAGCGGCGCCTCCAACACCGCCGTAACGGCCGCGCTCAGCGGATTGTTAAACAACATGACCTACCATTTTCGGGTAGTCGCTGCCAGCCCGAGCGGTACGATACAGGGCTACGACCAGACCTTTACCACCGCCCACGTAGCCGGGATTCGCTACGTTAAATCCACCGCGGTCGGGTTAGGGGATTGCCTCAGTTGGGCCAATGCCTGCACCCCGCAGATTGCGCTCGCCACATCAAAAAGCGGAGATGAAGTCTGGGTGGTCGCCGGGACGTACACCCCCGGCGCGCTCAATACGGACACTTTCCAGCTCAAGGACGGCGTGGCTCTGTATGGTGGATTTGCCGGGACGGAAACACAGCGCAGCCAGCGCGACCCCGCCGCCAACCTGACCATTTTGAGTGGCGACATCGACCATAACGACAGCCAGACTCCGGTCGTTACCGATGCCTCAACCGTTACGGGTATCGACACCAACAGTTACCACGTGGTCACCGGCGCCAATGGCGCCACGCTGGATGGCTTCACCGTTACCGCCGGCAATGCCAGTATTGAACCCGGCGGTAAACAAGGTGGAGGAGGAATGGTCAACGATGGTGTCAGTCCGATTGTGGCTAACGTCACTTTCAGTGGAAATCTGGCAACGGCTGGGGGTGGTATGTCGATTGGTCCCACCGGCAGTCCGACCTTGACGAACGTTGCCTTCATCGGCAATTTGGCAACGGCTGGCGGGGGGTTGATAATCATGCAGAGCAGTCCGGAGCTTACGGACGTCTCCTTCAATAGCAATTACGCGACACAATCCGATTTTATTGGCGGCGGTGGAATTTTAAGTGTTACCGGCAGCCCGAAGCTTACGAACGTCACCTTTAGCGGCAACACGGCAATGGGTGATAAGGTCTTCGGCGGCGGGATGACCAGTCTTATGGACACCAATCTATCTCTGACGAATGTTACCTTCAGCGGAAATACGGCGCCGGGAAAAAGCACGCGTGGAGGGGGGTTGGCTATCATTCAGGGAACCAGTCCGGTCATCCGTAATTCGATCTTTTGGGACAATTCGACTGGCGCTGGTTTCGACCAGTTCTTCAGTGTCGCAAGCGCTGCCGAACTGAGTGACAGCATTTTGCAGGGTGAATGCCCGGACGATACCACCTGCACGAACGTCCTCCCCACCGACCCGAAACTCGGCAGCCTCGGCAATTATGGCGGCTACACCCAGACCATCCCGCTCCTGGCGAATTCTTCCGCCATCGACGCCGGCAATGACGCCACCTGCGCTGCAACCGACCAGCGCGGAGTGGTGCGGCCGCAAGGCGCTCACTGCGATATCGGCGCTTACGAGCAAATGCAATTGATGGTCAAGGCGAATGATAAGACCATCTTTTTTGGTGACCCGGACCCAATTTTCGACTTCACCACAATCCCTGCCGGCGTGCCATTTTCTTCGGATCCAATTTGCGACGCGGCTGCACATCTCGGCACTGGAGATTATGCCATTTCCTGCTCGGGCGGCTCCCCGCAGGACAGCCAGTACTTACTCTACTACGCGGATGGCAAGTTGACGGTCTCCCCTCACACCACCACCACCGCGCTGGCATCCTCCCTTAGCCCCTCCAGGATCGACCAGCCGGTGACGTTCACTGCCACAGTCGCTTCGGGCACCGGCGCGCTCACGGGGACAGTGACGTTCAAGGACGGTTCGGCAATCCTGGGCACGGGTGACTTATCAGGCGGAATCGCTACATTTAGTACCTCCACCCTCTCGCTCGGGGATCACTCTATCACAGCCGAATACGCCGGGGACGGTAACAACGCTCCAAGCACATCTGCCCTATTAGTGCAGAAAGTGGTTGCGAACATAGCTGCCACGGCCACATCGCTAAACGCGACCGAGAATACCGCCCCGTTCGCCAAGACGTGGAACTTAACGGCAACCGTCGTTGCGGCTTCCGGAAAACCAACCGGGACGATCACGTTCAAGGACGGCAGCACTATCCTTGGCACGGCAGCATTGTCGAACGGTACCGGCGCGTTAGAGGCGATAACGCTGCACGGCGGCCCGCACTCTTTCACCGCAGAATACAGCGGGGATGCCAATTATGCCGGCAGCCTCTCAGCAGTGGTTTCCTTTACGACCAGGTACTATTTGATTTTGCCGCTGATATTCAATAATAAATAAACTGAGCTTGGAATAAGGGAATATTGGGGTAATTTTGGGCGGTGAAGCCGCCCAAAATTA
>DBMK01000342.1 GCA_002298885.1 Anaerolineaceae bacterium UBA700
TCCCGTTCACGGGACAAAAACACCCCATTTAAAACCTCCCGCCCCCTCAAGGGAGCGGGCCGGGGTGGGGGTGAATTAGATTTTCATTACAAGCAGGCGCTCCATGCGGGGGAAAAGGGTTCTCCGGAGGAAGCGCACCAGGGCAGCTTCACAGCCCAGGAAGGGCGGCATTTCCTCTGGGGCCAGGTCGCGAAAGCCAAAACGAGTGTAGAAGCTGCCGTTATGCTCCTGGCACACCAGGTAAAGCGGCCGGGGAGTCTCTTCGAGCAACTGCCGGATGATGGCGCTGGCCAATCCCTGGCTGCGGTGCTCGGGCGCGGTGGCGATCGAAGCCAGCTCGCGAGTCCCATCACGATGTGGCTTGACCTGCCCGGTGGCAATCACCCGGTCGTTTTCGTCGACGGCCACCAGGAAGCGCTTCCAGTCCAATCCGGTGGGGTTGATTCCTACCTGGCGGATGAGCGCCCGGATGGCAGCAGCATCGCCCTGGGTAGCCCTGCGCAGACGTATCATTTCCGAAGTATACCAACGAACTTTTCTATGTGCGCCCTTGCGCCTTTCTTTAAAATCGTGTATACCATGCCACATGCCATCTCGTTTCACACGCAACCCCACGCTGAACAAGCTGGCATACTTCCTATTCTGGACTCTTCTCTTCGCCCTGGCATACACCCAATCTCCCCTGTATACCTCCAATCAGAACCAGTATTTCCTGCGCGGCGCAGCCGGCGCCGGGCTGGGGACCCTGAACGAGGATTGGCTGGCTAAAATCCCGGATACGGTGCCGGTCTTCAACGCGCTGGTGGAATGGACGCTGCGCCTCTTTAAAGGCAACGTCGTTTTCTACATCTATTACGCCCTGCTGATGGGGATTTACCTGTTCAGCCTGCTGGGAATCGCCGGCCTGCTCTTCGACGTCCAGAAGACCCGGCGCCAGCGCCTGTTCTTCATGGCCCTGCTGATCGTGGCCCATTCGGCCGCGCTGCGCTTCGTAGTGACCACCGTTCTGGATGCGGACTGGACCTACGTGCTGGAGGACGGTTTTGCCGGGCAGCGCATGCTGGGGCCGGTGTTCGAGCCGAGCGTATTCGCCGTATTTTTAATCCTTTCGGTGTACCTGTTCCTGCGCCGACGGCCCTACCTGGCAGCCCTGTCGGTGGCCCTAGCGGCGATCGTGCACCCAACCTACCTGCTCGCCGGCGGCCTGCTGATCCTGGCCTATGGAGTATCTCTGTTCCTGGAAGAACGCAAGCTCAAAAAGCCCCTGCTGACCGGGCTGATTGCATTGGGAGCGGTGCTGCCGGTGATGGTATATTCGTTCGCCACCTTCTGGGGTACCACTCCGGCGGTTGCCGCCCACGCCCAGGCCATCCTGGTTGATTTCCGCATCCCGCATCACGCCGACATCCGCGAATGGTTCGGGTTCCCGGAAGCCGCAAAAATAGTCATGATCGCCATAGCCATGTGGCTGATCCGCAAAACTCGCCTGTTTCCGCTCATGCTCACCTTCAGCCTGGCCACCGCCGTGTTGATCCTGGTACAGGCCGTTTCCGGCAGCGACACCCTGGCCCTGCTCTTTCCCTGGCGCCCGACCATCGTGCTGGTGCCGCTGGCGTTGACCATCCTGTTAGCGGCAGGCGTCACCTGGCTGTTTAAACCCAGGCCGGATTCAAGAGTCCAAGCCATGTTCGATAAAGGGCTGCCCTGGCTGAGCGCCGTCCTGATCGCCGGGGTGGTGATTGCCGGCACTGTACGCTTTACTTACGAACTGGCGCACAAGGCTGACAGCCCCGAACAAGCCTTGTTCAATTTCGTCAGCGCCAACCGCTCCCCGGGCCAGGTCTACCTGATCCCGCTGAAAATGCAGGACTTTCGCCTGGCAACTGCGACGCCGGCTTACGTGGATTTCAAATCGATCCCGTACGTCGACGTGAGAGTGCTGGACTGGTATTCGCGGGTGCTGATGACGAGCGAATTCTACCAGCACCCCGACTGCACCTCGATGAAAAAGCTCCTCTTGCAGGCTGCCGTCAGCCAGATCGTTTTGGAAAGCGGCAGCAAAGACCTGAAATGTAAGGGTGTGAGCAAAATTTACCAGGATGCAAATTACAAAGTATTTTCGATAGACCCTTCCCTGCTAACCCAAACCAATACTGGATTAAAATAGAGGCTTATGGCGCTTCCCTTGATCGGCATCACCACAACCCAGGTCGAACAGAAATCCCCATTACCAATTTCCGGCGTTTCGCTGGCCTACGTGCAGGCGGTGCAAAGGGCGGGTGGCATCCCGCTGCTGATCCCCTCTGGTCTGAGCCCGGCGGAAATCCAGGAGTTGCGGCGGCGTTTGGACGGAATCCTCTTCACTGGCGGCGGCGACGTCGACCCGGCCCGGTTCAACGGCAGGCCGCACGACCGCGTCTACGGCATTATCCCCGCTCGCGATGAGACCGAAATTGGCCTGGCGCGCCTGGCGGCCGAAAGCGGCTGGCCTTTCCTGGGTATTTGCCGGGGCATCCAGGTGATCAACGTGGCGCTGGGCGGCACGCTCTATACCCATATCGCCGACCAACTGGAGGGAGCCCTCAAACACGATACCGAAGCGCGCGATCAGCTCGTCCACACCGTACAGGTGGAGCCGCACACCCGCCTGGAGCGTATCCTGGGCGGCACATCTGTGCGCACCAACAGCCTGCACCACCAGGGCGTAGAACGCCTGGCGCCGGGGCTCGAGGCAGTCGCCCACACGCCGGATGGACTGGTTGAAGCCGTTGAGCTGCGCGGCCATACTTTCGGGCTCTGCATCCAGTGGCACCCTGAGTGGCTGCAGGAGCACGCCGAGATGCGCGCTTTATTCGAAGCGTTTATTAAAGCGGCAAGGCGTGAAACGTGAAGCGTGAAACGTTCTCCGCGTTATTCACGTTTCACGCTTCACGTTTCACGTCC
>DBMK01000136.1 GCA_002298885.1 Anaerolineaceae bacterium UBA700
GGCCCTGTTTTTATCTCAATACTCTCAAAATATCCGCCAGATGTAGGTTTTCCAGGCTGGACGCCTGCATATCCGCCCGGCCGACCCGTTCGACCGGGCCCAGGCCGAGCGTGCGCATACCGGCAGCCCTCCCGGCTTCGATCCCGGCCTCGGCATCCTCGACCACCACGCACTCGGCGGGCGGCACGTTTACCTGACGGGCAGCCGCCAGGAAAAGGTCGGGCGCGGGTTTACTGCGCTCCACGGTGTTGCCGTCGATCACCGCGTCGATGGAATCGCCGAGCGCCAGCCGTGAGCTGGGCATCAACTTAGAAGACGTCAGGGGCAGTGCCGCCGGCCATCTGAGCCTTCATTTTGTCCTGGAATTTATCCGGAATAGGGATGTAATCAACCGAAACGCCGGGGCAAACCGCGTTGAAGCGGGTGATCGAATCTTTATAAACCTGCTGCTCGCTTGCATCACCCCATCCGGAGAAGCTGATCTTAGCTCCACTTTCAACCTGAAGGGGGCAGGAGCCGGTCGCCGCAGGGGGTTGGGTTGCTGCCGATGGTTGGGTTGCTGCCGGTGGTTGGGTTGGCGCAGAAGTCGGTGCCGAGGTTGCGGCTGGAGCGCAGGCGCCAAGCGCCATGGCCGCAATCACGAGCACGCAAAAAATGGGAAACTACTTGCTTTTCATGTTTATCTCCTCCAAAAAATCGTGAATCGGGATTTGATCAGGTGAATTTACGGTATACTTGGACGCGTTAAGGCATCCGCCTTCGCCTTAGGGGTCGCTGCTGTTTTCGAGGACACGGTTGATCCCTTCGCATTTAATTGGATGGATCGATCACTTAGTTTAAATTGTGCGATCACCTCCTCTTCGTCAAGTAACTATCATTCTATGGCTTTCTCCACTGGTTGATCCTCTGACGATCAATTTTGGACTCACCATCATCGAACATGGCTCCGGCAGTTGGCCAGTTTCTATAAAGGTCAGCAGCATGGGGATGATCTGCTGGCCAACTTCCCAAACCGGCTGGCGGACCGAAGTTAATGGCGGGTCCAAGTATTGGACCATGGGCGAATCGTCGAAGCCGGCAATGGCAAAGTCTTGTCCCACCCGCAGCCCGTACTCCTTAGCGGCCTGCATTGCGCCGACAGCCATCAAATCGTTCATAGCAATTAACGCAGTCGGCCGGATTTCTTCCGGCAGATCTAACAATTCGCAAGTGGCTTTATGTCCTGAGGCGAAACGGCCCTCGCCACGTCTGACCCAGGCTGGAATGGGCTCGATTCCATGCTCGATAAGTCCATTAAAATAGCCTTCCATCCGGTTGTTACCCACTCTCGAGGTTTCAGGCCAGGCCAGGGCTCCAATTTTTCGGTGGCCAAGGCCCACCAGGTGACCGACCGCCTGTTGAATGCCGTACCCTCCATCCACGTCGATCCAGGGGAATTCCTGGTCTGCCTGTCCACGTCCAAAGGCCACAAATGGAAAGGCTTTCTCGAGCAGCAGGCGGATGCGCGCATCGTTATTTTCGACGCTCGACAGCACGAACCCGTCTACTCTTCCGGAATGGATCAAGCCGCCGTACGTATCCAGTAATTTTTGCGTTTCAGCGTGGTAGGGGAAGCTCAACAGATAATAGCCGCGCTCTTCTGCGGCAATGAACATGCTCTGCAGGAACTGGTCGAGAATCGGGTTGGGCTGGCCGGTGGGGCTGGGCGGCCATGAGTAGCCGATGGTGAATGACCGTCTCGCCCGGAGGCTGCGAGCAGTGTAATTGGGATGGTAGCCCAACTGTTGCACCGCATTCCAGATGCGTTCTTCAGTCTCCTTGGAGACCTGGACCTGCTTGTTAATAACTTTCGAGACGGTCTGGTAGGAGACACCGGCAGTCGTAGCAACTTCTTTCAGCGTTACACGAGCCTTTATCATTTTTTCCGTCCCTGGGATTATGCGAACGTTCACACGAACGTTCGCATTAAAGTATAGCAACAATAATACTTAAGTCAAGTACTATTTTTGTCAAAAAATGACGGGCATTTTGCGGAGCTCCGTAAAATGCCCGTCATTCTTTTAATGAGAATAATAAACTTACTCGCGGCGGTAGGGTTTTAACAGCGCTGCGGGGGCGGAGACATTGCGCCCGGCCAGGGTCAGCGCCAGGATCGTCACCAGGTAGGGTAGGGCCAGGAACAACTCGTAGGGCAGCTTGAGACCGGTGGCCTGGAGGCGGAGCTGTAGGGCCGATACGCCTCCGAACAACAGCGCCCCCAGCAGGACGCGCACCGGCTGCCAGTTAGCAAAGATGATCAGGGCGATGCACACCCAGCCGCGCCCGTTGATGATGCCAAAAGTGAACGAGCCAAGCTGGGCCAGGGATAGGAAAGCTCCTCCGGCGGCCATCAGCCCACCGGCCAGCGCCAGGGCGATGAAACGGGTACGGAAGACGTTCACCCCGGCGGCGTCTGCTGCCTCGGGGTTCTCGCCCGATGCCCGGATCTGCAGGCCGAAGCTGGTGCGGTAGATCAGCCACCAGAACAGCGGGATGAGCAGGATAGCAATGTAGGTCAGGGCATACTGCTCGGTGATCGGGCCGAGGATGGGGATGCTTCCGAAGGGCTCGAGGGTGGGAAACGGGGTAATTTTAGGCTGCGAGCTGCGCTCGCCGAAGACCACCCGGAAGAGGAACAGGGCCAGGCCGGTCAGCAGCAGGGTCATGCCCAGGCCGGATACGTGCTGGTTGAGGCCCCATTTGACTGTGAGCAGGCCCATCAAAAGTCCCGCCAGCATCCCAGACACGATCGCCGCCAGCAGGCCCAGCCACACCGACCCCGTGCCGAAGGCGACCGCAAAACCGGCAAACGCCCCCATGAACATGGTGCCCTCGATGCCCAGGTTGAGGATGCCGGCGCGCTCCGAGATCAATTCGCCCAGCGTGCCTAAGATCAGTGGCGTGGCCACACGCAGAGTTGCGGCAATCAGACCGACGAGAAAGGTTTCCAGCTCCATCAGGCCCTCCGGATGCGGTAGTTCTGGACCAGGAACATGCTCAGCGTCACCAGGAGCAGGGCCGCTTCGACCACGTTGCCCAGGTAGATTGGGATGCCCATCACGCTGCTCACGCTCTGCGCGCCGGTCTCGATCAGGCCGATAAATAAGGAGGCCAGGCTTACTCCCAATGGGTTTAGCCCGCCCAGGGTGGCGGCGATGATGCCGGTATAGCCGTAACCGGGAGAGATGGCGTCGATCAGGTGGTAGTGGATCCCGGCGACCTCACTGACCCCGGCCACGCCGGCAATTCCGCCGCTGACCAGGGCGGCGATGAGCATCGTCCGGTTGACGTTCACGCCCGCGAAACGGGCCGCTTCCTGGCCGAGGCCGACCGAGCGCATGCGCAGCCCCAGGGATGAGCGGCGCAGCACCAGCCAGCAGATGCCGATGAAGATCCAGGCTATGATAAAGCCCAGGTGCAGGCGCGACAGCGGGATTAGCTTGGGGAAGATGGCTTCGTCGGCGATAGTGGGCGACTGCGGCCAGCCTGAGACAGGATCGCGCCAGACTCCGTTCAGCAAGAAACTGATAACGAACAGGATCACTGTATTCATCAACAGCGTGGTCACCACCTCGTCCACAGCCAGTTTCACCTTGAGCAGCGCCGGGATCAGAGCCCAGGCCATGCCGGCTGCGAACCCGGCGATGACCATCAGCGGGATAGCCAGGACAGGAGGAATGCCCTTGACCACGATGCCCATTCCGGCCGCGGCGATAGCGCCCGCCAGGAGCTGCCCTTCAGCGCCAATATTCCAATAGCCGGCCGCGAAAGCGAAGGTCACAGATGCCCCGGTGAACAGCAGCGGCGTCGATTTCACCAGCACCTCGATGGCGCTGACGCTGGTGGATAGGGGGGCGATCAGGAAGTTATAAAACGCCTCAAAGGGGTTGGCCTCCGCCAGAAGCAGCAGGATGGCGGTGAGCAGGAAAGTCGCCACGATGGCCACAAGCGGGATCAGCGGGCGCACCCACATCGGTGCTGCCTGCCGTTCGATCTTCCATCTAGCCATGCGCCACCTCCAACGCCCCGGACATCATCAATCCGAGCTGTTCTACCGTTACTTCCCGGGTGGGGACCACTCCCATGATGCGCCCGCTGTAGATCACGGCAATCCGGTCGGACAGAGCAATCACCTCGTCCAGGTCTTCCGAGATCAACAGCACTGCCGAGCCGGCTTTTCGCTGGTCGAGCAGGCGCGAGCGGACGTATTCGGTCGCTCCAACGTCCAGGCCGCGCGTCGGCTGGGCGGCAATCACTACCCGCGGATTATTGCACAGGGCGCGCGCCAGCAGCACCTTTTGCATGTTGCCGCCAGACAGCGTGCGCACCCGGTCGGCAGGTGAGGCCTTGATCTGGTATTCGCCGATCAGTTTGACCGCGTTGGCCTGGATGGCCTTCTGGTCCATCAGGCCGTTGTGGGTGTAATGCCCCAGGTCCTCCAGGGCCAGGTTTTCGGCCACGCTCAGCTCGCCCACCAGGCTGCTGTGGCGATCCTCGGGGATACGCCCTACGCCGGCGGCGCTGACCTCGGCGGGCGCAGCGCCGGTCAGGTCTTTATCGCCGACCACCACTTTTCCCCCGGTCGGTTTGAGCATGCCGTTCAGCACCTGCGAAAGCTCGGTCTGCCCGTTGCCCGAGACACCCGCCAGGCCCAGGATTTCGTTCTGGCATACCTCGAGGCTGACGTTTTTAAGCGCCGGCAGGCCCTTCTTGTCGTTGGCGCAAAGCTCGCTGATGCGCAGCATGGGGGAACTGCCGCGGGCTTCTTCCTGGCGCACCACTCCGAATGTGTCCCGCCCGACCATCAAGCGGGCTAGCTCGGCCTGCGACGTGGCCTGCTTGTCCACCGTGCCTACTGTCCTGCCGTCGCGCAGGACGCTGATGCGGTCGCAAATCTCCATCACCTCGTTGAGGTGGTGGCTGATAAAGATCAGCGACATGCCGTCCTGGCGCAGGCGCAGCAGGGTCTGAAAGAGGATTTCAGCCTCCTGCGGCACCAGCACCGCGGTCGGCTCGTCCAGGATCAGCACGCGGGCGTTGCGGTAGAGCGACTTGAGGATTTCAACCCGCTGCCGCTCGCCCACCGAGAGGTGGCGCACCAGTGCGGCCGGGTCGACTTCGATTCCGAAGCGTTGGGCTGCCTCGCCAACTTCCTTCTGCAGTTTCTTGGGGTCGACGCGAAACGAGTGGGTGTAGCCCAGGGCCACGTTTTCCGCAACGCTGAGCGTCGGAACCAGGGTGAAGTGTTGGGTCACCATGCCGATCCCGTGCTGGATAGCCTGTTTGGGGGAAATAATGGCCGCAGGCTGGCCCTTGACGCAGATTTCACCCTCGTCGGCCCGGTACAGGCCATAGAGGATGCGCATCAGAGTGGTCTTGCCGGCGCCGTTTTCACCCAGCAGCCCCTGGATTTCACCGTCTTTAAGGGCGAAATCGATCTGGTTATTGGCAATCACCGGCCCGAACCGCTTGGTGATGCCCTTCATTTCCACAGCGTACATGTAAACTCCTCTATTTTACTGATCAGGCGGGTAAACCCCGCCTGATCAGTAAAAGAGTTCTATCTAAATGATGGTTTTTCCGGCTGGCGAAGCCAGCCGGAAAAACCATTTAGTTCACGGCCTGGGGTTGGCCTTCGTTGACGTCCACCCGGAAGAGGCCGGTATCGATCTGCGTCTGCATGTCGGTTACTTTCTTGAGCAGGTCAGCCGGGATCTTGGATTCGACGGCGTGGAAGGGTGCCAGGCTGGCGCCGCCCTTAGCGGCCATGCTGAAGTCCTTCAGGTCCTGGGCAGTGTACGTCCCGCCCTTGACCGCCTCGATGACGTAGTCGATGGTCGGGCTCATGTTCCATACCGGTCCGCTCACCACCAGGTCCGGCGCCTGCGAGTTCTGGTCGCTCATGTTGCCGAACACGAACAAGCCTTTTTCCTTGGCGGCGTCAATCACGCCATCCCGCTCGGCATACAGCACGTCCGCGCCGCTGTCGATCTGGGCCAATGCGGCTTCCTTAGCGGCTGCCGGATCGAAGAAGCTGTTAATGAAGGAGACCAGGATCTTAGTCTTGGGATTGACGGACTTGGCGCCGGCGATGAATGCGTTCACCAGGCGGTTGACCTCGGGGATCGGCATGGCGGCAACGACGCCCAGGGTATTTTTCTTGCTCATCCCGGCGGCCAGCATGCCGCACAGGTAAGCCGGTTCGTGGATCCAGTTATCGAAAACCGACAGGTTGGGGTTGGAGGGGCCAAGGCCCGAGCCGAACACGAAGGCGATCTTGGGGAAGTCCTTGGCCACACGCCGGATGGCTTCTTCGTTGCCGAAGGCGTCGCCGAAGATGACGTTGGGCTGCTTGTTGGTGGCTACTTCGCGCAAAATGCGCTCCATGTCCCCGGAATAGCCGATATTCTCGGTGTATTCGTAATCGATCTTACCGTCGGCCTGGGCTTTTTTCAGAGCGGTATGAATCACGCCATCCCAGGGCTCCTCGATGGGCGTTGCGTAGGCCCCGAAGACTTTGAGCTTCACCGCGGGAGCCGTGGTGGGAGCCACGACCTGGGTCACCAGCACCGTGCTCTGTACCTGGACCGTCTCTTTGACCGTGACCGGGACGGTTTCCCTGATGATTTGAGCGGTTGGGGTGGCTTGCGGGGCGCAGGCCGCAAGCAGGCTGGACACGACGGCCAGCAAGACAAACAGGGTAACCACACGCTTGTTCATTTTCACTCTCCTCTTCGTTCAAATAGTGGATTCAGAATGAGTCCTCGAGGACTTCACCGCATGATTGAATTGATTCTGGAATCACCGCCTTTCGGGATAGGTTGTTTTTCTACATTCTAATAACCCGCTTCAGAGCGTTTGGCCGCGCTTTTTCGGCAAGCTCATTGGTTGGCAATTTTTTTAACTTTTTCAAGGTCGACCAGCCTGCCGTGGCTAACCACAGCAGCCGGCTGCTCGTGGTAGCGCAGGGCTTCGACGACGTCGGGTTCTTTCAGAACGACCAGGTTGGCGGTGGCGCCCACCTGCAGGCCGTAATCGCGCACGTTAATCGCCTGGGCGGCGCGGGTGGTGACCATATCGTACAGCGTCTCCAGGTCGTTAGCGGCGGTAAACCACAGCAGGTGGGCTGCCAGGAAGGCCACTTCGAGCATGTTGTTGCGTCCAAAGGGATAATAGGCGTCCGAAATATCATCCTGGCCCAGGCACACCAGGTTGCCCATCTCTAACAGCTCGCGCACCCTGGCGTGCAGCGGGCCGGTATGCGGGTCGCTGACCACGCCCATTTTGGCGCGCCGCAGCAGGGCAGCCACCTTTTGGAAGTAGGGCGTGGGGTACAGCGCCATGGCGCGGGCGTGGTGGGCCAGCGAACGCCCGATCCAGCCACGCTTGATCGCCTCCAGGGCCTGCAGCTCCAGCGTGCGCAGTCCGGGGTCGCCGGCGTCGTCTACCAGCATTGAGACGTCCTTGTTGAATTTGACCGCCAGGTCGAAGACGGCGCGCACGTGCTCGGCGCTGTCGGCGTCAGTGTACTCGATCCAGGGGATGCCTCCGGCTACGTCCGCCCCCAGCTCCATGGCGGCGTGCATCAATTCGCGCGCCCCGGGCTCGCGCACGATCCCATCCTGGGCAAAAGCCACCACCTGCAGCTCCACGATGCCCTTGAATTCTTCCCTGGCGCGCAGCAGGGCCTTCACCCCTTCCAACCTGGCTTTGCCATCCACGTCGGCGAACGCCCGGATGTGGGTGCAGCCGTAGCGCGCCGCATCCAGCAGCGCCCGGCGCACGTTCTTGATGATCCAGCGCTCGTCGTACTGCTCTTTCACCCGCGCTGCCAGCTCGATGGCAGACATGGCCTTGCCCATGTCGCCGCCCTGGTAATCCTTGAGGGCCGCCTCGTCCATCATCTGCAGCGTGTACACCTTGCACAGGTGCAGGTGGGTGTTTACGAACGATTCGCTCACCAAACCCGCCTGGGCGTCAATTTCGAGCGCGCCGTCGCCATCGACCTTCTCCTGGATTGCGGCAATCCGGCCATCCCGGACCGCTATTTCATATGTGTTGCTGCGGCCTCGAAGCCGCGCGTTGCGTATGATCAGGTCAAATGGTGCTGGCATTTCCTTTCTCCACAGCAGCTATTAACTTGTAGTTCACTGGCGAATGAATTCAACTGCTTAAAAAGCAGAGCGTTGTTGGCTCAAAACGGGCCCCAGGCCTGCGCCGAACCAGCAACACCCCCTTGAATGCCCGGTTAAGTCAATTAATCGTGTGTATTCGCGGGCAATCAACTACGCAATAGTATACATTAACTGAATATCCGATACAAGCAAAATAAAGGTATAATATGTTTGTCTTTATTACCAGGAGCCATTTTCGTGACCGACAACCTCTAAAACTATATCCTTTTTTCAGGCATTGCGTCTCGGGTGAACTTTTTAAACCGGGGGCTCTGTGTGCCTCCGGTTTTGTTTTCCCGGCCTACCTGCACCGGTAAAACGGCCCGTTTCGGGCCGGTGGGTTTTATGCGAGGTTGTCTATGCTTAGTGTAAATTCCGTCTCCAAATCGTTTGGCGCTGATATCATATTGGATAAGATAAGCTTCACCCTCAATGTGGGGGAGAGGTTGGGGCTGGTCGGCCCGAACGGCTGCGGCAAGACCACGCTGCTGAAGATCCTGGTGGGACTCGAAAAAGCCGATGCCGGGAGCGTGCGCATTGCCGCCGCGCCTGGCCGGGTGGGCTATCTCCCCCAGGGCTTCGATTATCGCCCCGAGGATACGATTGGTGGCTTTATCAACCGCATGGAAGGGGATTTGCCCGGCCTGACGGCGCGCCTGGAGGAGTTGGCCGCGGCGCTTGCCCGCGACCCGCACCAGCCGGCCCTAACACACCAGTACGACCAGGTGTTGGAGCGGCTGGCGAGCGTGGCCGAGGGCGCCGGGCGCGGGCCGGGAGTGCTGGCCGCGCTGGGCCTGGGCGAATATCCACCAGAAATGCGCGTGGCCGAGCTGAGCGGTGGCCAGAAGACGCGCCTGGCGTTGGCCGGCGTGCTGCTCTCCAACCCCCAACTGTTGCTGCTGGACGAGCCGACCAACCACCTGGATATCGGCATGCTCGAATGGCTGGAGGACTGGCTGCTGGGATTCCGCGGCGCCGCCCTGGTCGTATCTCATGACCGGGCCTTTCTCGACCGGCTGTCGACCGGGATCCTGGAGATCGACCCCAAGACGCACACGGCCCGCGCCTTTGCCGGCAACTACTCGGATTACCTGGACACCATCGCCGCTGAGCGCGAAAAACAGTGGCAGCAGTATTCCGACCAGAACGAGGAGATCGCCCGGCTGCGCCTGGCGGCAGCCCACCTGCGCGGTCTGGCAGTGATGCGCAAAGGCGGCAAAGGCGACAGCGGGGATAAATTTGCCAAAGGTTTCTTCAACGACCAGACGCAGGGCATGATCGGCCGGGCCAAACATGTCGAAAAGCGCCTGGGGCGCCTGTTGGGCGAAGAGCGGGTCGAAAAACCCAAGCCGGTGTGGGAAATGAAGATCGAGTTCGGCGATACGCCAACCAGCGGCCGGGACGTGCTGGTGTGCGAGGGCCTGGACGTGGGCTATGGCGACTCGGTCCTGCTCCACGACCTCAACCTGACCCTGCGCTACGGCAAGCGCGCCGCCTTGATCGGCCCAAACGGTTGCGGCAAGACCACCCTGCTGCGCACCATTGCCGGTCTGATCCCGCCGCTGGCGGGCAGCGTGCGCCTGGGCGCCAACGTGCGCGCCGGGTACATGGCCCAGGAGCAGGAGGACCTCGAACCATCCCTCAACGCCTTGCAGGCTGTGTCGCGCCTGCTCTCACAGAACGAGACGGAGGTGCGTTCCTTCCTCTCGAAATTCTTGTTCAAGGGGGACGACGTTTTTACCCCGGCGGAAAAGCTTTCCTATGGCGAGCGCGCCCGCCTTTCGCTGGCCTGTCTGGCGGCCCGCGGCTGCAATTTCCTTATGCTCGACGAGCCGATCAACCACCTGGATATCCCTGCCCGCACCCGCTTCGAAGGGGCGCTGGCGGCCTTCGAAGGCACGGTGCTGGCTGTGGTTCACGACCGGTTCTTTATCGATGGGTTCGCCAGCGAGATTTGGAGCGTTCATGGGAAGCAGATCCTTGTCGACCGGCGCGAAAGGCTCTGAAACCTTTTGCGCGGTTGCACGTATTAAAAATAGACACGAGGAGGATCTGTCAAAAAGATGAAGAAGAGCCTGTACTTTTTGAGTATTTTATCCGTGCTGGCGCTGACATTGAGCGCCTGCACCATCAATATGGTTACCGGTTCGGGCCGTTTGACCACCGAAACGCGCAACGTGAGCAACTTCGATTCGCTGATGTTCGCCGGCATCGGCGATGTGACCATCGTCCAGGGCAACTCCGAAGGCCTTAAGATCGAGGCCGAGGACAACATCATGCCCAAGATCATCACCGAAGTGCGCGGGACGCAGTTATACATCGGTTTCGAACGCGATAACTGGCAGGACATCATTCGCCCAACCAAGAGCATCAAGCTGACCCTGGGCGTTAAGAATTTGAAATCGATGGAAATCTCCGGCGTGGGCAGCCTTACCGCCGACTCGCTAAACACCGATTCCTTGATCGTGCGGGTGGGCGGCGCTGGCGGCGTCACGCTGCGCAACGTCGATATCTCCAATCTCACGGCCGTGATGAGCGGGGCCGGCAACGTGGATATGTCCGGTAAGGTCAACTCACTGGATGCGACCCTGAGCGGCGTGGGCAACTTTGCGTGCGGCGACCTGCAGGCGCAGACGGCCGACGTCCGCGTCACCGGAGCCGGCGGCGCCACCGTGTGGGCCAGCGACAACCTGAGCGTAAACATCACCGGCGCCGGCTCGGTCAGCTACTACGGCAGCCCCAAGATCAGTAAAACCATCACCGGCGTGGGCGTAGTAAATACATTAGGCAGCAAGTAATTACTGTTATTTTTCACCACAGAGTCACAGAG
>DBMK01000292.1 GCA_002298885.1 Anaerolineaceae bacterium UBA700
TTATCCAATAAAAAAATTCCGGCTTCGCCGGAATTTTTTTATTGGATAATCTATTTTAATAATTCTTCCAGGATCGTGCGGGCCAGGGTAGCGTCGGCTTTGCCGCGCATCTTGCGCATCACCTGGCCGACGAACCAACCCATGAGGGTCACTTTTCCGGCTTTGTAGGATTCGACTTCCTTGGGGCTTTCCGCCAGCACCTCCTGGCAGACGGTGCGGATGGCTGCGTCGTCGCTGACCTTTGCCAGCCCGTCTTCGGCGACGATAGCCGAGGGCGCCTTGCCGGTCTTTTCGACCTTTTCCAGCAGGCTCTTGCCGGTGCTGCTGTTAATCGTGCCGGCGTCGACCAGCTTGATGATTTCGGCCAGGTAGGCCGGCTTGAGCTGCAGCTTTTCGGCGGAGACGCCGCTCTCGTTGAGCATGCGCAGTACGTCATTCATCAGCCAGTTGGAGACCTTTTTAGGGTCGCCGGCGTAGGCTTTCACCGCGGCCTCGAAATAATCGGACAGGTTGCGCTCACCGGTGAGGATGTCGGCGTCGTATTCGGGTAGCCCGTAGGCGCTCATAAACCGCTGGCGCCGGACCAACGGCAGCTCGGGGAAACGTGCCAGGATGGCCTGCTTCCAGGCATCGTCCAGGCGGATGGGCAGCAGGTCGGGCTCTTTGAAGTAGCGGTAATCAGCCTCGGTCTCTTTCGAGCGCATCTTGCGCAGCACACCGGCGTCTTCGTCCCATTCCAGGGTCCAGCTCTCGATGCGCCGCCCGGCCAGGGTTTCGCGCACCTGGCGATCGACTTCCTTGATGATGGCGGCACGCACGGCGTCAATCGAGTTGACGTTTTTGATCTCGGTCTTCGGGTTGAGCTGCGTTTCCCCCTGCCGGCGGATGGAGACGTTGGCGTCACAGCGCAGGTGGCCTTTTTCCATGTCGGCTTCGGAAATCCCCAGCCAGCGCAAAAGCTGGCGCAGGCGGATCAGATATTGGGCGGCTTCGTCGGCGGTGCGTAAATCCGGCCCGGTCACCATCTCCACCAGGGGCACCCCGCAGCGGTTGAAGTCGATGTAGCGCTCGCCGCGCACGTTCTTGGTCTTCCCGGCGTCTTCCTCGATGTGCAGCTTCCAGATCGAGACCCGCCGCACGTAGCCCTTGCCCTGCGGGTCAATGGCCGCCGGGATGGGCAGATCGAGGAAGCCGCCGCGAGCCAGGGATTGGTCGAATTGGGAGATCTGAAAGCCTTTTGGCAGGTCCGGATAAAAATAATTCTTGCGGTCGAAATATGAAAGCGAACGGATCTCGCTCTGCATGGCCTGGGCCAACACGACGGCCTTTTCGACCACGGCCTTGTTTAACACCGGCAGCACGCCCGGCAGGCCGCTGCAAACTGGGCAGATGTTGGTATTTGGCGGGTCGAACCAGGAATCCGCCTTGCAGGAACAGAAGATTTTGGTGTTTGTGTTGAGCTGGATGTGAGTTTCCAGACCGATTACGGCTTCAAAATCAGGCATCGCGACTCCGGGCGGAAGATCAAGGATACTAGCCTCTATTATAACGTCAGTTCGGCGGACGTTTTATGAATTGCTTTTTTTAACCGGGGGTGAGATTAAGGTTTTAATCACCAAATTTCTCAAATTGTTTAGATTCCTTTACATTTAATTAAAACAAAACTAATCAAAGTCACCCAAAATGCTGGTATTAATATTCATTTGGTGATTGTTTTATGCGCAAGGAGAAGTCGATAAAAAAAACAAAAAACAAGGAGGATTAATATGAAAAAACTTAAAACCTCGACTTTTTCATTCATTTTGGCGCTTCTTTTCCTCGCCGCCCCTATTTCGGCCTTCGCCCAAACCCCTCAGCCCACCAATCCCCCCACCCCTTCAGTCCCAACCCTCACATTTTATACGCCGTATCCCTCGCAGGTCTTTGGGATTGGGGAGACCATCTCAGTCGACCTGCACCTGCTGCTGGCAAACGAATCCGGGGTAGTCTCGCTGGCTATGAAGGACCTGCCCACGGGATGGACCGGGGCCTTCCAGGGCGGCGGGCGGACGATCCAATCCGTTTACCTGAATAACGGATCCGACACCACTGTCACCCTGCGGCTTACCCCGCCGGCTGATTTAAAGGCTGGAACCTACAACTTCACTGCCACCGCCCAGGGCAGCAACGTGAACGCAACCCTGGCGCTGCAGATCGTCATCCAGGAAAAGCTGCCGCCGAAGCTCACCATGAGCGTCGATTTGCCGACGCTGAACGGATCGCCGACCACCACGTTCACCTATTCCGTGACCCTGGCCAACGCCGGCGATGAGGACTTGACCGTTAACCTGAGCGCCAACGCCGGCACCAACTTCCAGGTCACTTTCAGCTACAATGGGCAGACCGTTACATCGCTGCCGATGGCGGCTAACAGCAACAAGTCCCTGTCCGTCTCGGCTGCGCCGTTGGGCAACGTCCAGGGCGGGTCCTACCCGATCGAACTGATGGCAAACGGCGGCAGCGCCCAGGCCACGCTCCAACTGACCGCTAACGTCACCGGATCGGTGAGCCTGGCGATTACCTCTCCGGATGGTACCCTCTCCGGGCAGGTAAATTCAGGAACGACCACCGCGCTGAACCTGGTGGTGCAAAACACCGGGTCGGCGCCCGCCAACCGCATTGCGCTCAACGCTACCAGTCCCAGCGGGTGGACAGTCAGCTTCTCGCCGACTGAAATTCCGCAGCTCGCGCCCAACCAGCAGCAGCAGGTCACCATGAACGTCCAGCCGGCGAGCGACTCGGTCTCCGGGGATTACATGCTCAGCATCAACGCCCAACCGGCGGATAACACCTCGAAATCGGTCGACTTCCGGGTTACGTTGCTGACCTCTTCGCTGTGGGGCGTGGTCGGGATCGTGCTAATCGCCATCGCCGTGGGCATCGTGGCGCTGGCGGTAGTGCGGTTCGGCCGGCGCTGAGCCGTCCAGCGGAGGCCGGTATGAGTGATATCGTACTCGAAACGAAGGGATTGACCAAAAAATACGGCACGTTTACGGCGGTCGACAGCCTCGACCTGACCATCCAGCGCGGCGAAGTCTTCGGTCTGCTTGGCCCGAACGGCGCCGGCAAGACTACCATCATCCTGATGCTGCTGGGGCTGACCGAGCCGACAGAAGGCGAGGTAAGGGTGCTAGGGTTTAACCCGGCGCGCCAGCCGTTGAGCGTTAAGGCCCGTGTGGGCTACCTTCCCGACATGGTCGGGTTTTACGACGAGCTGACGGCGCGTGAGAACCTGATATATACCGCCAAGCTGAACGGATTTTCGCACCGCGAGGCCTACCAGCGGATTGCCGAAGTGCTCGAAGAGGTCGGTTTGCTGGATCTCTCCGATCACCGAGTGGGCACGTTCAGCCGGGGCATGCGCCAACGGCTGGGCGTGGCCGACGTGATGCTCAAGCGCCCCGAGATGATCATCATGGATGAGCCGACCCAGGGCCTGGACCCGGAACACGCCCACGAATTCCTGCAGACGATCCGCTCGCTCAAAGAGAACGGCATCACGATTCTGCTCTCTTCGCACCTGCTCCAACAGGTGCAGGAAATCTGCGACCGGGTGGGGCTGTTCTCCGCCGGAAAGATGGTGCTGAACGGCACCGTGACGGAGTTGGGAAAACAGGTGCTCGGCAAGGCCTACCGCGTGGATGTGAGGGTTGAGAACCCGGGCAGCGATCTGATCGAAGCGCTGGAGAAAATCCCGGGCGTGGTCACCGTGCAATCTAAAAACGACCGGCTCGAAGTGGAGACCAGCGCTGATCTGCGGGCAGAGGTGGCGAACACCATCGTCAACCACGGCGGAAAACTGTTGATGTTAGGCATGGAAACCCAGAGCCTGGACACCATCTACACAACATATTTCGAGGAGGTCGACCATGGCAAGCGGAATTAAGAAGGTGGGGGCATCCGGGGGGTCGACCGCTTCCCGGCCGCAGGAGCGGGTGCGCGAGGGCTCGCCCTGGGTTGGCCTGGGAGCCGTCATCACCAAGGAAATGGCCGACCACATGACCAGCGCCCGCATGATCATCCTCGAAGTATTGATCGTGCTGACGGCCGGCGGCACCGCCTACGCGGCCATAACGAATATCCGCAAGAATATCAGCCAGAGCAATTTCCTGTTCCTGAATCTGTTTACCACCGGGCAGAGCCCGCTGCCGGCTTTCGTCGAGTTCCTGCCGATCCTGGTGCCGCTGATCGCCATCGCGCTCGAATTCGACAGCATCAACGGCGAATTCAACAAGCGCACCATGTCGCGCGTGCTGGCCCAACCCATCTATCGCGACGCGCTGATGCTGGGTAAGTTCCTGGGGGCGCTGTTCACCCTGGCGATCGTGCTGACCGCCATCTGGCTGCTGATCATCGGCATGGGCCTGGTCACCCTGGGCGTTGCGCCCACCGGCGAACAGGTGCTGCGTATGGTGTTCCTGCTGCTGGTCACCATCGTTTACGGCGGCATCTGGCTGGCGCTGGCGCTGGTGTTTTCGACCGCCTTCCGCTCGCCGGCGACGGCCGCCCTGGCCTCGATTGCGGTCTGGCTGTTCTTTTTGATCCTGTGGGATATCATCACCGGCCTGGTGGGGCAGGCGCTCTCGCCGGGCGACGCCCTGAACCAGGCTCAAATCTCGCTGACCCTCAGCCGGGTCTCGCCGAATACTCTCTTCGGCGAGATCATGGCGGTGCTGTTGAATCCAACCATCCGCTCGCTGTCGTTGGGCTACCTGGTGTTCGGGCCGCCGCCCGGGGCAGTGGCCAACGCGCCGCTTTCGGTGGGGCAGAGCCTGCTGGTGGCCTGGCCGCAAATCACCGGGCTGATCGCCGCAACAATTTTGCTTTTTGCGGTGGGGTACGTGCTGTTCCAGCGGCAAGAGATACGGGCATAAAGAGTTAATTGGTTTTAAAA
>DBMK01000088.1 GCA_002298885.1 Anaerolineaceae bacterium UBA700
GAGGGGCCGGGGGAGGGGTAAGCACTTTAAGAGCGTGATGAACGCCGAATTAAAAATTCGGCGTTCATCAGGTAGTTTATTTGACGGCAGCGATGGCCTGCTGGATCTGATCGTAAGTGGGGATGTAGCCCGGGCTGACCTCTTTGCCGTTGACGAACACGGTGGGTGTGCCGCTGACGCCCAGCCGGGTGGCCTCGGCGATGTCGGCGTCGATTTGGGCCTTGTGGCTGTTAGCAGCATAGCAGGTATTGAACTGGGTCATGTCCAGCCCCAGCGTCTGGGCGAAGGCCTTGAGGCGCACGTCGGTGAACGAGCCGACGTTCTCGCCGAGCCAGTTATTGAAGAGCATATCGTGGTAATCCCAGAAGCGTCCCTGGTCGGCGGCGCACATGGCGGCGTTGGCGGCCTTGTGCGATTCCTGGCCGGCGTTGTTCGTGTCGATCAGCAGGTAATTGTGGAATACGTAATACACTGTGCCAGCGGTGATCTCATTCTTGATCAACTGCGGCTCCACCGTCTGGAAGAACTGGAGGCAGGACGAGCACTGGAAGTCTTCGTAGATGTCGATGCGCACCTTGGCGTTGGGGTTGCCCATGGCGGTGCCGCTGGCCTGGGGGTGGGCCCCCGGGGTGATGGCGACGATGGTGCCCACCGCCTGCGGCGTGTTTGCCGCCTGGAGCTGGGGGATGACGATTAGCCCTATGATGACCAGGGCGATGCCGACGATGGCGATGATCAGGGCCACGTTCTGTTGGCGCGGGCGCCTGGAGCGGTTGGCCTTGGCCGGGTGGCGCCGGCCGGAGGACTGCACAACACGGGGTTCGTCTTTACTCATAATAATCCTTGATTTCACTTGAATTTAGAATTGTGGTTTTTGGGCGGGCTATCTCCGCCCAAAAACCACAATTCTATTTAGTTCTACTGGATTTTGCCATGAACGGCGCAGTTTGTCGAGGCTTAATCAAAAGTTTGATTTTATACAGGCGCGCCGTGCCTTTGCAAAAAAGGAATTTTTTTTATAACCGCTTCTGGATGGCGGCGGCCAACTGCTGCATCAGTTCGCGGTCGCGGGCTGGATCGAAGGGGCGGACGTTCATTTCCTGCGCCGGGTAGGACCAGGGCAGGCCGCGGCGCAAGACCTCGGGCTCGCTGAGGTAGCGCGGCACGATGTGGGCGTGCAGGGCGGGGTCGGAGTTGCCCAGGATGGCGTAGTTGATGCGGTAGGCCCCGGTCACTTCGAGCAAAGCGTCCCCGACGACTGCCATATCGCCCAGGAAGACGGCCCGTCCGGCGGGATCGAGGTCGTTCAGCGAGGAGACAACCGGGTCGGCGTTGAGGATGCAGTAGCCGCGCAGGAACTGCTGGTCGGCCAGGACGACCCAGCCGGACGGCACGCGGCAAACCACGGTTGGGTTGGCGCCAGCGCGGGCCAGTTCGACGCGTTTGTGGATGATGGTGGACATATTAAGCGTCCTTTCTTCGGAATGGAGAAAAGCAGGCATCTCAAACCCCACCCATCCCCCGGCCCCTTCCCTCTCCTGAAGCGTTTTTTGCTTCAGGGGAGGGAAGGGGAGCGTGTTAGCCAGGCTAACCATTACTTCAGAGCAATTTTAAATCCCCGGTGAGCCGGTCAATCTGGTCGTCGTCGGCGGGGCCGAGGCCCAGGCAGGTGATGGTGCCGGCCGGGACGACGGTGCGCCCGGCATCCTCCACCAGCAGGGCCGGGATGCCAATCTGCACGGCCTGGTCGAGCAGGCGCAGCAGGTCGGCCTCGGTGGGCGCCTCGAGCACCACCTTGGGCATGCCCTCCTCCAGCCAGTTGACCCGGGCGTCGTCCTCGGCCTGCACGAAGGCCCCGACCGCGGCGTGGGCCACCTGCGCTGCCAGCTTGCCCTTGGGCAGCCGTAAAGATTGGTTGACGACGATCACCTGTTTCATTGGATGAACGAAATTATAATATAGATAAGCGTTTGGGCAGGGATTGGGGCGTGAAACGTGAAATTTATCCACGAATTGCGCGAATGGAAACGAATGGGCACGAAAAGTTTTTAAATTAGCTTTTATTCGTGTTCATTCGCTTCCATTCGTGTAATTCGCGGATAAGTTTCTGATTGTAAGCTGAACTCACGCTTCACGCTTCACTTTTCACGCTTCACGCCCCAATCTCCTCCCAACACAACTGTTTGAAGAGGGAATGATGATCGACGAAAAACTGTTGGAGGTGCGCGAGTACCGCGAAGTTGGCTACCGGCCGCTGGTCGACTACGGGGTGTGGCGGGTGGCGGTGCTCAATTATATCGACGAGCTGCTGCCGGAGAACCTGGCCAGCATGCAGCGCCACGACGAGACCGACGAGGTGTTCATACTGCTGGCCGGCCGCTGCATTCTGTTCATCGGCGAGGGCGATGAGACGGTGGGGCGCATCCACGCTGAGGACATGCAGCCGTTCAAGCTGTACAACGTCAAGAAGTCGTGCTGGCACACCCACACCCTGAGCGAGGACTGCATGACCTTGATTGTGGAGAACTGCGACACGAACGACGCCAACTCGCCCACGGTCGCCCTCACCCCCGCCCAGCAGGCCGAGATCGTGCGGCTTACAAGGAAGTGTTGGGGAGAATAAAGCAAGATTCACCACACACCTGCCCTGGCGGGCGGTGCCAGGG
>DBMK01000241.1 GCA_002298885.1 Anaerolineaceae bacterium UBA700
ATTGTCTCACAACCAATATTAATTCATCTTTCCGTTTCGAAAAACATCGTATAAAATGATTAAATAACGATTGAAGTATTTGGGTGTTGTCTGGCGCAGCCAGACAACACCCAAACTATCATTTTAGAGACGGAGGCGCGGTATGGAGAAGCAGATTGTCGTCGTGGAGAATGGGCCGAAGGCGATTGGGCCGTATTCATTGGGAGTAAAAGCCGGGCAGTTATTATTCGTTTCGGGACAGCTCGGCCTGGACCCGGCAACTGGCGACTTTGTTGATGGCGGGGTGGAGGCTGAGACGCGCCAGGCGCTGACAAACCTTAAAGCGATTCTAGAAGCGGGCGGCTGCACCCTAAAGAAGGTGGTCAAGACGACGGTTTTCCTGCGCGATATCACCGATTTTGGCAAAATGAACGCGGTCTACGCCGAGTTCTTCCCTGAGAATCCGCCAGCCCGTTCCACCGTGCAAGTGGCGGCACTGCCGCGCAACGGCGCAGTCGAGATCGAGGTAACCGCGCTGCTCTGACCATGACCTCCGAATTGATCCTGCTCGTGGATGACGAAGCCAGCATCGTGCAGCTCGCCCAATTGTACCTGGAGCGGGACGGTTTCCGCACCCAATCCGTGGGCGACGGCTTGCAGGCGTTTGAGTTGATCCGAACGACTCGGCCCGACCTGGTGGTGCTGGATATCATGCTGCCGGGGATCGATGGGCTGGAGGTCTGCCGCCGGGTGCGCGGCGAGAAGAACCAGGTGCCCATCCTCATGCTGACGGCGCGCGACGAGGATATCGACAAGATCGTGGGCCTGGAGCTGGGCGCCGACGACTACATGACCAAGCCGTTCAACCCGCGCGAGCTGGTGGCGCGGGTCAAGGCCATCCTGCGCCGCAGCGAGCGCACCCAGGCCGAAGCCTCTGAGGCGGCCATCCGCCTGGGCGACCTGCTGATCGACCCCGCCCGCCACGAGGTGACCTGCCGGGGAGTGGAGGTCGAGCTGCGCACCCAGGAATTCGAGGTGCTGCTGGCGTTGGCCCGGCATCGCAGCCTGGTGCTATCCCGCGAGCAGTTGCTCAACCTGGCCTGGGGTTACGATTTTTATGGCCAAACGCGCACGGTCGATGTACATATTGCGCAACTGCGGCGCAAGCTGGCGGGCAGCAGCGTGCGCATTGAAACGGTGACTGGCGTGGGCTACAAGCTGGTTTATTAATGTTCTCCTCTCTTCGCTCGCGGTTGTGGATCAGCTACGTCTTCCTGACGCTGGCGGCGCTGGTGATCATGCTGTTCGGGCTGGTGGTCGCGCTGCAGCGCAACTCGCTGCTGTACCGCTCGACCGTGCTGAAGATGCGCGTCGCCGAAAGTGCGGTCACCCAGCGCCTGGAAAACCTGCCGCTGCCCAGCGGCCCGCTGGCGGGGGCGCGGGTCCAGGCCGTGCTGCAGACGCAGGCTAACAACCGCCAACTGCGCATCTCCATCCTCAACGCCGACGGCTCGGTTGCCCTGGACGAGGGAGTCGGCAGTACCAACCCGCTGCCTGTCCCCAAACTGCCCTTTGCGACGACCGATGCCGACCCGAACCAGGCACTGCTGATCAAAGATGCACAGAACGTCGAATGGCTGTATATTTTGCACGCCCTGGACGACCAGCACTACCTGATGATTTCGACCCCGCGCCCGACCCTGCCCTTGCGCCAGATCCTGGGTGCTGATATCCTGGTGCCTTTCCTCCAGGCAGGTCTGGTAGCGCTGGCGCTTTCGGTCCTCCTCAGCCTGGCCCTGGGGCAGTGGATATCCAACCCGCTGCAGCGAATGGCCGCTTCGGCGCGCCGGATGGCCGAGGGGCAGTACGACGCCATCCAGCCCTCGGGTCCCAGGGAGACCCACCAGTTGGCTGAAGCTTTGAATGAAATGGCCCGCCGGGTGGAGGTCAGCCAGGGCTCGCAGCGCGAATTTATCGCCAACGTATCCCACGAGCTGAAGACGCCGCTGACCTCTATCCAGGGCTTCGCCCAGGCGATCCTGGATGGGGCCGCCCAGACGCCCGAAGCCTTGCACCAGGCAGCCAACGTCATATTCACGGAAGCCGGACGCATGCACCGCCTGGTAATGGACCTGCTGATCCTGGCTCGGCTCGAAGCCGGCACGGCAGACCTGCAGCGGGCGCCGGTCGACCTGGGACTGCTGCTCAAGAACGTGGTCGAGAAATTCCGCCTGCAGGCAGAGCAAAGCCAGATCCGCCTCGATCTCGAGCTGGCCCCGCTTTCCCAGATCATCGGAGACGGCGACCGTTTATCCCAGGTCTTCACCAACCTGGTCGACAATGCGCTCAAGTTCACGCCCGCCGGGGGCAGGGTGGTGGTCGCTGCCGCCCTGGCGGACGGCATGGCCGTGGTGCGGGTGAAGGATAACGGGGCCGGGATTGCTCCCGAGGACCAAAAACGTATATTCGAGCGCTTCTACCAGGTAGACAAAAGCCGCAAGGGCGGCAGCCGGCGCGGGGTGGGCCTGGGGCTGTCGATTGCCGTGCAGATCGTGCAGAGCCACGGCGGACAGATCGCCGTACAGAGCGCCCCTGGGCAAGGCAGCGTATTCTCGGTGAGCCTGCCGGTCGTTCGCCCGGACGACCAGACCCTATCCATGCGGAGGCCGGCGCTTTGAACCCCGAATTATCCGTCATCGTGCCCTGTTACAACGAGGAGAAGACCATCGGCTTGCTGCTGGACGCAATTTACTGCCAGGATTTCCCGCGCCAGCATTTCGAGGTGGTGATCGCCGACGGCCTGTCCACCGACCGCACGCGCCAGGTGGTGGCCGATTACCAGGCCGCCCACCCCGACCTGGAGGTGCGCATCGTCGAGAATCCCCAGCGGAGCATCCCGGCGGCCGTGAACACGGCCATCCAGGTCAGCCAGGGGGCAACTATCCTGCGACTGGACGCTCACTCGGTACCCGCCCCGGATTATTTCAAACGCAGCCTGGCGGCCTTGCAAGCGGGACTAGGGGATAACGTCGGCGGAGTGTGGCAGATCGAGCCGGGCGGGAAAAGCTGGCTGGCGCGCTCGATTGCCGCTGCCGCGGCCCATCCCTTGGGGGTCGGCGACGCTCTGTACCGTTACGCCTCGCAGGCCGGCGCGGTGGATACCGTCCCCTTCGGCTGCTTCCGGCGGGCGTTGATCGATAAGATCGGCCCGTTCGACGAGAGCCTGCTGACCAACGAGGATTATGAGTTTAACACCCGCATCCGGCAGGGCGGGGGCAGGGTGTGGCTTGACCCGGCGATCCGCTCGGTGTATTTCGCCCGCGCTGACCTGCCGGCGCTGGCGCGCCAGTATTTCCGCTACGGGTACTGGAAATACCGCATGCTCCGGCGTTATCCGGGCACAGTGCGATGGCGCCAGGCGCTGCCGCCGGCTTTCGTGCTCAGCCTGCTCGGGTGGCTGGCGTTGGCCTTTTTTTGGCCGCCGGCGCGGCTGCTTCTGGCGGCCGAGGTCGGGTTGTACTTTTTAGTCCTGCTGCTGGCCGGAATTCGGCTGGCTGCCCGGCGCAAGGATTGGAGTCTCGCCGTGGGTGTGCCGCTGGCGATCTGCGTCATGCATTTGAGCTGGGGCGGGGGGTTCCTGGCCAGTGTGGTACAATCTGTTTTACATTTATGAGACTAAGACTTAACATCCGCAATCGATACCTTCTGTTCGGCGACCTGGGCCTGATCATTGTTTCGGTGCTGGGCGCCTTCGTGTTGAGGTTGGAAGTGGGGGCCAGCCTGGTCGATTACCTGCCGGTCGCCTATTGGATGATTGGGGTGTCCCTGGTCGTCAAGCCGGTTACCTATTACCTGTTCGGCCTTTACCGGCGCATGTGGGTCTACGCCAGCACCCAGGAACTGAAATTGATTTTTGTGGCCGTGACCGCCGCCGAAATCCCGGTGGCGCTGATCATGCTGGCCCTGTGGCGGATGAACCTGATCTTCAGCTTTTCACGCTCGGTGCAGATCATCGATTGGGGGCTCTCGCTCCTGCTGGTCGGCGGGCTGCGCCTGTCGATCCGCCTGTTGGCGGAGAGCCTGCACCAAAACGGTTATCACGGTGATTCCAGCCGCCGGAAGAAATCGATGATCGTCGGCGCAGGCGACGCGGGCGCCCTGGTGGTGCGCGAGCTGCAGAAGAACCCCCAGCTCAACCTGGTGCCGGTGGGCTTTCTGGACGATAACCCGGGCAAGCAGCGCCAGCAGCTTTATGGCGTGCCGGTGGTGGGCACGCTGAACGACCTGGCGCGGGTGCTCGACCGGCAGCCGGTGGACGAGGTAATCATCGCCATCCCCAGCGCGCCGGGGCGCATCGTGCGCCTGGTGGCCGACGTTTGCCGGCTTAAAGGGATTCCTTTCCGCACCATGCCCGGCATTTACGAGCTGTTGGGCGGCAAGGTCAGTGTAAGCCGCCTGCGCGAGGTGGATATTACCGACCTGCTGCGCCGCGAGCCCGCCCGAATCCGCGACCAGGAGATCGGCGAGACATTGAGCGGCCATTCGGTGCTGGTGACGGGCGCCGGCGGCTCGATCGGCCGCGAGCTCTGCCGCCAGATCGCCCGCTGGGGGCCCTCCGAGCTGCTCATCCTGGGCCACGGCGAAAACAGTATCTTCGAAACCCTGCTCGAGCTGAAGGAGAGCTTCCCGGCCCTGCCGCTGCGCCCAATCATTGCCGACGTGCGCGATTGGCCGCGCATGTCCAGTATCTTTTCGCAGCACCGCCCCCAGGTTGTATTCCATGCCGCGGCCCACAAGCATGTGCCGTTGATGGAGCAGAACGTGGAGGACGCCGTCACCAACAACATCCTTGGCACGCGAAACGTGGTCAACGCCGCCCTGGAGGCCGGGACGGAACGCCTGGTGATGATCTCGACCGATAAGGCCATCCGCCCGGTCAACGTGATGGGGGCGACCAAGCGGATTGCTGAATCGCTCGTGGTGGATGCCGCCGGGCGTTCCGGGAGACCGTTTACGGTGGTGCGCTTCGGCAACGTGCTCGGCAGCCGGGGCAGCGTGGTGCCGCTTTTCAAGCGCCAGATCGCCAACGGTGGCCCGATCACGATTACACACCCGGACATGAAGCGCTTCTTCATGACCATCCCTGAGGCGGTTTACCTGGTGCTGCAGGCCTCGACCATGGGCACCGGCGGCGAAATTTTCGTCCTGAACATGGGCCAGCAGGTGCGCATCCTCGACCTGGCAGAAGATTTGATCCGCCTGTCCGGATTGGAGCCGGGGCGCGATATCGAGATCGTTTTCACCGGCATCCGACCAGGGGAAAAATTGAGCGAAGAGCTTTGGGAAGACGGCGACATGCTGCAGAAAACGGCCCACCCGGATATCATGCGCCTGGACTGCAAGGACGATCTGTGCGGGGATGGATTGCTCAAGGCGGTGGACGAGCTGATCCACCTGGCCCAGGAGGGCGAAACAACGGCGGTTACTCGCTTGCTGGACGAACACATCCCGGGCTCGGCCGTTCGCTCGACTCCTCCGCCCGAATTTACATCGATCGAGTAAGCCGGAAATGAATTATGGACCTGACAGGTTTTTGAAACCTGTCAGATCTTTATCCCAAAGAAACTTCGACTATCCTTATGCAGACCGATGCCTGGCTTGATTTCTTGAACCGCCATCCCGAAGCGCACATTTTGCAGACGGCCGCCTGGGGCCAATTGAAGTCCGGGTTTGGCTGGGCGAGCGAATTTGTGCGTGTTGGCAACTGCGGCTGCCAGGTGCTGTTCCGGCGCCTGCCGCTGGGATTCAGCTTCGCCTACGTCCCCAAGGGGCCGCTGGGCCAGGGCTGGCGCAGCCTGTGGCCGGAAGTGGACCGGGTCTGCCGCCGGCGCCGGGCAATTTTTCTGAAAGTGGAGCCAGACTGCTGGGATTCGGACCTTGCGGCCATCGAGCCGGATATGGCCGGGTTCATTCCATCGACCCCCATTCAGCCTTACCGCAGCGCGGTGGTCAGCCTGCAGGGCAGCGAGGACGACTGGCTGGCGCGCATGAAACAAAAAACGCGCTACAACATTCATCTGGCGCAGCGCAAGGGCGTGGTGGTCAGGCCGGGCAGCGCAGTGCGCTCCTTCCACGAACTGATGACGGTGACCGGGCGGCGGGATGGGTTCGGGGTGCATTCCCTCAAGTATTACCAGCGCGCCTACGACCTGTTTGCGATGGAGAGCCACTGCAACCTGTTGGAAGCCGATTTCGAGGGCAAATTGCTGGCGGCGCTGATGGTCTTTACCTGGGGCCAGCGCGCCTGGTATTTTTACGGCGCTTCCTCCGACGAAGAGCGCAACCGCATGCCGACCTACCTGCTGCAGTGGGAGGCCATGCGCTGGGCGGCCAGCCAGGGCTGTCTGGAATACGACCTGTGGGGCGTTCCGGACGTGGACGAAGCCGAGTTGGAGCAGAAATTTGCCGGGCGCTCGGACGGGCTGTGGGGTGTCTACCGCTTCAAGCGCGGTTTTGGTGGCGAGATCCGGCGCACGGCCGGGGCCTGGGACCGGGTTTACATGCCGGCGCTCTACAGGTTCTTCCGCTGGTGGACTTCGAAGAGAGGTGGTGAGGGGGGATGACGCCGGTTTCTGCCTGGCCGCAAGCTCTGCACGCTTGGGACGAAGAGATCGCCTGGTTGCCGGGCGTGCACGTGCTCCAATCCCAGGAATGGGCCCAGGTCAAGGCCGAATATGGCTGGTCGCCGCTTCCCCAGGTTTGGCGCGACGGCGCAGGGCAGGTGCAGGCCGCGGCATTGGTGCTCGAAAGGGTGGTCTCTCCATTGGGTCTGCGTGTGCTGTATGCACCGCGCGGACCGCTGCTGGATTGGAACGACGCCGGATTGAGGGGGCGAGTCCTTGACGGTCTACAGACACTGGCGCGCCGCAGGCGAGCCATCTTTATCAAGATCGACCCGGAGGTCATCCTGGGTGAGGGCGTCCCCGGAACGCAGGAAGCGTGCGAAAATCAAACCGGCCGGCAGGTCCAGGCTGAGCTTGCCGGCAGGGGCTGGCACCTCTCAGGCGAGCAGATCCAGTTCCGCAACACGGTATGGGTGGACCTGGGCCTCCCCGAGGAGGAGCGCCTGGCGCGGCTCAAACAAAAATGGCGCTACAATCTACGCCTGGCGCAGCGCAAGGGGGTCAGCGTGCGGCCCGGAGCGGAAGAAGACCTGGTGCTGCTGTACCGCATGTACGCCGAAACTTCGGTGCGAGACGGATTCGTCATCCGCCCTGAGGCGTATTACCGTACAGTGTGGCAAACCTTCATGCGCCAGGGGATGGCGACGCCCCTGTTGGCCGAGGTGGAGGGGCAGGCGGTGGCCGGCCTGATGTTGTTCCATTTCGCTGGCCGGGCCTGGTACCTGTACGGCATGTCGCGCGAACTCCAGCGCGATAAGATGCCCAATTACATGCTGCAGTGGGAGGCCATGAACCGGGCGGCAGCCCTGGGCTGCAAGACCTACGACCTGTGGGGCGCCCCGGACGTGTTCGACGATTCGGACTCTATGTGGGGCGTCTTCCGGTTCAAGGAAGGCATGGGAGGCCGGGTGATCCGCACGATAGGGGCCTGGGATTACCCGGTGCTGCCCTGGTTCTATTCGGCCTACACGCGCCTGCTGCCCCGCCTGCTGGATATTTTGCGGCGCCGGGGCAAGGAGAAGACGAAGAGGGAGGTGAGCTTATGATCCCGCGTATCCGCATTGCCCATTTGCCCACGCCGGTCGAAGCCATGCCGCGCTTGAGCGCGGCCCTGGGCGGGCCGCGCCTGTGGGTCAAGCGCGACGACCAGACCGGCCTGGCCTTCGGCGGCAACAAGACCCGCAAGTTGGAATTTGTCCTGGCCGAAGCCCAGGCGAACGGGGCGCGTACCCTGGTCACCACCGGGGCGGCTCAATCCAACCATTGCCGCCAGACAGCCGCCCTGGCTGCCCGCATGGGGCTGGACTGCATCCTGGTGCTGAGCGGCGACCCGGCCACGGTGCCCACCGGTAATCTGCTGCTCGACAATTTATTCGGCGCCGAGATCGTGTGGACGAGCCGCGAACAGCGCCCGGCCGCGCTGCAAAAAGCGTTCGACCGGGCCTGGGAGGGCGGGCGCCGGCCTTATTTGATCCCGCTGGGCGCCTCCAACCCGGTGGGCGCCCTGGGCTATGCTTATGCCTTCGAAGAGCTGATAAGCCAGGCGGTGGCCCCGGATTGGATCGTGCTGGCTTCATCCTCCGGCGGCACGCAGGCCGGGCTGGTGTTGGGCGCCAGGCGGGCCGCCTGGGGCGGCAAGATCCTGGGGATCAGCATCGATGAGCCGCGCGACCATCTCAGGACGGTGGTGGCCGGGCTGGCCACTGAAGCATCCGAGCGCTTTGGGCCGAAGATCCATTTTGAGCCCGACGAGATCCTGGTAAACGCCGACTACCTCGGCGGAGGCTATGGGGTTGCTGCCGGGCCGGAGGTCGAGGCGATCCGCCTATTTGCCGGCAGCGAAGGGCTGCTGCTGGACCCGGTCTACACCGGCCGGGCCGCGGCGGGGATGATCGATTTGATCCGTAAAGGGTTCTTCAAAAGAGACGAGACCGTGCTGTTCTGGCATACCGGCGGCGCGCCGGCTTTGTTTGCCCAACAATATTCAAATCTGTTTTATTAACTCGATTTGATACCACGTTTTTGACCTAACCCCCCGGCCCCCTTCCCTGAAGGGAA
>DBMK01000346.1 GCA_002298885.1 Anaerolineaceae bacterium UBA700
GACAAGTCCGCCAAAAAACTCCAGGCAGGTTTACTAAATTGAACGACTCCACGCAGCATCTGATCGAACGTGTCTACCGCCAGGAGTACGGACAGATCCTGGCAACGCTGATCGGCTGGCTGGGGGATTTCGACCTGGCCGAGGAAGCGCTGCAAGATGCCTTCCTGGCGGCGGTGGAACACTGGCCGGGCGAGGGCGTACCCGGCAAGCCGGGCGCCTGGCTCACCACCACGGCCCGCCGCAAGGCCATCGACCGCCTGCGCCGCGACCGGCCCACGCCAGTCGATCCGCAGGAGCTGGATGCGCTGATATCCCCCCAGCCGGCAGCCGACCCGGACGAAATCCCAGACGAGCGCCTGAAACTGATCTTCACCTGCTGCCACCCGGCCCTGCCCGAGGACCAGCAGATCGCCCTGACCCTGCACACCCTGGGCGGCCTGACCACCGCCGAGATCGCGGCGGCCTTCCTGGTGCCGGCCCCCACCCTGGCCCAGCGCCTGGTGCGCGCCAAGCGCAAGATCAAGGAGGCCGGCATCCCCTATTCGGTGCCGCCGCGCCACCTGCTGGCCGAACGGATGGATGCTGCGCTGAGCGTGCTGTACCTGATCTTCACCGAGGGCTACGCCGCCACCGCCGGCGACGCCCTGATCCGCCACGAGCTGTGCGCCGAGGCCATCCGCCTGTGCCGGGTGTTGGAGCGGCAGCTCCGCAAGACGCAGACTGACGTGCCGGCGGAGCAGTACGCCGAGGTGCTGGGCCTGCTGGGGCTGATGCTGCTGCACGACTCGCGGCGTACGGCGCGGGTGGGAGCGGACGGCCGGCTGATCCTGCTGAGCGACCAGGACCGATCGCTGTGGGACCAGGCCAACATCCAGGAGGGCCTGGCGCTGGTGGAGAAGGCCTTTTACATGCACCACGTTGGGCCATACCAGATCCAGGCGGCGATCAGCGCGCTGCACGCCCGCGCCGCCAGCCCCGAGGCCACCGATTGGGAACAGATCGCCGGGCTGTACCAGGAGCTGCGCCGCTTCAGCGATACGCCCATCGTGCGGCTCAACCAGGCGGTGGCGGTGTCAATGTTCGCCGGGCCGGAGCAGGGCCTGCGCCGGGTACAGGCGCTGGCGGATGAACTGGCCGGCTATGCGCCGTTCCACCTCGCCCGCGCCGACATGCTCCGGCGCCTGGGGCGGACTGACGAAGCGCTTGCGGCCTACCGGCAGGCGCTGGACCTCACCCAGAACCAGGCCGAACGCGAATTTATTATGGAACAGATCAAGACGATAGAGGGATAAGATTCACCTGCTATTTTAAGCAAGAGATGGTGGATGCGTACCGGGCCGGGGTGAAGGGCTAATCCCGATCTCCCCTGGGCGCCAGCCACAGCGCCATCTCCTCGGGATGCAGCGTTTCTTCCACGTTATTCAGCAGCGCGGTCGCTAGCGGTTCCAAATTATTAAAGGTTCTTCATTTACTTACGGAAGGTTTCAGCCCAGGCTGCGCGCCAGCGTGCACCGGCCGGGCTTTGACCAGCACCCAGGCCTGCCGCGCCAGCGCGTAGCCCAGGGCAAAATCTACCAGGGCCATCACCGGATGAAAGGCAGACAACACCGGCGCCTGGACGCGGAGGAAGATCAGCACCTCGGCCTGCAAAAGAAACACGCCGAACAGCGCCCAGGTCATTTTCTTTACGGAACCGGGCAGGCCGCCTGCATACATGCTCACCAGCATGAAAAGAAACGGAAAGCCAAGCATGTGGCCCAGGCTGGCATGGAAGTCCCAACCGATCTTTCCGGCCACAACCACCATTCCTGCCAGAAAAACCTGGGTGACCACACCCAGCACAAACAGCCAGGCGAAAGCAAGATAGACATAACGAGCTATTCTCGCCATAATTGACCCTTTCTATTTATTCGTTTTTTTATTGGAATTGAGGGAGTGGATTTTTTATGGAGAGACCGCTCAAGAAAATCTAAGCGGTCTCTGCCATCTACGCCTCGGTTGTTGTTGGCATCTCAGTGCGTTCGGATAGGAGCAGGTATCCGACCAGCCCCAGCCCCAAGGCATAGGCAAGGAGGAGGACAAATTCCAACACGCCGGGCCATTCGATGTGAATCGGTCCCATCGTTGACAGCGCGAACGCCAAAGAGATGAGCCCGATTGCGAGGGTCAGGCCGTTCCAGCGGGCAAACAGGTGTTGCCGCAGGCAGTCAACGCCAAATAGCGCCAGGCTCAGGTTGACGCCCAGGAGGCCGAACATAAATACGTTCCACCAGGGGCCGTTTTGGAAGAAGCCCATTCCAACGGCACCGACAGCACCGATCAGCCCAGCAAAGCTCCCCAACAGCAGCCCGCCAAGGCCAAGCCTACTGGCTTTTTCCTGGAAGCGCTCCAGCAGCCCGGCCAACCCGGCGCTTATCAGAAGCATCGCTACTGTTATCAATACGCCAGCCATCCTATTGAGGATTGGATCAATCGGCCAGGCAGCAGAGTTGTAGGGGTCATAATCCGGGCGGCTGCCTGCCGCAAAGCCAGCCATCAACAAAAAGCCACTGGCAGCCAGGGCCCAGCCGCTCAATTGAATCCACTTTGTTTTGGTCATTTCCATACCTCTTTCCATATGTTCAGATACCAGGCTCATCGCATAATCGAGCAAGGCGCGGCCCCACACACGGAATAATCCCGCTTCTCCAGACCGGAGACACAGATCCCGGAAGACCTGAACCATCGCTTCGCCATATGCCTGGCGGAATTCGCGTGGGTAGGTACGCAGCAGGCCGCGGTAAACACGTACCGAAAGGGATATCCTGAGAGGATCGTTCATTTCTGACCTCCTGCCAGCACGTGTTTCAGCCGTGCCAGTTCCACCTGGCGTGCCAGGCGTTCCGCTTCAGTCTGCAGGACTCGCATTCCCAGGGCATTGAGCCTGTAGTAGCGCCGGCGCTGGTCATCCATCAGGGGATCTGGACGTTCTTCCGTCTCCTCAATCAATCCTGCCGTAATCATGCGCTTGATCGAGCCATACAGCGTTCCTGGTCCCATTTTGACTTCTCCCAGGGTGCTGGCCTCAACTTCGTTCATGATCGCGTAACCGTGTTTTTCACCGTCGGCTAAAGCCAGCAGGATGTTGAACACCGCCGGCGTCAATGGCAGTAGATCTTGGGCTGGTGGGTTTTGTCCTTTCATACGGTGCTCCTGGTTGATCAAAGCCGGCAAGCCGCATGAGACATTTGCGCAAGATGCCTCTGGTGGGAGTGATGTGCCGGTGGAAAATTATATCCATAACAGATATATCTGTTATGGATATAATAGATCGTATTTATCTATTTGTCAATAGGGGAAGTGAAATTGATTACCGTAGGGGACTGGCTCGTGCCGCGTTTTTCAACACAAGGAACCCATATGGGATATTTGATTTCACATCACACATATATTTTAAAGTTCTTCTCAGTGCCTCTGTGACTTCGCGACAGCACCCTTTAGGGCTGTGGTGAATTTTCTCCGGTATTGTGCATCTTATCTCTCTGTAATTCGTATATGATGGTGAATCTTTTTTCCACAAGGAGTTATTTATGGCAACGATAAGCGAAAAACGCGAGGTGAGCGGGTTCAGCGAGGTGGCGCTGCAAGGGTATGGCGAGCTGATCATCGAGCAGAACCCGGACGCACCCGAGAGCCTGGTGATCGAGGCCGACCAGGAGATCATGAGCCGCCTGTCCAGCGAGGTGCGCGGCGGGCGGTTGATCCTGGGCTTCGACATGGCCTGGTACGATTGGATCGGCTGGGGGCTGGAATGGCTGTTCACCCCCAACAAGGCCATCCGCTACCACCTGAGCATGAAACAGATTAGCAACGTGGCGGTCAGCGGGGCAGCCAACCTGACCTCGGCGCGCATGCAGAGCGATTCGCTGCGCCTGACAGTGAGCGGGGCGGGCAAGATGCGCATCGGCGAGGTGCAGGCGCAGAGCCTGTCGACCACAATCTCCGGCGCGGGCGATATCGAGGCCGGGGCAGGAACGGTGGGGCGGCTGGAACTGCACATCAGCGGTTCCGGCGCGGTGCGCATGGCCGACGTGCCTACCCAGGAGACGCGGGTCAATATCAGCGGGTCCGGCAGCGCCCAGGTGGACGCGGCAAAGGTGCTGGACGTGCACATCAGCGGGGCGGGGGATGTCAAATACAAGGGATCTCCCACCCTCACCCAACACATCAGCGGCGCGGGGAGCATCCGGCCGTTTTAACCCGGGCGCAGATTGCGCGGGGTTGGCGTGGGGGGGGACAGGGCCGGCACAACCGGGGCGAGGCTGGGTTCGGGGAAGGCACCCCTTCCTGGCCTCCCCCAAATGAAAAAACACATTTGGGGGAGGGGCGCAGGGCAGATTCCGCTGGATGGGCAAAGGGCGGGTCTGGGTTCGGGCGGGCCGGACAATTCGAATTTCACAGACCCGCCCCCACGACGGCGCACCCCGCGTAGATGCTGTCTTGAAAGTC
>DBMK01000138.1 GCA_002298885.1 Anaerolineaceae bacterium UBA700
GGTTATTCAAGCGGGCTTAGCCCGCTTGAATAACCAAAACCACATTATATTAAGTGCAGTTCCTGGGCTCGGGAGACGGCGCCGGTGCGGTTGGCGGCGCCCAGCTTCTGGAAGATGTTGCTGACGTGGACCTTGACTGTGTGGATCGAGACGGTCAGCTTGCGTGCAATCTCCTGGTTGGTCAGGCCGGAAGCCATAAGGGCCAGGATTTCGAGCTCGCGGCCGGTCAAAGGCTCGACCAGTCCGCCGGGACCTGCTGTGGGCGCCCGATGGGCTGCGGATGGCGGCCCGCCGGTAGCGGCGGCTGCCGCCTCGGCCGGGCTGAAGGACCGCAAGAGGCGGTCGAGGTATGCGAAGAGGGAATAAGCCTCCTGGACGGGCTGCTTTTCCAGGCGTCGGCGATATTTCAGCAGTAGCGTCTGCATCGGCTCACCCTCGTCGATAAAAACACGCACGTAGCCTTCCGGCTCGGCCAGGCGCAGTGCTTTTTCAAGCGTTGTCAGCGCCAGGGCTGAATTCTTCTGCCGGTGATAAACATTTGCCAGCAGGGCCAGGATGTGGACCAGGCGGCCGCGGCGCCCGCCGGCCTCGGCATCCTGGGCCAGGCGAACAAGCAGGGCGGTCGCTTCGTCCAGGCGGCCGAGAGCGGCCCAGACCCGCCCCAGGTTGATGCGGCCGGCCTCGAAGCGGAAGCTGAAGTCATCGCCCACGGCCTGCTGGCACTGGCTGGCCCAATGCTCGGCCTGGCTCAAGTCTGCCCCGGCCAGCCACAGGCGCACGCGCAGGTCATCGGCAGGAGTGAGCGGCCCGGCTGGGATCTGCGTCCGCTGCAGCGCCTGCTCGGCGCTGCGCAAGGCGGCTTCGGCGCCGGCCAGGTCACTTTGGGCGAGAGAGATGCGGCCCTGGACCAGGTGCGATTGGGCCAGCGGTTGCGGGATTTGCCAGGGCTCGTTCTCACGCACAGCTTCGGCGGCAAGACGCCCGGCTTCGTCAAGTTCGTTCCATTCACGCCGGACGTCTGCCAGGAAGGTTTTGAGATCGCCGGTCAGGTAAAAACGCCAGGCGCCGATGGCATCGATCTTTGCCTGGTAATAGCTGCACAGCTCGGCTGCCTCGCGCAGGTGGCCTTCGACGATGCGGGCGCTAGCCAGGCCGGAGATTGCCACGCACACGGCGTTGGTCGTGCCGGCTTTCAGGTCGCGCTCGGCGGCGCTGAGGTATAACCCGGAGGCGGCGGCAAAATCGCCCTCGCGGGCCAGAAGGATGGCGATCAGCACTTCCATCGTGTTGCGATAGGCGGTAAAACTCTCCGGGACGTAGCCCAGGATGACCGGCATCCATTTGCGGATGTCGGTCGGCTTGTGAGTCAATTCGTTGATATAAGCGCGCACGCCCAGGGCAAACCCCAGCATCCCGAGCTGGGCCGGGTCCAGTTCTCTCAGCCTGCCCTCGTTTAAATATGGCAAAAAGCGGTCCTCGACTACGCCTACGTAACGGTCGGCAAGTTCGATCTGGCCCTGGATCACCAACATCCAGGCGCGCTGCAGGCTCAATTCAGTGCGATTGCGCAGGATTTCGAAGGGGATCTGGTGGATCTGGGCCAAGAAATCCAGGTCGGCCTGGGCCCAGCGCTCACGGCTGTGTTTTTCAATCAGGCCGGCAGCCAGGGTGAAGTCTTTTGCGGCCAAAGCGTACCTCACGGCAGCCGCGGACAGGCCGTTTTCCTCGAACCAATGCGCAGCCCGGATCTGGAGCGCTGGGATAAGCTCCGGGTCGCTTTGTTTCAGGCGGGCGCGCAGCAGCTCCCCGAAAAGATGGTGGTAGCGGTACCAGCGGCGCTCCCCATCCAGGGGGACGAGGAATAAGTTGGTGCGGTCGAGGTGGTCGAGAATGGAGATTGGAGAATGGAGAGTAGAGAGTGGAGAGTCGGGAGTGGGGTGTTGGACCTGCTCTCCAGCCTCTACTCTCGACTCTCTCCTCTCGATCACATACGCGCATAATTCCGCGCACATCTGATCAAAAACCGAGGTCTGCAGCAGGAACTGCTGGATGGCCGGGGGCTGGCGGTTGAGCACCTCCTCGGCCAGGTAGTCCAGGATGAAACGGTTGTTGCCTGAAAAGGCCCGGATGAAGGCATGGGCATCCGGGCGGCCCTGCATGGAAAGCGCGGCCAGTTGCAGCCCGGCGATCCAGCCCTCGGTCTTTTCCTCCAGCGCGGCTACATCCTCCGCGGACAGGGATACGCCCATCACGCCGCTGAGGAATTCGGAGGCCTCGGCCGGCGTAAAGCGCAGGTCATCCAGCCTCACTTCAACCATCTGGCCGCGGGCGCGCAGGCGGCTGAGCGGCAGAGAGGGGTCCTGGCGGCTCATGATCAGCAGGTGGACCTGGGGCGGCAGCGCCTCGACCAGGCGGCTCAGCAGGTTCTGCACCTGCGGGGCATCGGCAAGGTGCAAGTCGTCCAGGGCTAGCACGAACGGCCTGGTAACACCGGCCAGTTCGTTGGCCAGGCTGCTGACCAACTCTTCCACTTGCAGCGGGCGGGGCAGTCCCAAAAGGTCCAGAGCGTTGCGACCGATCTCCGGAAAATGGGCCTGGATGCCGGCGACCAGGTAGGAGAAAAAGCGGGGGAGGTGGTTGTCGTCATCTTCGAGCGACAGCCAGGAGAATTGCGGATTGGACAGTGGGGATGGCGCATTGTGTAGACCGTCTATCCAGGCGCTGACCAGGGTGGTCTTGCCAAACCCGGCCGGGCCGCAGACCAGGATAAGCCTGCAGCCCGGCTGCAGCCCGGCGTTCAGGCGCGCCAGGAGGCGCGGCCGCGCCACCAGGTGGGCCCGCGGCGGGGGCGCGAAAAGTTTCGTCTGGATTAATTCGGGAAGCATTTATGAAATTATACCGGAATCTGCCTGATGCTTGCCGCGCCCTTACCAAAATGGTGAATAAAAACTGAATTCATGTTTGGTCTCAACCCACCAATATCTCCTTCGCCAATTCCATTACCTGTTCTTCGCTCATTTTCCATCCTTCAGTGTAGGCGGCTGCAATCGATTCTTCGTCGAGATTAGCAGGTAATTTCATCTTGATCTGCCCATACTCAGCCTGGTCTGCATAAAGGAGATTTACAGAAATTAATTCAAGCCGTTTTTCCACCGCACCGTAGAGACGAGCCGCCATCACCGATTTATCCAGGTGGATTGCCAGGGCTGCCAGGCTGGCCAGGCTTGCAGTCAAGCCAGGCATATCGCCAACTTCATGGTTAAGTGCCAGGCTCTCATGGAAATATTTCTTCGCGTTTGAGATGTCGTTTTGCTCTAACGCCAGGTAGCCCAGGCGCCGCAAGGGATAGGCCAGAAAGGATTTATTCCCGATCGCGCGGAACATGTTAACGCTCTCCTCGTATACCTTTTTTGACCTCGGTTTATCACCTCTTAGTAAATCAGCATCCCCCAGAAAAAATAAAAAGCCATTGGTATTTTTGTCGGCCAGTTTCCTGGTAAGGGCCAGGCCTTCTTTGAAAGCTGCATCTGCCAGATCATATTCCTTATCATAGGCCAAGGCCAGCCCCAAGAACTGCAACGACAAGGCCAGGCTGGCATTATCCTCCGATGTTCTCAATATTGTTACAGCTTCTTCGAGCGATTGTCTGGCGGAAGCAGTATTCCCCAATAAACATTGCATTAAGCCGGCGGTGTTGAGTGCTCTAGCGCGAGCCGCATTGAACTGAGTTGCCGCGGGCGAGGCCAGGGCTTTGAGGGCAAGGTCACGCGCTTCACGGTTAGAGCCGGATTTTAACCAAAACCACATTAAGGCTCCTACCAGCCGGAGAGCGTTCTCCGGTCGGTCGCTTTTGGAGCCCCATTCGACTGCGGCGCGTAAGTCGTCGTGTTCTGCTTGCAAGAGCTTCGACCAATAGTCTTGGTTTTGTAAAAGAAGTTCAGGTTCGGCAGCTTCTACCAAGCGTACGTAATAGTCGGCATGCCGCTCACTAATCTTCATGGTTTCGCCCACGCCCTCCAGCTTCAAACGCCCAAAGCTGCGGATAGTATCCAGGTAATGATACCGGGTGGATAGAGCTGAATCTTGGGGATGGGGTTCCACGTACAGCAATGATTTATTGACCAATCGTCCGATTACGCCAAGTACTTCGTCTTTCCACATCTCATCACCGGCAGAAATGGCTTCCGCCGCTTCCAAAGTGAAACTGCCGGCGAAAATTGACAGGCGGCGGAATATCATTTGTTCTGATTCACTGAGCAGGTCATAACTCCATTCGATCGCTGCTCGGAGCGTCTGGTGACGCGGCAGGGCTGTGCGCCGGCCTGCGGTCAGCAGGCTAAACCGGCGATCTAACCGGTCGGCGATCTCCTTAGCTGAAAGCAGGTTCATGCGAGCGGCAGCCAGCTCTATCGCCAAAGGGATGCCGTCCAGGCGCAGACAGATCTCAGCGATTATGGGCGCTTCACCCTCCCCAGGCCGGTAGCCGGGAATGACTTCGCCGGCGCGTTCTACGAACAGGCTGACTGATTCAGATTGAAGTATGTTCCTCGAATCCAATGATTCTCTTTGGCTGGGCAGTGAGAGGGATGGCAAAAGCCAGGCTTTCTCGCTGGCTACCCCCAAAGCTTCACGGCTGGTTGCCAGGATGGTCACATCGGCGCAACCACTCAGCAAGTATTCTGCCATAGCGGCACTAGCGTCGATCAAGTGTTCACAGTTGTCCAGTACTAAGAGGAGTTTCTTTTCGCACAGATATCCAAGTATTCCTTCAAGGATAGGTATATTAGGTTCCTCTGGAATTCGCAATGCTTTGGCAACTGCTTGCGCCACCAGATTGGTTCCCGTATTTTCTTCATATCCCGCGTGCAGGTTGCGAGAGTCTGGCTTGTGGTGTCGATCAGGCTTACCAGGCAGTTCTTGTTTTTGGGTAGGTGCAGTTTCAAAGAGGGGTGCCAGTTCGATCCACCAGACGCCATCTTTGAATTGGGGTATCAGTTCGCCAGCTACTTGAATCGCCAGGCGTGTCTTCCCCACGCCGCCTGAACCGGTGATGGTAACCAGTCGCGCGCTTGAAACCAGGTAAATAACCTGTTGGATTTCCTTTTCTCGCCCGATGAAACTTGTAAGAGGCCTGGGCAGGTTAGAACGACGCAATTTCGGTAAGGAAAATGAGGGTGAATAAATTGCCCTGGTTGGGGCTTTCGCCAGAGGGTCTGGTTTCCAGCCTGCCTTAATGCGTCTAAAAATCGCCTGTGTCTGCTCAGAAGGCTTTATCCCCAGGTCTTTCTGTAACCCCAGCGTGAAGTGATCGTAGGTTGATGCCGCTTTCGAAAGGTCTCCGGTGCTGGCATAGGCAATTATCAAGGCTCGATAGGCTGCTTCGGGCCATTGCCCCATCGTGATCCAGCGTATTGCCCAATCTACGACTTCATGCCAGCGCCCCACTTGCTGCAGATCCTCCAGCAAACGTGCCATTTTAGCCTCGAAAAGTGCCAGAAGGCGAGCGCGTTCCACGACCACCCATTCTTCATAGAAACCCGGTAATAGATCACCCTGGTAGACCGAAAGCGCCTTACTTAAATCCTCCGCTTTGCTGTCCTCCAGGGGCAATCCTTCCAGTTGTTGAACATCCAGGGAATATTTGCTCTCAGGTTGAAAAGTAATTGTAAGATCATCGATTCGAAAAAAAATTTCTTCACCGGTTTCGATGGTTTTACGTAAACGCCACAATTCGTGGCGCAGGTTGCTGCGCGCATTTTCTTCGCTGGAATCAGGCCACAATAAACCAGCTAATCTTTCGCGGCGATGGGCTTTGCCAGCATTTAATATGAGATAGGCAAACAGCGATTGGGCGTTACGCGTGGGAATGATGAGGCGCTTGCCATCCAACTGCACTTCAAACGCTCCGAGCAATCTTACTTCTAACATACCAGCCCCAAAGTAATTAAATCGAGCATTATTAACAATTTAGGTAGAATTTATCCAAGTATAGCATCGAATTATCCCCGATTCAATTGAAAATCACATAGAGATAAACACGCAAAATCCACGCTTGTTCACATACACAAGGACGGACCCTCCTTACAATGATGACTAGAAATGGTCGAAATGAGGTGATCAATGAAGCGTTAGACCATGTTTATAGGGTCTTAGAAAGGTTCAATCGCATTCGGACCCTTACCAATTTCACATTATTTGTAACCAAAGGAGATTGAAATGAATAAAACGTTCCTAACCAGCCTGATTATTGGCTTAGCCGTAATCCTCACCGCGATCTTCGCTTTCCAGGCTTTCGGTTCTACCGGTAGTGCTAAAGAAAGCAGCGCTCTGAATTCAGAAACCGGAATAAGGCCAACTACTGGTCCAACGATAAAGAATTGTTATTCCAGCGCATATCGCGCAGCCACTGACTGCGATCGGCTCGCCTCGGCAACGATTCTCATCCCGGTGTCGGGCAACGGATCGAACGGTCCAACAAAAACGGATTGCTATTCCAGCGTATATCATGCGGTGACCGATTGTGACAGGCTGGCTTCTGGAGATCCAACGCAATGATCGCTTTCGCCGATTAAATCCGTTCAGCATGATAGATATCACCTGGTTTTTTGCATAACAAAGAATCTTTAAAAAGAAATCCAATTAG
>DBMK01000214.1 GCA_002298885.1 Anaerolineaceae bacterium UBA700
AATTACACCATGCTTTTATAAATCGAAATTAAGCGGTCTACGCCGGAAGATGCTTTGCTTTTTCCTGCAGCGCTATGTCATCCGGAGAAGTGGGGACGATCTCCAACCCATGCGGGATCGGGCGGCCTTCCAGATCGACGTGGACGAATGTGATGAAGCCTTCCACTACTTCCTGGCCGCTGGCGACTACCTTGATGTGGGAAACCAGGCGGGACTTGCCGACGTGGACAATTTTGCTGTAGAAAGCGACCAGTTCACCCTTTCTTACCGGGCGGGTAAAAGACATACCGTGGATTTTCAAGCACACGATATTTTCGGGTTTGGTCAGGCTGGCTGCCGCGATAAAGCCCGATTCGACGAACCATTCGGCGGTTCTCCCGGCGTAAAGCGTTCCGTGGTGGTTCAAGTCCTCGCTCTTAACGAGGTGCTGAGTTGTAAACGTAATTACATCCATCTTCTTCTCCACAGAAAAAATAAAGGCTTGGATGTTGACTCTACTCCCCCGGTATCCCAGTGTCAATTGTATAATTAATCACATAATTTGCACAACCGGCATGACAAGCAGTGTGATACCTATGAGGACGTACGCATGACAAACCCTGCGCTGTTTAATCCGCACCTGGAAGGAGAAGCATTCTTCTGGGAAGCCGGCCCTACCGGCGTGTTGCTCGTCCATGGTTTTACAGCGACCACCGCAGAAGTCCGTCCCATGGCAAAAAAAATATACGACCGGGGCTTTACAGTCGCCGGACCGCTGCTGCCGGGCCATGGCACGTCTCCGCAGGACCTGAACCGGATACGGTGGACCGATTGGATCCAATCTGTTGATGAAACGGTTCAACATTTGCGGGCTCGTTCCGCCCAGGTGGTGGTTGCCGGCGAATCGGCCGGGGCAGTCATCTGTCTTTACCTGGCCAGCAAGCATCCTGAGATTGAGTGCATCATCCTGGCTGCCCCCGCTCTGAAATTGAACCTTTCTCCATTTCAAATCCTGGAACTGCGCCTGTTGGCGCCGTTCGTAACCGCCGTTTCAAAGGGCAAAATGGACGGCTCGAAGAACTGGCAGGGTTACAGCGTAAACCCACTGAAAGGCGTGCTCCAATTGCTACAGCTTCAGGACGCGGTAATGCAGCGCCTCTCAGTGATCCGCCAGCCCATTCTAATCTTCCAGGGCCGCCACGATACCACGATCGACCCGCACTGCGGCGAGATTATCTTAAGCCAGACCTGCTCCACAGTTAAAAAGCTAATTTGGATGGAAAATTCAAGCCACGTCGTCATGCTCGACAACGAATTAGACCAGGTTGTTGCCGAGACGCTTCATTTCCTGAGCGCTTTGTAATGGTTCTCCGGCATCTCACGTAAGCGCTTTGCGGCGGCTTCGGCTGTAATATCTCGCTGCGGCATTCCCAGCATCTCGAAACCAACCATAAATTTGCGCACGGTTGCCGATCGCAGCAGAGGCGGATAATAATGGGCGTGGAAATGATGTCCCGGCGTCGCCTCGGAATGGAATGGGGATTGGTGAAATCCCATTGAATACGGGAAAGAGACCTCGAACAGGTTATCGTAACGGACGGTAATCTGGTGGATGATATCCGCCAGAGCAGCCATTTCGTCCGGCGACAGGTCCGCCAGGCTGCCGCTGTGCCGGTTGGCAAGCAGCATGATCTCGAACGGCCAGATGGCCCAGAACGGCACCAAAGCAGTGATATGCCGGTTATTGGCAACGATCCGTTCGCCGGCTGCCCGCTCTGCTTCGAGATAGTCACATAATAAGCACCTGTCGTGCTGGCGCAGGTATTCCGCCTGGCGTAAGAATTCCTTGGCCGGCTCGTTAGGAACTTGCCCGGTGGCCCAAATCTGGCTGTGGGGATGAGGGTTCGAGCAGCCCATCATTGCGCCTTTATTTTCAAACACTTGCACGTAGCGGATTTCCGGCCGTTTTCCCAGCTCGATCGTCTGCTCGGCCCAGGTATGCAACACCGCTTCGACGGCCGCCAGCGGCAGTTCCGGCAGGGTTAAATCATGGCGGGGTGAAAAACAAACCACTTGGCACACTCCCGCCTCGGGCTCTGCTCTCAAAAGACCTTCCTGCCCGGTTTCTTCGTTCTTATCGGGAGGAAGCAGTGAAGAAAAGTCGTTGTCGAAGACGAACGTCTCGGAGTAATCTGGGTTGATCGCCCCCGTTGAGCGCTGATTACGTGGGCAAAGGTAACAGGTTGGATCATATTCCGGCAGCCTATCCTCCTGCACCTTCTCAACCTGCCCAAGCCAGGGCCTTTTTGCCCGGTGCGGAGACACCAACACCCATTCACCAGTCAACAGATTCAATCTGCGGTGCGGCCGGTCAAAATTCATGGTCAAACCTCAAAAACGAAAAAGGATAATTCTTGATTTTACCTCTGAAATACCCCTCCTTTAGATACTTCGCACGTTCCAATTCTCCAGAAATTCCTTAAGAAAGTCTTTTGGAATTTGCAACTTAAGCCCCTTTTTTGCGTATACTGAATAGCACAATCTGAATACTGGAGCATCCGTGAGACAGATCGACCAAGAAGTCCTGCAAAGCGCCCTGGCTGGAGATGACGAAGCTTATGCCCAGGTAGTCGAGGTTTATCAGACCCCGGTCTATAACCTTTGCTACCGCATGCTGGGTGAAAGCGGCGAAGCCGAGGACGCAGCCCAGGAGACTTTTTGGCGGGCTTACCAGGCGCTCGGAAAATACGACCGCGAACGGTCCTTTGGTACCTGGCTGCTTTCGATTGCGGCTCACTTTTGCATCGACCAGCAGCGCAAGCGCCGCCTGCAAACCTTCGAGCTGGACGAAGTGGCCGAGGAGACTCTGCCCGATCCAACGCCTTCCCCTGAAAAAGCGGTCGGCAAGATCGAACAGGACCGGATGCTGCACCGGCTTCTGGCTGAATTGAACTCTCAAGACCGGGCTGTCCTGGTCCTGCGTTATTTTTACGACTTTTCGGAAGAAGAGATCAGCCAGAGTCTTTCTTTGACAGTAAGTGCTGTGAAAAGCCGCCTGCATCGTGCCCGCCTGGTTCTGGCGCAGCGCTATCAGGCTGCTCAACCACAAACGATTATAGGAAGGAATCACTATGGGTCACCAGCCTTTTGAAACCTGGTTGATGGAAGAACACGACCTTTCTTCTGCTGAAAAGCAGGAGCTCAGTGCACACCTGGGAAGCTGCCCTGCTTGCACGACGCTGAAGGACAACCTGGAGACCACCGGTTTGCTTATGAAAACGGCCGCCGTGGTTTCACCCCGCCCGGGATTCTCCGAGCGTTGGAAAGTGACCCAGGCCGAACGCCGCGCCATCCAACACCGGCGCCAGAACCGCATTTTCCTCCTGTCTTCGTTTGCCGGGGCCGCGGTATGCCTGGGCGGATTGTATGCCGTCCTGAGGATCACGAATTTCACATTTGCCGATTTATTGGTGTTTCTGGCCAGGGTAGCGGCCGGTCTTATTGGCTTTTTCGATCAAGCGCGCGTCTTTTTGGGTGTTAATGTTAGCGGCCCATTATCATTAATTTTCTGGATACTTGTTTCAAGTGGGTTCTGTATATTGGTATTAATTTGGATTTACACGCTGTGGCGCATTTCTTTTCAAGGAGCATTCAAAAATGAAAAAGACCTTTAGATTGACTTTAGTCTTTGTAATCCTGGCCGGATTAATGGCGTTCTTGCCTGGCAGGGTTTACGCCCAGGCTCAGATCGGTGGGGACAGCCCGATCGTCTTTGGCCAGAATTACACCCTCTCGTCGGGTCAAACGATCAAGGATTTGGTCGTCTTTGGCGGCAACGCCGTGATTATGCAAGGTGCAACGGTCACCGGAGATATCCTGATCTTCGGCGGGAACTTAAATATTGACGGCACGATTCAGGGCGGAGTCACCTCGTTCGGCGGAAATGTAACAGTCTCCGATAGCGGCGTGATCAAGGGAATTCTGAACTCTGTTGGAGGCAACCGCTTCATCTCGCCGAGTGCAACCGTCGGCGGGCAGTCCAGCGATTTCAGCCAGCTCCCGTCTCGCATTCCGAATCTCGTTTTTGCCCCCGGAACAAACTTCAACCTGGGACCCGGCTTCGGTTTCCTGTGGGTGGCATTCATCTCGCTCATTTTGGCGGCGATCGCGGTCGTGATTGCCCTCTTCCTGCCGACGCCAACCACGAACGTGGCCCGCACGATCACCGGTGAACCGATCATCTCCGGCGGCGTTGGCCTGCTGACCCTGGTCATCACCCCGGCAATCTTCCTGGTGCTGGCCATTACCATCGTGCTGATCCCGCTGGCTGTCCTGTTCTTGATCGTTTTCGGCGTCACCGTGGTCTTCGGCTGGATTGCCCTTGGGTTAGCGCTGGGCGAGCGCATGGCGGATATGTTCAACGCTCACTGGTCGGTACCGGTCAGCGCCGGCGTCGGCACCCTGGTCCTCAGCCTGATCACGAACGCCATCCTGGCTGTGACCGGCGTCTGGTTCTGGACGCTGTGCTGCCTGGGCGTGCCGATCCTGATCCTGCTCAACATGGTTAGCCTGGGCGGCGTGATCACCAGCCGCTTCGGGACGCAGATCTACAATACCAAGGCCCGCCCGCAGATCCCGCCTCAGCCTCCTGTGCCGCCCGTGCCCCCGGTGCCGCCGGCTGGCGGATACAATTATCCGCCGTCGCCTCTGCCCCCTCCGCAGACACCCCCTGCGGCTCCAGCGCCAGCGCCTGAACCTCCGGCCCCGGCGCCCGAAGCTCCGTCCCCCTCGCCCGAGCCTCCGGCGTCGCCCGAGCCGCCTGCCGGGCCCTCCGGAGCAGAGTAAACAATTAAAAATAAAGCGAGGTGCGTTTT
>DBMK01000332.1 GCA_002298885.1 Anaerolineaceae bacterium UBA700
CCACCCGCAGCCTTTTTAATTTACTGGCCGAATTTGACTTTCCAGCCGCCGGGGTAGGTGGTGGCGCCGGTGGAACAGGTAGGAACGGACAGGCCCTGCACGACCTGCCCGCCGTCGCCGGCGCGGACGCTGTAGGTTACCTGGGGACTCATGACGAAATCCGCGTAGCCCGGGCCGGTCTCGGGCATCAGGCCGGTGTAAAAGGTATTTTCGCCGTCCGGCCAGGTGACCAGGACCGGCACGCCCGGGACGCCCTCACCAGCGCCGTTATCCACCTCCACCTGCAGCAAGGCCTGCGGCAAGGACGGGTCGCACACTTTTTGGCGGTCCTTCAGCGAGAATGGCGCGCCGAGGGTGGCGGTTGGCAGGGCGGTGTAGCGCGGGGTAAAGGTGACCAGCGGAGTCAGGGTTACGGTAGGGGTTATTGTCGGCGTGGCCGAAGGCAGGGCCGTGGGACTGCGGATGGCCTGCCCCGGTGAAAGGGTAGCGGTTGGCAAGACCGCTAAAGCGGTCTGGTTGGGCGTGGCTGAAGGCACCCCAGGAATGGGAATTTCAGTCGCTTCGGGCGTGGCGGCCTGGGGAGCCAGGGCGGCAGCCAGCAGCGCCAGGGCGTGGGCGTTGGGGTCGTCGGGGTTGGCGGCCAACAGGCGCTGGGCCTGGGCGGCCAGGTTCTGCGAGCCGCTGCTATCTTTGAGCAGCGCCAGGCGCTGGCGGGCGCGGGCCAGGTTCCCATCGCTCTGGAAAGCCAGGGCGATCATCGAGCGGTAACTGTCCTTATCTTGCGAGCGCAGCGTCGACGGAGCGGTATCGATATACTCCACGGGACTGAGGACCAGGGCATAGACCAGCCCGAGGGCCAGGCCGATGACAAACCCGGTCAGCAGGAACCAGGCCCCTCCCCCTCTGCGTCGGCGACGCTCTTTCACGGCGTGCCTCCTGTCACAGACGGGGTAGCTCCCGCCGGTGACGGCGTGCCTGCCGCTGGAGACGGCGTGCCTGCCGCCGAGGATGCGGTGCCCACCACCGGGGAGGGGTTCCAGTTCAACAGCGCCTGGGAGAGCTTTGCCATCATGTCAACGTCGTCGTTGCTGTAATTCAGCTCGCGCGCCGAAAGGATGGCCTCCTGGGCCAGGCGCGCCGGGGCTTCGGCGCCCAGGAAAGACAGGCGGACCATCGCCAGGGTCACGTCGCCCTCGGACTGGAAGGCCTCGGCGACCATCAAGACGTAGTCGGTGCGGTAATCCTGCCGCAATTCGGCCAGGGCACTCTCACCAGGCTTCGGCGGGCTAAGCACCCAGCCAAAATACAGCCCGGCGGCGATTCCGGCCAGGATGGCAAGGAGGAAAAATATTAGTCGAAAGATGCGCATTTAATTCCATCCACGAATACCACAAATTTTAACGAATGAACACGAATATTTTATAATTTTAGTGATAATTCGTTCCAATTAGTGAAATTCGTGGTTCCTAGTAATTTATTTATTTTTAGTGACAATTCGTTCTAATTAGTGAAATCCGCGGATTCTATTTCAGCATCGGGATTTTAATGCCGTGCTTGCGGGCGGCAGCGATGGCTTCGGGGTAGCCGGCGTCGGCGTGGCGGGCAACGCCCATGCCGGGGTCCACGGTCAAGACGCGCTCCAGGCGGCGGGCGGCGGCCAGGGTGCCGTCGGCCACAATCACCTGGCCGGCGTGCTGGCTGAACCCGATGCCCACCCCGCCGCCGTGGTGGAAGGAGACCCAGGTGGCGCCGTTGACCGCATTGACCAGGGCGTTCAGGATCGGCCAATCGCTGACGGCATCGGTGCCGTCGCGCATGCCCTCGGTCTCCCGGTTGGGCGAGGCAACCGAGCCCGAATCGAGGTGATCGCGGCCGATGACGATGGGCGCCTTGACCACGCCGCGGGCGACCAGCTCGTTGAATTTAAGACCCGCCCGGGCCCGCTCGCCGTAGCCCAGCCAGCAAATGCGCGCCGGCAGCCCCTGGAAGGGCACCTTCTGGCGCGCCATCTTCAGCCAGCGATGCAGGTGTTCGTCGGCGGGGAAAAGCTCCATCACCGCCTCGTCCGTGCGGTAAATGTCCTCGGGGTCGCCGGAAAGGGCCACCCAGCGGAAGGGGCCTTTGCCCTCGCAGAACAGCGGGCGGATGTAGGCCGGCACAAAACCGGGGAATTCGAAGGCGTCCGTGACGCCGAAATCGAAAGCGCGCTGGCGCAGGTTGTTGCCGTAATCGAAGACCTCGGCGCCGCGGCGCTTGAATTCGAGCATGGCCTTAACGTGCTGCGCCATGGAGGCCATTGAGCGCCGTTCATATTCCGGTGCGTCGCTGCGGCGCAGCTCGGCGGCCTGGTCGACGCTCAGGCCGGCGGGGACGTAGCTGTGCACGTCGTGCGCTGGAGTCTGGTCGGTGACCACGTCCGGGATCACACCACGCAGCACCAGCTCGGGGTAAATTTCGGCCGCGTTGCCGATCAAGCCAATCGAAAGCGGCTTGCCGGCCGTTTTGGCCTCTTCGACCAGGGTCATGGCCTCCTCGAGCGTGTCCACCACCTGGTCAACATAGCCGATCTCCTTACGCCGGCGGGCGCGTGCCGGATCAACTTCGACGATCAAGCCCACGCCCTCATTCATGGTGATGGCCAGCGGCTGAGCGCCGCCCATGCCGCCCAGCCCGGCGGTGAGCACGAATTTACCCCGCAGCGAGGGCCAGCCGCGCAGGGTGGCCAGCGAGCCGAGCGTTTCGTAAGTGCCCTGCAGAATTCCCTGGGTGCCAATGTAGATCCACGAGCCGGCGGTCATCTGGCCGTACATGATCAACCCCCTGGCCGCCAGATCGTCGAACACCGCCTGGGTGGCCCAATGCGGCACCAGGTTCGAATTGGCGATCAGGACTCGAGGCGCATCGGGGTGGGTTTTAAAGACCGCCACCGGTTTGCCGGACTGCACCAGCAGGGTCTCGTCGTCTTCCAGGTTCTTGAGGGAATCGAGTATGGCGTCGAATGCCTCCCAACTGCGGGCCGCCTGGCCGCGCCCACCGTAGACCACCAGGTCGTCGGGGCGCTCGGCCACTTCGGGGTCGAGGTTGTTCTGGATCATACGGTAAGCAGCTTCGGTGAGCCAGGATTTGCAGGTGAGGGCAGCGCCGCGCGGAGCGCGAACGGGACGGGGACCGGACATTAGGGCTCCTAATTTTTTGAGTGCGCACACTCAAAAATATGATTCGAATTAGTACACAATAAATTATATGCTGAAAAGCGATTTCCTGGGCAGGCGGCTCAAGGCGCAGAAACGGCCTTGAGCAGGGTATGCTCCAGGTCGTCGCCGGCAAGCTGCCAGATCATGACCCCGGCCAGCCCGCGGGAGCGAGCGTAGGCGGCTTTTTCCTTGAGCGAGCGCGAATCGTCGTAAGATATCATCACGCCCTGGGCCGGATCGTACAGCCAGGGCACGCGGGCAGTCTCCTCCCAGTAAGCAGGGAAGCCAGGGGTATATTTTTCCTTAATCTGGCGATAATCGAACGCCCCGATGTCAAACACACCCTGGTTGGGCTGGAAAAGGCCATTTTGCCCATCGCCGACCCCCTGCCAGGCCTGGCCGAAGAACGGCACGCCCAGCACCAGCTTGCTCGCCGGGATGCCAGCGTCCAGGTAGGTCTGAACGGTCTTGTCGACGCTCAGGCCTTGCGGGTCGCCGGGAGGCAGGTAGAGCGGGGCATTGAAGCCGGTTGAGCTGCTCCATGAGCCGTAATAGTTATAGGTCATTAAATTGATCCAGTTGACCAGCGGGTAAATCTGATCCAACTCGAGCCGGGAAATGCCCCACGGCCCCGCCGGGGCAGCAAGGGTGAGCAGATAGATGCGATTCCCGCTGGCCAGCGAAGCCTGGTCAATCTGGCGGCGCATCTCGGTTAACAGGGCGGTATAAGATTGGCTGAATTCAGCCTGGGTGAATTCCCAATCCAGGTCCAGCCCATCGAAGTCCCAGCTTCTCATCAAATCGATGCAACTCGAGGTGAACCGGGTGATATTCTCGGGCGAGGAGACCACGTTGCGGAATTTCTGGGTCAGGTCCCCGCCCCCGCCGACTGAAAGCAAGATCTTCAAGCTGGCGTATTTCTGTTTCAGCGCTTGCAGGGCCGGAATATTCACTTTGGAGGCGGCGGTGCTGTCGGGAATGCACAGGCCGTCGGCGTTGGGCACGGCAAAGGCGTAGTTGATGTGGGTCAGGTAATCCGCCGGGATGTCCTGGGGAGTTACTTTGCGGCCAGCCGGCGCCCAGGATGGGAAGTAGCCCACCCGCAGCCAGCCATCAGCCACCGAGAAGGTTGGGGTAGGCTGGGAGGTCTGCAGAAAGGGCATGCGCGATTGCGACTGGCAGGCAGCGATCAGGAGGATTAAGCAACAGGTAAGGAAAAGGCTAGTTCGTTTCATCGATGGATTCTTAGAAGTCTTATAATTAAAGCACGAAATGGCTTTTCAGACGGGCTTTAATTCAAACCATTCCGGCTCCCGATTCTATGAGGAGGAACGACGAATGCCCGACCCTAAACCGCTCCTGGTGATCAACAGCGCGGCCCCCATCCGCATTTGCGACAACGGCGGCTGGACCGACACCTGGTTTGCGCGTCACGGCGCTATTTTCAACATCGGGGTTTCCCCCTACGCCGAGGTGCAGGTTTACGTCTACCCGGCGGACGGGCGCGAAAACCGGGTAACGATCCACGCCGAAAATTACGGTGAACGCTATGCCGTCCAGCCTGAAAAACGCTGGGACCGGCATCCCCTGCTTGAAGCGGCCATCGCGTACATGCGCGCTCCCAATGATTTGACCTTTGAGGTAAACATCTACTCCGAAGCGCCCAGTGGAGCCTCAACGGGGACTTCTGCGGCGATCTGCGTGGCGCTGGTGGGAGCGCTGGACTGCCTGACGGCCGGCCGATTGACTGCCCACGAGGCGGCCTACGCCGCCCAGCGCATCGAGACGGAAATGCTGCACCTGCAGTCGGGGATCCAGGACCAATTGTGCGCTGCGTACGGGGGCATCAACTATATCGAGATGTTCGAATATCCCTTTGCGTCGGTCTCGCAAATCGCGGTGCCGGACAGCACCTGGTGGGAGCTGGAACGGCGCCTGGCGCTGGTTTACCTGGGCAAATCCCACCATTCTTCCGATGTGCACGACATGGTAATCAAGGGACTGGAGAGTGCCGGCCCGGAGTGCAAACAGCTCGAAGACCTGCGCCACACAGCCGAGCGCTCGCGTGATGCACTATACGACGCGGATTTCAATGCCCTGGGCGCGGCGATGATCGAGAATACGGCGGCCCAGGAACGCCTGCACGCCGGCCTGATCAGTCCAGAGGCTCGGCAGGTGATTTCGATTGCCAGGGAACACGGCGCCATCGGATGGAAGGTGAACGGAGCCGGCGGGGAGGGCGGGTCAGTTACGCTGTTATGCGGCGCCCTTTCCCATAGCAAGCGCAGCATGCTCGCCGAGATCGAGCAGGAGAATCCAGCGTTCAAGAATATCCCGATCTATCTGAGCCAGTATGGGTTAAGAGTGTGGAAACAAAAATTAACAGATTAATTCAATTTGCCATTTTTTTGACCTAACCCCCCGGCC
>DBMK01000070.1:0-2574 GCA_002298885.1 Anaerolineaceae bacterium UBA700
GAAGGCTCGGGAGTCTTGCCGCTCCCGCCTCCGCCACTGCTGCCGCCGCCGTTACCTCCACCGCTTCCACCGCCGCTGCTGTTGGTGGACTGCGGGGTATTGGATGGGCTGGGGCCCTTTCCGCCCTGTGAGGAGGAAGTTGGTGTGGGTGTCGATGATGCCAGGGCTGGCTGGGCAGTGTTACTGCTGCCGTTGCCGGAATGATCCTCGCGGGTTGGCATGGGCGTGAAGGCTGCAGTGGGGCTCGAGCTGCCGCCGTGGCCTTCGGAAGGATTGGATTGGCTGCCGCCGTGATCTTCAGTCGGCGAAGGGGCGTTGCTCCCATGATCGTCTGTGGGCCGGAGCGGATTTTCATCCTCGGAGGGCGCGGCGCGGGAGAGCAGGCGAATTTGTTCAGCCAGCCAGCTTCCATCCGGTAGGACCCAGACGTTGACGTCGACCTGGTCGCCGAGTTTGGGATTATCTTCGATATGCGTATCGTTGCCGGTGAAAACACTCCAGGAATCGATCTGCCAGACGCCGGGTTTGATACTGACTACCTTTCCCTGGAAACGGATGCCCTCGACTTTGACCTGTTTGGCGACGACGGAATGGTCCGGCCGGGTTTCACCCTCCACCCACACGTACAGGCCGTCGTCCGGCACCCCGCTGATCGAGATTCCGGCGGGCACAGTTACTGTGATGCCGTCGATCGTCCATTGCGTAGGCGAAAGGCGGGTGAGCTGCCCGCCAAACTCGACGGCGACGCTCAGGCCGCGTCCGGTGACCTGCTGCAGCTCCTGCATGCGCCGTTCGCTGAATTCGTTTTGAAGCTGGACGCGGCTGGCACTGTTGGCTGCGAGGGCCAGTTGGGTATCTTCGATGGTCCGTTTGAGGGGATAGAGAGGTGAACCGGGCAGGCTTTGGGCGGATGCGCCCAGGGCGCTTGCGCCGGCGACGAGGGCCACCGCCAGGATCGCCACGACGCGCACGGCTGTACTTGCAAACGGGCGCAGCAGCCAGGCGAATGAGCTGACCAGGGAAGATAGGGCGTTGGGTTGTGAGCGGCGGATAGGAATTGAAGCGTGCGAATGGCTTCCGTTGGAGGGCAGGACGGAGATGGCTTGACGGTCATTACGCAGGTCAGCAGCCTGGGCGAGGAAGCGCTGCCGGCCGTTCGATTGGGATTCGGGAGAGGGTTGGATGGTCCCGAAAGAATTTTGGGCCATAAGAACCGTTTTAAGGCGAGGACCAAGCTCCTCCGCCAGGTCGGGGTATTTCGCCAGGCAATCCTCCAGGCTGGCGCCTGCCTCCAGCGCCCTCACACAATCGTCAAAAGCATCGATCATCCTGTCATCCATTTTCAACCTCCGTCATAACCCGCCGCAGCGTATCCACTGCCCTGAACTGCAGCGCCTTGACCGCCGTCACCGAGCGTTCCATGGATTGCGCCGTATCTTCGACCGAAAGACCTGCCCCGAAGCGTAACGCCAACACCTCTTGCTGCTCGGGAGTTAGCTGGCGGATGGCCGTTTTCACATCGGCCTGCAGGATGCGCTCCTCGGCTTCGGATTGGGTGGAGCGACCATCCGATTGAAACTCGGTCAGGGGCTGGGTACGTCCGGCGTGGTAATGGTCCACCACCAGGTGAGAAGCCACCCCGAACAGCCAGCCGCGCAGCGTGGTGTGTGGCGGACGGCCGGCGTGGAGGGCATTCAACAGGCGTAAAAAGACCTCGCTGGCGATGTCCTCGGCCATTCCCTGGTCGCCGGTGCGTATGCTGGCGTAGCGGTAGATCTCGGGATAATAACGGTCGTGGATCTCGCCGAGAGCCTGGCTGTCGAGGTCCAGGGCCCGGGTCAAGAGATTGGCTTCGTCGATCTGAGAGGTCGGCATCATTTTCGCCTGTTAGCCCCGGCCGGTTGATTTCGGTCAACCGGCCGGGGCGCTCGTAGGTAGGGGTAATATCTATTGATTACGCATCGGGAGCCAAATTAGTTTTCTTATATCCTAGTGGTGGCCGCCGGCATCACCGCCGCCGTCGTGCCCGCCACCGCCGTGGCCGCCGTCACCGCTGCTGCTGTTATCGCCGCTGTGGCTGCTGCCGCTATCACCGCCGTGGTTATCGCCGGCAGTTGGGGTACTCTGCTGGGTGGAGGAAGGCGGAACGGCGGTTGCGGTTACCGTGCGATCCTCATGGCGGTTGTCCTCGTTATTATCGCGGAACTGGATGCGGTTGACCTGCAAGGAGCCGTCGGCCAGCCGGAAGCCCTCAACCCGCACCGTGTCGCCGACCTGGGGATTGCCCTTGAGCTCGGTCGAGGCGGAGACCATGACGGCCATTCCGTCGATCGTCCAGACGCTGCCGTTGATGGCGCTGACCGTGCCCTCGAACCGGACCCTGGCCTGGTTATCCTCTTCCTGGCCTTCGTTATCGTTGTCTTCCGGGTTATCGTCGCCGAGGGTGGGCGTGGCCTGCAGGGTGGGGGAAACGACCGGGGTAGCCGTTGCATCCTTGCCGTTGTCGTCGCCAGGCTCGATTTCGGTTGGGGTAGCATCCATACCTTTATCGTCGCCGGGCTCAACTTCGGTGGC
>DBMK01000070.1:2618-3035 GCA_002298885.1 Anaerolineaceae bacterium UBA700
ACCTCGGTGGCTTCTACGCCCTTATCGTCGCCAGGCTGAATCTCTGTGCTCAAAGGCGCAAGGCTCAGGGCGCTGCTCGAAGCCGAGGCGCTTGCCGCGCTTTTCACGGCAGCCGAGGAAAGGTTGGCCCGCTCGACACGCAGAGCGGTCACCACCATCTGCTGGCGGGCCTGCATCGACGAGGTGGGTTCATAATTGGCCAGGGCGGCCTTCACCGCAAAGGCGCTCAACAGCAGACCGGTAATCAGCACCAGCGGTCCGAATTTCTTCAGGAACGAACGTATGGTTTTCATGACTTCCTCCATTCAGGTTTGAGTTTTATTTGCTGCAAGGGGTTGCAGCATTGGGTTGATTTAAAGTCTGATAAATGGGGTAAAAGTTGTGCAATTATTTAAATTAAAAACAGAGAGTTGGTGA
>DBMK01000154.1 GCA_002298885.1 Anaerolineaceae bacterium UBA700
GCCTCTTGACAAAACGTATCCTGACCCTTACAGGGTGCTTTGCGAAGGGGAAGGGAGGTATATTTTTAGAGTTTTTGGCGGAGATCTCCGCCAAAAACTCTAATTTTTTTCTCCCCCTTCCTTTTAGGGAAGGGGGCCGGGGGGTTAGGTCTTAATCTACCGCGACGTAGATCCACATGACCGAGTCATCGCTGCCCAGCTTGAAGCCTTCGTCGTAGATTTCCATATCGAAGCGGTCCGGGTGCAGCTTCAAGCCGGCCTCGGGAATCCAGACCTGGTAGATGTTGCGGTAGGTCTCCGGCAGGGTATCCAGTTTACCGCGGTGAGCAAAGACGGCATAGCGGTGCGCCGGCACCATGCGCAGAACGAAGCCCTCTGGCAGGGTTTCGGCGCTCTTAATCTCGACCCCCGAGACGTATTCAAACACGCCCTCCTCTGCGCCTTCCACCCAGTTGCACACCCCAAAGACTTCTGGCTGCGGCGGATATTTCATCTGCTCCATACGCTGGTTGAATTTATCCCACATGTGGCTAATCTCGTTGTGCTGGTTCTTACCCAGGTAGCGATAGCCCATGACCATGAACGCTGGACGTTCCACGATTTTTGTATCCATTGCATTTTCCTCCTGCTCCCCGTCCGGCCTGCCTCTCACAGGCGGTCGCGGCCTCTCAACCGGAGCTTGCACTTCGACGATGCGGCAGGCTGGCCCTTCGGGGTCCGACTCGTCTAAAATCAATTCCCGCACCGGGCCGCACGGCTTGTATCCGTGCTGCTCAATCCAGGCGAACAAAGCGCCGTAAGCCTGGGAAATGGTGCTAAAATCGCCAGTGTGCAGCACGCTGGCCACGCAGTCGATGGCAGGCAGGCGGCGGATGCTCACCTCGCCTGCGGCCCTTGTGCCCAGGCGGCGCGGGTTGAAGTTCTCGACCACCACTGCCAGCTCGACATGAATGTCGCGCTCGGTGTATTCGGGGTCGTGGTACAGCGTAAACCAGGGGCCTTCGGTTTTGATCCCGTTCTCCTTTAAAAAGGCCACGATTTCCCGGCTAATCCGCTCCCAGTACTGCGGAGCCGCCTCGAAACGGGGCAGCGTGGCGCGCTGTGAAGCAATCGTCTGCGCTTCGATGCGCTTAAGCACCACCTCGTAGTCTGGTTGGCTGCCCTCTTTTTCAATTTGCTTCAAGCGTCCTTCCACCTGAGCCAGGCGCGACTGTTCGAGCTGGACGCGTAGGCTCAGCTCTTGCTGCTTGCGCTGCAGGATGCGCCCGAGCTCGGCTGCTGGCAGGTCCACGTTTAGCATAGGGCGAATCTGTTCGAGCGAAAAGCCCAGGTCCTTTAGGGCCAGGATGCGGTTGAGGCGCGGCAGTTGCTGCAAGGAGTAATAGCGGTAGCCGGTAAAGCGGTCGATCCAGACCGGCTTGAGCAGCCCCACTTTTCCATAATGACGCAGTGCTTTGACCGTGACGTGCGCCAGCCTGGAGAAGTCGCCGATCTTTAACATTTACTCTCCTTTTCGTATGAAAGTCTGAAGGCCTTCAGCACGAGTCAGTATAGTTTATCCCCTTGGGGGAGAGTCAAGCATGAGTTTTTTTGAAAAATGCGGGGAAATTTCCCCGCATTTTTCAGAATTACGCATTTATTGGTTAAGTTGGTTATAGTAGTTGAAAACCGCCCGGGATAGGTCGGCGATGAGCTTATTCGCCGGGTCGAACACCAGTTGGGTCTGGTTGTGCAGGTAAACCGTCAGCACGAAGTTGCCGCCGGGCGTGTACACTATCCCCGCATCACCGATCGTGTGCAGCAGGCCGTCCGACTCGGTGATCCAGCCGTGCTTATGGGCAATCTGCGTTCCCTCGGGCAGCCCGGCGGTGATCAGCATCGGCAGCTTATTGCCGATCAGGTAGTTGATCATAGCCTTGCACTTGTTCTGGGTGAACTGCCCCGGGAAGACAGCCACCAGCGCCCCGCCGCCCATGTCGGCGCACTGGTAGATATCGTCCAGCAGCATGCCCATCTCGGCCGGCGTCGTCTGGTTGTACGGGTCGGGCTGAGTATTGATATCCGTGCGCTGGTTCGCCGGCGTGGTGATCCGCTTGAGCAATGGCGCGCCGGGATAAAAGTAGCCCGCTAAAAACGTGTTCTTCAGGCCCAGCGCTTCCATGTCCTTGGTAACCTCGAGCGGGCCGGTGTCCTTGTTGATCACGTCCTGCATCAGCTTGTCCGCCGGCTCATTTTCGGATGCTTCTATCATCCCCGCCAGCAGCGAATCGATTCCGCTCGGCGTCGGCTCGGGGATATGCTGGAAGATGGAGACCATGATCGGGATCTTAATCGTGCTGGCGGCAGTGAAGGCGATATCCCCCGGCACGTCCTTGCCGTTCTGCAGCGCAAAATGGATTTCCTGGTTGGTCTGCAGGTCCAACAGATACAGCTCGGCTTCTCCCTCGAAGGCATCGACAGAAATTACCTGTTTGAGCAGGATTTGCAGGTTTTGAAAAGACGGCCGCGGCGGGTTGACCTTGTTGTAGGATAAACTCACCACCCGCGCCGAGGGGGATTTGAGCGCATCTTCGAGTAAAATCACCGCCCGCTCCACGTCCATCACTGTTCCGGCGTGGCCGGACTGGAAATTGGTGCTGCCCGGCACGGGGAAGGAGGAGGATGGCGGCTGGTCGTAGCGCGGTACGATCTCTGTGTTCAGGTAACTACGCAGACGTTCTTCCTGGATCGTAAAGCGCAGCGGCACATCGGTGGCGGTCGGGATACGGTTCCACAGGTAATCCCAGAACGCGCTCCAAAACGGCTGGTTGATCCGCTCCAGATCGGCTGCGGCCATCATCGATTCGAGGTCCAGCTCAAAACCCAGCACCGCCGGCTTCACCTGGATCACCGCGTCGGCGTAATGAATCTCGACCGGGATGGAGTACGCCTGCACGATTCTCTCCTGGGCCTGTTGCTGTGTCAGGCCGCCGACGGGAATGCCGGCGATCACCATTCCAGCGGGAAATATCGAACGGATGCGACTGTAACTTACAAGTTGGAAGACAGTGACGAGGACTGCCAAAACGATAAAAACGATCGAAATCAAACGCAGAACGACGACGCTCGTCCTTGGGCGTAACCTTGATATCACGATGCGACTCCTGCGGGCAATTCTACCAGATAAGAGGTGTGATTATGGAATCAAAACACTCTTAAGGCGTTGGTCCAATAATGCCGCCAGCGTGAGAATATCCGCAGTGGGTTTCGTGCCATCCTGATACATACTTAAGAGAAGGAAAACCACGTCTCCCCGGCGAGCCAGAACCATGTCGCCGCGCAGGGTCATCGTTTGAGCATCTACGGTAAACGTAAATCCGAGCGAGCGCTGGCCCAGGCGGTCTGCGCCGCTGAGCACCATGGCGTTTCCCCCCATGCCGGAGCCAAAGCTTTGCGTCGCTTTGGCCGGGTCGCCGAGCTGATTATCGAACGCCGTGCTCTCTTCGGGGGTCAGGGGCGTAAAGAGCGTACCCAGCACGAACTGGTATGTGTCCGTGCTGGCATTCAAGAAGGCAAAATAATTGGCCGGTTTGGCCTTTGAAAACGAGCCCTGGAAAAGGTTGGAAATTTCATCCGGGGTCACGCTCAACTGTTTCTGTGATTCGGCATCCAGGACCTGAAATCCAATTGGCAGATCGCTTTGGTTCAGGATAACGCCGCTGAGATCGACCGGTGCCGGCTGTACCGTGGCTTCCGGTTCAGCAGTCGCAACGCCGCCGGGCGCGGTTGGAAGCGTCAGCGAGGGCGCCGCCTCGGTTGGCGCCTGCGTGACGCCCGGGGTTGGGCTAGCCGTGGGCTGTCCGGTGTCCGATAAAAAGGGCAGGGCGCAGGCTGCCGAAGCCAGCATAAAAATTAGACTGGCGAGAAGTATTCTCGATTGCTTGTTCATCCTCAACCTCCTGCGATACGTGGAATGCTCATTGTAACATGAACGTAATAAGTTAGTCTTTTTGTTTTTTTTGGGCAGCGCCGCCGCCCAAATAACCAAAAGCCAATATCCCTTGAATAAATAGAACAAAAGTACTATAATGGGTTCAACTACAAGTGAGAGGTTGATCCGGATGTCGAGAACCCAACAAGCCATTTTCCCGTGTGTTTTTATCGCCGTTCTGGCCGTTGTTCTGCTGACCGGCTTTGTGGCCAATACCGGCGTGGCCCAGTCCTCCGAACAGGCTTCAACCGAAACCGCAGCCGCGGATTCAGGGCAGCAATCAAGCTGTGGACTGCCGCAGAGCTATCCGGCGGCTGTTCTGAATTGGTGCAGCCTGATCGAAACCTACGCCGCAAAATTCAACCTGGAAGGTCGTTTGCTGGCGGCAGTCATCCTGGAAGAAAGCGGCGGCAATCCCGATGCTTACAGCCACAGCGGCGCCGTCGGATTGATGCAGGTCATGCCCCGCGACGGCCTGGCGGCGGATTTCACGTGCAGCGGAAGGCCGTGTTTTGCCTCCCGGCCAACGATGGCCGAGCTGTACGATCCGGAATTCAACATCTCATATGGGGCTCGCATGCTGGCGGGGCTGATCCAAAAACTCGGCAGCGAACGCGACGCCTTGAAAGCCTACGGGCCGAAGGATTATGGATATACTTATGCTGATACGGTGCTCTCAATCTTTGATAATTACCGCTGATTGGCATGCTAAAAAGAATCATCCGATCGACATCCATCCTGGTAATTCTCATCCTGGCGGGCTGCTACGCTCCCCCACCCGCGCTTACCGACCTCTCGGTTACGCTGAGCGGAAACAGCTACATCCCAGAATCCTGGCGTGTTCCGGCTGCGGCGCAAATCACGCTGCGCCTGGAGAATAAAGACAGCGTACGCCACGATTGGATCATCCTGTACCGCCAGGCGACCAGTCCATTCGATTCCGACGACGAAGCCAGCATTTTTTGGAGATATTCAATCGAGCCCGGAAAGAGCGAGACGGTCCAGTTTACTGCTCCGGCTGCTGCTGGAAACTACCCGGTGGTCGACGCGACCTACCTGGGTGATGGCATGGCCGGCCAGTTGACCGTCGTACAATTCCAAGACAGCCCAAAATAAATATGGCCATAATTAAGGGCTTGCCTGGCCGTTTTCCACGGCCAGG
>DBMK01000171.1 GCA_002298885.1 Anaerolineaceae bacterium UBA700
CGCCAAAGCAGACCACATGCCCCCTAATCCCCAACCGAAGGTAGAGACAAGCTTCTCAGGAGATCGCTATGCCCCCCACCCTGTACCTGATCGACGGGCATGCCCTGGCGTACCGTACCTATTTTGCCATTTCCGGCGGGACCAGCCAACGCTTGCAGACGCACTCCGGCGAGCCTACAGCCGGCATCCTGGGTTTCGCCAGTGTGATGATGCGTCTGCTCGAACAAGACAAGCCCGAATACCTGGCGGTGGCTTTCGACACCGGAAAGACCTTTCGGGACGACATCTTCCCGCAATACAAGGGCACCCGCGCCAAGATGCCGGAGGATCTGCGCCCGCAGATCGAGCGCATCCGCCAGTTGGTCGACGCCTTCCACTTCCCGCGGCTCGAATTAGAGGGCTACGAAGCCGACGACGTGCTGGGCTCCATTGCCCGGCAGGCCGTCCAAAAGGGATTGGGGGTCAAGATCATCACCGGCGACCGCGACCTGCTCCAGCTTGTCGACGAGCGGATCATGGTCAACCTGGCCGGCAGCAAACTCTCAGAAGCGCGCGACTTCACCGCCAAGGACGTAATCGAGTACCTGGGCGTGAAGCCAGAACAGGTGATCGAGTACAAGGGTCTGGTTGGAGATACCTCCGACAATATCCCCGGCGTTAAAGGGATCGGCGAGAAGACGGCGATCGACCTGCTGGCGAAATATCCTACGCTGGAAGAAATCTATGCGCATATCAACGAGACCAAACCCGCGGTCAAGTCAAAACTGGAAACGGGCCGCGACATGGCCTTCCTGAGCCGCGACCTGGCCACCATCCGCACCGATTTGCGCATCACGCTCGACCTACAGCAGGCCCTGACGGATCACATCAACTATCCAGCGGTCGAGGAGCTGTTCCGCGAGCTGGAGTTTAAAAACCTGATCACCCGCCTGGCTGTTCTGGCACGGGCAGTGCCCTCAAAAAACGTCCCGGATTATGGCGCAACCGAAGGCCAGGCTGCCGGGCGCAGCACCGCTCAGCCCGCATTTTCGCCGACCACACCCGCAGTTGGCCCTTCGGGACAGCTTTCACTGTTCGGCCAGCCGGTCACCCACATCGGCGCGCCGCCGAGCTATACCCTGACCACCCACGTGGTCGACAGCTCCGAAGCGCTGAAAGAGCTGGCCCAAAAACTGGCCCAGAGCGAATGGATCGGCCTGGACACCGAGACCACCTCGACCGACCCCATGCGGGCCGACCTGGTGGGGATTTCACTGTCGGTCGCCGAAGGCGAAGGCTACTACATCCCCGTCGGGCACCGCACCGGCGAGCGCCAGCTTCCCCTCAAACAGGTAATCGCAGCACTGAACCCGATCATTTCCGATCCTAAGAAGTCCATCCTAGGCCACAACCTGAAATACGACGCCCTGGTGCTGATGCAGCACGGGCTGGAGCCGGCGCGCCTGGCGTTCGACACCATGCTGGCTGAGTTCCTGATCGACCCCGGCGGGCACCGCCTGGGATTGAAGGACATGGCCGAAGGCTATCTTTCCGCCGCCATGACCCACATCGAAGAGTTGATCGGAAAGGGGAAGAACCAGGTCAGCATGGCCGATGTGCCTGTGCTGCAGGCCGCACCCTACGCCGCGGCTGACGCCGAGGTGACCGTGCGGCTGAAGCCGATCCTCGCCGAGCGCATGGCTGCCGCCAACGCTGCCCGGGTGTTCGAGGAGATTGAAATGCCGCTGGTTCCGGTGTTGGCGCGCATGGAGCAGGCCGGAGTCTCGCTGGACGTGGCCTTCCTGCGCGGCATGTCCGGAGAGCTGAACCAGCGCCTGATCGAGATCGAAAAACAGGTTGTGCAGGCCGTGGGCTATTCATTTAATCTCAATTCGACTCAGCAGCTTTCAAAGGTGCTGTTCGAGACGCTGAGGCTCGAACCACCTGACCGCAAGAAGAAGACGGCCAGCGGCCATTACTCCACCTCAGCCGACGTGCTGGAAGACCTGAAGGGCCAGCACCCGGTGGTGGACCTGATCCTGGAATACCGCGAGCTGGCAAAGCTGAAATCGACCTACACCGACGCCCTCCCCGAAGAGATCAACCCGCGCACCGGGCGGGTGCACACCTCCTACAGCCAGACCGGCTCGGTTACCGGGCGCCTGGCGTCCTCCGAGCCGAACCTGCAGAACATTCCCACTCGCACCGAGCTGGGCCGGCGCGTGCGCCAGGGGTTTGTCGCCGGGCCTGGAAAAGTACTGCTTTCGGTCGACTACTCGCAGATCGAGCTACGCATCGTGGCGCACATGTCGGGCGACGAGTCGATGCTGGCCGCCTTCCGGGCCGGGCAGGATATCCACGCCGCCACTGCCGCGGCCGTGATGGGCAAGAAGGTGGCCGAGGTGAGCAAGGACGAGCGCCGGCACGCCAAGGCGATTAACTTTGGGCTGATTTACGGAATGAGCGCCTTCGGCCTGAGCCGGACTACAGACCTGACCCTGGGCGAGGCGGAGCAGTTCGTCAAGGCTTACTTCGATCAATTCCCCGGCGTAAAAACCTACCTGGACGGCATTCGCCGTCTGGCCGCGCAGCAGGGATTCGTCGAGACGCTTTTGGGCCGCCGGCGCTACTTCCCCAACCTGCGCAACCCGATCAATATTGCGCTCAAAAACCGCGAGGAGCGCGAGGCGATCAATGCCCCAATCCAGGGAACCGCCGCCGATATTCTTAAGATCGCCATGATCCGCCTGCCGCCGGCGCTGGCCAGGGAGAAATTGCAGGCCGCGCTCCTGCTCCAGGTCCACGACGAACTGGTGCTGGAGGTCCCTGAGAAAGAATTGAAGAAAACGGCACAGGTCGTGCAACAGACAATGGAAGGGGCATACCCTCTATCCATCCCCCTCCTTACAGATGCGAAATGGGGCACCCATTGGGGCAACCTGCAGCCTGTTTCTTAGATATAATTAACTTGAGTATAAAAATATATGCCTGGAAACCAAGAAGCCTTTCAAAACGCCATGAATCTCGGCCACTCGGCTGCCTGGGAGCAGCAGTGGGACCGGGCCGTCGGTTTTTACCGTCAGGCCCTCGACGAAATGCCCGACCAGCCGCTGGCCCTATCGAGCCTCGGATTGGCCCTGTACGAAATGCAGGACTACGAGGCAGCTTTGCAGGTGTACCAACGCTCGACCATAGTGGCCCCCAGCGACCCGATCGCCTTCGAAAAGGTAGCCCGGATTTACGAGCGCAAGGGCAATAACGACGAGGCAGTGCGATCATACATGCAGGCAGCCGACCTGCACCTGCGGGCGCGCGACATCGATAAGGCCGTCGACAACTGGACCCACGTGCTAAGCCTGCAGGAAAACCTGACGGCGCGCACCCGCCTGGCCCTGATCTACGAACGCACCGGGCGCAAAGCGGACGCGGTCAGCGAGTACATCGCTGCCGCCAGCGTGCTGCAGCAGTCGGGTGACCTGGCAAAAGCCATGCAGATGGCGGAATACGCCCTGAATCTCATGCCCGACAGCCTGGATGCGCAGCAGTCGCTGACCCTTCTACGTACCAACCAGCGCCTGCCCAAAGCCGGGCGGCCGCGCCTGAATACCGGCCCGATCCAGCCAAAAGAAGCCGCCAAGCAGATCAATGCCCCCGGCCGCGAGGCAACCACCCTCGACCCAATCGCTGAAGCGCGCCAGAAGACGATGGTGCAGCTTGCGGCGCTGCTCTTCGACCAGGCGGAGGATTCCGGGCCGTCCGGGCAGGTCAGCCGGCGAGGCATTTCTTCTCTGACGCGCGGCACAGGCGGCCTGACCGCCCAAAATGGCGACCGGACGCGTATCTTGCTGCACCTGGGGCAGGCCATCGACGCCCTCTCGCAGGACAACCAGAGCGTGGCATCCGAGGAGCTTGAACGAGCGTACGACATCGGGCTGCGCAGCCCGGCGGCGCATTACGCCCTGGGAATGCTCAACGTGAATAAGGACGCCCAAAAAGCGATCCGCTACCTGCAGCAATCGGTTAAACATCCGGACTTCATGCTGGCCTCCTTCCTGTTGATGGGCAAGGCATTGCAAAAAGAGGGCAAGATTATGGAAGCCCTGACGATGTTCATGCAGGCCCTGCGCCTGTGCGACGTCGAAACCGTCCCTGCCAGCCAGGCTGAGGACCTGCAGCAGCTTTATGAGCCGTTCATCGAGGCTCAATCGCGCGAGGTCGATCCGAAAATTCTGGCCCGCAACTGCGATAGCATTGCCAGCCAGCTCATCCGGCCTAACTGGCGCCAGTACCTGCGCATGGCACGCCAGCAGATTCCCCCGCAGCCGGATGGGTCGCCGCCCCTGCCGCTGGCCGAATTTCTGCTCGAAACCCGCAACAGCCAGGTGCTCGAACGCATGGCCCACATCCGCAAGCTGGCCAACGAGAACAAACTCACCTCGGCCATGGAAGAGGCCTTCTCCACCCTGGAGACAGCGCCCACCTACCTTCCGTTGCAGATCCAGATCGGCGACCTGCTGCTCAAGGAAGGGCGCATCCAGGATGCAGTTTTGAAATTCATGTTGGTCGCCGAGCTGTACAGCCTGCGCGGCGAAGCCAACCAGGCCATCCGCATGTACCACCGCGTCATCCAAATATCCCCCATGGACCTGACCGTTCGCAGCCATCTAATCGATCTGTTGATCGCCCAGGGGCGCTCCGAGGACGCGATCAAGGAATACATCAGCCTGGCGGAAATCTATTACCAGCTCGCCGAGCTGGACCTGGCTCGCCAGACCTACGCCAATGCGCTGAGGCTGTCCCAACAATCGCGCCTGGGCCGCACTTACGGCATCCAGATCTTATACAAACTGACGGACATCGACCTGCAGCGCTTCGATTGGCGCAACGCCCTGCGCGGCTACGAGCAAATCCGCACTCTGCAGCCGGACGACGCCTCGGCGCGCAACCGCCTGGTGGACCTCAACTTCCGCATGGGCCAGGACAGCACCGCCCTGACCGAGCTAGACGCCTACCTCGAAATGCTTGACAAGGCGAACAATTTCGAGGCGGCGATCGAATTCCTCAAAGAAATCCTGGAAGAGCGTCCCGAAAAGATGGAGGTGCGCAAGCGCCTGGCAGAGCAATATCAAAAGGCTAACCAGATCCCCCAGGCCGTCGAGCAGCTCGACGCCATCGCCGATACGCTTTTGGCCGCCGGGAACCGCGCCGCCGCTCTGACCTTCATCCAGACGATCATCTCGCTCCACCCCGAGAATGAAGCTGAGTACGAGCGAGTGCTAAACCAGATAAAAAATTAAATAAAATAAACCGCTGCGGCGTGCTTTGCAATGCTGCAGCGGTTTTTTATTTAATGATGAGGTTAGTACCAGATTCTGAACCAGGTATTAGCAATAGAGGTTTTGTCCCCTAAAGAAGCGGTAATTTCTAACTGGATCACCTGGCGAGGCTGAAAATTACCCACCGTCAAGGGGATTTGCATTACGCCGTCCGGACCGGTCGATCCTGGAAGCTTTTGGGGATATACGGACCCGTCCGGCCAGATAATCTTGATGGAGGCTTCAACGCCGCTCACAGGCTGCAGGTCCTGATCCTGCACGATCAGGTAAACAACCTGGGTTGAACCAGGGCCGATCAATGCATTTTGGACGAAAGCATGCGCAGTAATATTGGTGACCTTCGGTTTAACAAAAATCGCGTCGGATTGGGTTTCACTATTTAACAAACTCGGATCGTTGACATACTTATCGAATGCCGGGCGTCCTAATAAGGTCAGCTTTACTTTGCGTCCTTCAGGCAGGTTGGAATGCCATTCCATGCGCACCTTGGTGAAATACTGGACGATCAGGCCGTCCCGAATTTCCAGGCCTGAGATGGGATCACCGAAATATTTCTCGCCCTGGTAAGCATCGTAGAATTGAAGAAAGGCGTAACATACCGTTTTGGATGTGGCCGGGAACAGGCGGCAGGTTGGTCCGGTCTGCTGGATATTGTAAGGTTGGCCGGTATCGTCATAAAGCATCCAACCCAGGTTAGCCGATGTAACCACCGGCCCCTGGGGGGTATCTTCCAAGTCGAAGCGCGCCCGCTGGAAGTACTGGGTCAGGTGGCCGGTCGGGTCGTAGAATTGGCCGGTTATGGGGTAGCCGAACAAGGTCAGGGGGTCGCTTACACTATAATAGAACTTAAGAAACTCGCCGCGCAAGGTATGCCGGGTCTCCGGAAACCACACCGGACCGGTATCTTGGGCCGCGATGACAGGTTGACCAACTGAAACGAGAATCAGCGCCAGCACGATGAATGTCCCCACCCGTTTAGCTATCCGCATGACACTATTATACAAGCACTTTTTACCAAAATCAATAGCCAATTTCGTATAGAAGTCGATCATTATTATCAACGATTAGGATGGTTTTTGGGGTCAAAAATGTTATACAATTGCCTTGGAAAGGAGTTTTTCCATGCACTATCGACGCTTGGGACGCTCGGGTTTGAAAATCAGCGAGATCAGCCTCGGGTCGTGGATCACATTCGGCAGCCAGGTGGACGAAAAATCGGGCGCCGAGCTGGTGAGGGCAGCCTACGACCAGGGCGTGAACTATTTTGATAATGCAGATGTGTATGCCAATGGGCAGGCCGAAATTATTATGGGTAAAGCGATCCGCGGCCTGCCGCGCGAGGCCCTGGTCCTATCCAGCAAAGTGTTCTGGCCCTCCATGCCCGGTCCGAATGGGCGCGGCCTGTCGCGCAAACACATAACCGAATCGATCAACGCCTCTCTGCGCCGGATCGGTGTGGAATACCTCGACCTCTATTTTTGCCACCGCTTCGACCCGGACACGCCGATTGAGGAAGTGGTAGGCACGATGAGTGACCTGGTCCACCAGGGAAAAATCCTGTATTGGGGCACCTCCGAATGGGAAGCGGCTCAGGTGGCACAAGCTTTTGGGGCGGCGCGCCAGTACAACCTGGTGCCCCCCACTACCGAGCAGCCGCAGTACAACCTGTTCCACCGCCGGCGGGTGGAGGTGGAGCTTTCGCCGATCTGCCGCGAACTGGGGCTGGGGCTGACTACCTACAGCCCGCTATATTACGGCATCCTGTCCGGTAAATATAACAACGGCATCCCCGAGGGCAGCCGGGCTGCCATGCAGGACATGGGCTGGATGCGCGACCACATCACCCCCGAGCGTATCGCCATTGTACGCCGGCTGACCGGCCTGGCAGAGGCTCTAGAAATTACCACAGCGCAACTGGCGCTGGCCTGGATCCTGAGGCGCAAGGAAGTGAGCAGCGTGATCACCGGCGCCACCCGCCTGGAGCAACTGGACGAGAACCTGGCCGGCGCCGAGGCCGTGGACCGGCTGACCGACGACCTGTTGGAAAAGATCGAGGAGATCGTCGAGAATTTACCCGAATAGGAAAAAAAGAGTCCAACCAGGCCGCTTCGCGGCCCGGATGGACTCTTTTTATTTTAATCAGGAGCGCAGTTTGGCACCGAGGTCCTGTTCGAGGCGGCGCACGATGCGCTGGCGCACCTGGGCCGCCTCGCCGTCGGTGAGGGTGCGGTCTGGCGCCTGGTAGATGAGGCTGTAGGCCAGGCTCTTCTTGCCGGCCCCTAGCTGCTCACCGCGGAAGATATCGAACAGGCGCGCCTGCTTGAGCAGTTTTCCTCCGGCCTGGTAGATCAACCCGGCTACTCGTTCGGCAGGCAGGTCCTCGTCGACCACTACGGCGATATCTTCCAGCACCGGCGGGAAGACCATCACCGGCTCGACACTGAAGTTGGCCGGGATCAGCGGAAGGAGCAGGTTCAAGTTCAGCTCCGCCGCAAGCAGCGGATTGCTGCCCAGTTCCAGGCGGCGCTCGATGAGCGGGTGCAGCTCACCCAGTACGCCCAGGACGGTTTCCCCGCTCTTGATCCAGGCGCTCTTGCCGGGATGGTAGGACGGGGCATCAGCAGGCTCGTACTTCAGGTCGGGTACGTGCAGCCCGGCCAGCAGCGCTTCGATCACCCCTTTCAAGTCGAAGAAATCCAGGGCGCGGTCGCTGTGCACGTCCCAGGAAGGCGCCTGGCGCAGGCCGGTCATGGCGATTGCCAGGTGCAGCGGCTCGTCCGGTAAAACCTGGTCCGGAACGGGCAGAAAAACGGGACCAATTTCGAACAATGCCAGGCGCTCGCTCAAGCGGAAGTTGCGCTCGACGATCTCCATTACCGAAGAGAGCAGCGAGCGGCGCATCGAATTGCGCTCGGGGGTGATCGGGTTCGCCAGGCGCACGTACGGCAGGTCCGGCTGCGCCTGTCCCGATTGGGTCAGACGTGCCTCACGCTCGGGGGTGGTCATGCGGTAAGCCATCACTTCCTGCAAGCCCAGGCTGACCAGCATGTCCTTGATGCGCTCCTCTTGTTCCAGGGCTGGATTTCCGCTTTGGACGGGCAGCGAATCACTCAGGCGCGATGCAGGGATACGGTCGTAGCCGTAAATACGGGCAATCTCTTCGACCAGGTCGGCCTGGCCGATGACGCCCTCGCCGATATCCAGGCGGTGCGGAGGAGCTTTGACGATCACCCGCTCGCCGTCGATCCGACAGGCGAACTCCAGGCGCTCCAAAATCCCGGCGATTTCCTGCGGGGTAAGGTCGATCCCCAGCAGGCGGCGCACAATTTGCGGGGTCAATTCGACGACCGGATCGACAGCCCGCTTGGGATAAACGTCCACCAATCCCTCGGCAATCTGGCCGCCGCTCCAGCGAGCGAGGCGATCCAGCCCGAGCTGCACGCCGGCTTCGGCCAGCGCCGGGTGAACCCCGCGGGCGAAGCGGTAGCCGGCCTCGGAGTTGAGCTTTTGGGCGGTGGAAGTCTTGCGCGTATTGACGAAATTCCAATTCGCGCCTTCGAGCAGGACATTGCGGGTGGAGTCGGTCACTTCGCTCTCCAGGCCGCCCATGATCCCGGCCAGCGAGAGAGGACCTGCCGTATCCGTAACCATGATGGTGAAGCTGTCGAGGGTGCGTTCGACGTTATCCAGCGTGACCAGCTTTTCGCCGGTATAGGCCGGCCGGGTGATGATCGTGGGAGCCCGCCCGCCGGCGCGCGAGACCAGCAGGTCGTAGTCGAAGGCGTGCAGCGGCTGGCCCAGCTCAAGCATGACGTAATTGGTGGCATCGACGATGCTGTTGATCGGGCGCATGCCGGCCAGGCGCAGGCGGCGCTGGACCCAGTACGGGCTGGGCTGAGGCGTAGCCCCGCGCACCAGGCCGAGCACGAAGCGTGGATTCAGGTCCGGGTCGGTGATCTGTATCTGCACCGCGCCGACGATGCGCGTGCCGGCGGACGGCAGGCTGCGTTGCGGGACGCGCAAAGGCCTGCCCGTCATGGCGGAGAGCTCGCGCGCCACGCCCACCACGCAGGCGTTACGGATCATGTTGGGCAGGATAGAAATTTCAAACACTGCATCGCCCATATAATCCACCAGGGGCATGCCGGTGGGAGCGTCGCCGTCCAGGATGATTACACCCTCGTGCTCTTCGGAGATGCCGAGCTCTTTCTCCGAACACACCATCGAAAACGAATCAACGCCGCGGATTTTGGCCCGCTTGAGCGTGGTCAGAACCTGGCCGGGTTGGTGCCCGTCGTACAGGCGCGCCCCTTCGCGGGCGTAAGCCACCTTAAGCGGTGCGGCCAACGGCCCCTGCCCCTTATAGGGGAACAGGTTCGGAGCCCCGGTCAGCACGACCAGCTCCTGGGAGCCATCGTTGAGGCGGCAGAGCACCAGGCGGTCGGCGTTGGGATGGGGCATCACTTCATCGATCTGGGCCACGACAAATTTATCCGCAGCCCAGCTCAGGCCGCTGAAACTGAACTCCTGCTTTTCGCCGGGTTCCGGAAGCGGCAGTCCAACCACCTCCACGCTTTCCACTTCCAGCCCCGCCATGGTCATCAGGCGGGCCAGGTCTTCCAAGGATTGATCTAGATCAATGTATTCTTTTAACCAGGAAAGAGGGACTTTCATATCTCTACTCTCTATTCTCTACTCTCAAGTCTAAAATTGACTCAGGAACCTCAGGTCATTCGCCCAAAAATAGCGGATCTCGTCGATACGATAGCGCAGCATGGAGATGCGTTCGGGACCCATGCCGGCAGCAAAGCCGGTGTAGACGGCAGGGTCGTACCCGCCATTGCGCAGCACCTGGGGATGGATCATGCCGCAGCCCAGGATTTCCAACCAACCCGAGCGCGAACACACCGAGCAGCCCTTTCCGCCGCACACGAAACACTCGATATCCATCTCGGCGCTGGGCTCTGTGAAGGGGAAGTAGGACGGGCGCAGGCGCGTGCGCACCGACTGGCCGAACATGCGCCTGGCGAAATCGTCCAGGGTGCCTTTCAGGTCGCGGAAGGTTATGCCCCTGCCCACTGCCAGTAGCTCTACCTGGGTGAATTGAAGCTCATGGCGGGCGTCCAACTGCTCGTAGCGATAGCACATGCCCGGCAGGATGACCCGCACCGGATCGGGAGCGTACTGGCGCATGGCATGGATCTGCCCCGGAGAGGTGTGCGTGCGCAGGATCACGCCCGGTTTGGTCGTAAAGAATGAATTCTGCATGTCCCGCGCCGGGTGGTAGGAGGGGATATTGAGGAGCTCGAAGTTGAACTCGTCCGTCTCCACGTCCGGCGAGCGAAAAATCTGGAAACCCATGTCGCCGAAGACGCGGTAGATCTGGCGCAGGGTCTGCGTCTCGGGGTGCAGGCGGCCGTATACAGGGGTACGGCCCGGCAAGGTCACGTCCAGGCGCTCGGTAGACAGGCTCTTCAGTAGGGCAGCCGCTTTGACGGCTTCGGTTTTCTCGGCCAGGGCAGCTTCGAGCGCCATCTTCACCTGGTTGGCGCGCTGGCCAACTTGCGGGCGCAGCTCCTTGGGGACTTGGGGAAGCTGGCTGAAGACCTGCATAACCGGGGCCGAGCGGCCCGTGTAGGCCACGCGCCAGGCCTGCAGCCCGGCCTCGTCGTTCACCTGCGCCAGTGCTTCCAGTGCGCCGCGCTGCATGTCTTCCAACTGCTGCATTACATCGACTTGTTCTGCCATCTTACCTCCATTACAAAAAAATAAAACAAAAAAAATCCCGCCCCTCAAGGGACGGGAAAATATCCGCGGTACCACCCTTGTTGCCCATCGAAATGAGCCACTCGGCCCAACGGCCCTAAAAAAGCAGGGCGATTGGCGGCGCCTGATAACGCTGCGCAGTGCGGCCCGGACTACCAACCCCGGTCTGGGGTCTTCCCCCGAGCGGCTCGAGAGGGAACTTCAACCATTTTTTGGCGGGCGGGGGTCTCAGTCTGCGCCCCTGCCTCCCTGGCACCTTGGAATGGCTTACTTTCCTCTGTCAAAGCCGATACTTATCTTTAAAGATTGCTTTTATTATCGTTAAAACACGGAAAATGTCAAGGAGGGACTTGACCCGTAACGCGACCTCGAAAGCCATTGGCTCCGGCCTGCGTCCTCGCAGG
>DBMK01000173.1 GCA_002298885.1 Anaerolineaceae bacterium UBA700
GAAGGGAGCCGGGGGGTTAGGTCCTTCCTCCAATTATAATTCCACTGTCCCCTCCAGGCCAAAAAGGTTAGATTGTAGTGACGACTTCAGTCGTTCCTCGCCCGCGAGCAACGACTAAAGTCGTCACTACAATTCTCCCCTTCCCATTCTCTATTCTCTACTCTCCACTCTCTACCCTCGAATCTTTAAGATTAAAGTTTTTCCAAACTACTTGTTATTATCGTTCATTTGTGCTAAAATGATGACCTCGGTACATACAGGGGGAAGACTGTATGTTACCCCCATATATGGGGGATGGTTAGCCGCAATCTTGTGCCCAGGGCTCAACCCTTGGGCACGCTCCAATTCTGGCGCCCGGTATGTTTTTGGAGGTTTTTCTGTGCGTTGCCCTTATTGCCAGTTCGAAGAATCGAAAGTCCTGGACACCACTCACGACTCCCACGGCGGAGTCCGCCGGCGACGTGAATGCGAGAACTGCCACCTGCGCTTCAGCACCTACGAGCGCCCCATTCTCGCCATCCCCCTCATCATTAAGGCCGACGGCACCCGCGAGGAATTCGACCGCGAGAAATTGATGCGCGGCATCCGCATCGCCTGCGCCAAGCGCCCCGTCTCTGCCGCCGACATCGACCGCCTCATCGGCGAGATCGAAGCCTCGCTCACCCGCATGGGCCGCGCCGAGGTCTCCTCGCGCATCGTCGGAGACATGGTCGTCAAAGGTCTCAAAGAGCTCGACCAGATCGCTTACATTCGCTACGCAATTGTTTATCTTCATCTGGATGATCTCGGCGCCATCCGTCGCGAGATCGATCGATTACTGTCTGAAGGATAAGGAGTTTTATTATGGCTACCACTCTCATCCCGGCCCAAAAGGGTCTGCTGCCTACCCCGCCCATGCCGGAAGACCTGCCTTCCATTGATCTGACCGAAAACTCCCGCCAGGTGCTGCTGCGCCGCTATGTCCGCCGCGGCGACGACGGCAACCCGGGCGAAACGGTCGAGGAGATGTTCTGGCGCGTTGCGTACCACGTCGCCCGGGTTGAGGAAACCTGGGGCACCGATGTAATCGACCTGGCCCGCCAGTATTACCTGCTGCTCACCTCCAAGAGCTTCTTCCCCAACTCGCCCACCTTCACCGGCGCCGGCACGCCCCTCGGCCAGTTGGCCGCCTGCTTCGTCCTGCCCATATCCGACGACATGGGTCGCAAGACCAACGGCATCTTCCAGACCCTGCGCGACGCCGCCCTCATCCAGCAAACCGGCGGCGGCAACGGCTTCTCCTTCTCGCGCCTGCGCCCCAAGGGCGCCGTGGTCAAATCCTCCGCCGGCGAAGCCACCGGACCGGTCGGCTTCCTGCGCGTCTACGACCACGCCTTCGGCGAGGTGGCCCAGGGCGGCACCCGCCGCGGCGCCAACATGGCCGTCCTGCGCGTCGACCACCCGGACGTTGAGGATTTCATCACCTGCAAGACCAACGAGAACGCTATTACCAATTTCAATATTTCCGTCGGCATCACCGATGAGTTCATGCGCGCCGTCGAAGCCGACGCCGATTGGGACCTGGTCTTCCCCGACGTGCACGCCCCCGCTTACCGCGGTTTCGACGGTACGCTCGAGCAGGCCCGCGCCGCCGGCCTGCCCATCCGCGTCTACCGCACCGTCAAGGCCCGCGACCTGTTCACCAAGATCGTTCAGCAGGCCCACCACAACGGCGAGCCCGGCGTGCTCTTCCTGGATGCCTCCAACCGCTCCAACCCCGTACCCCAGCTCTACCAGCTCGAGGCCACTAACCCATGTGGCGAGCAATGGCTGGGCCCCTACGAAAACTGCTGCCTGGGCTCGGTCAACCTGGCCCAATCCCTCGGCCCGGATGGCACCGTCGATTGGGAGAAACTGCGCCAGGACGTGGTCCTCTCCACCCGCTTCCTCGACGACGTGGTCGACGCCAACCAGTACGTCCCCGCCGTTCCGGCCCTTGCCGAAGCCGCTCACCGCGCCCGGCGCATCGGCCTGGGCATCATGGGCCTGGGCGACCTGATGTACCACGCCGGTATCCGCTACGGCTCCCCCGCCGGGCAGGAGTTCGCTGCCCAGGTCATGGAGTTCGTGCGCTACCACGCCATGCTCACCAGCATCGACCTGTCCGCCGAGCGCGGCCCCTTCCCCGCCATCCAGGGCAGCATTTACGACCCCCAGGCCCTCAAATGGCAGCCGCCCCAACCCATTTCTGCCTATGCGCATGATTTCGGCCGCCCCGCCGTCGACTGGGACGCCGTCGTCGCCGCCATCCGCACCCACGGCATCCGCAACGCCGCCCAGACCACCGTCGCCCCCACCGGCACCATCGCCACTGTCGCCGGCTGCGAGGGCTACGGCTGCGAGCCGGTCTTCGCCCTGGCCTACGTCCGCCACGTCAACGACCGCGGCAAGGACCTCCAACTCAACTACGCCAGCCCGCTGTTTGAAAAGGCCCTCATTCAGGCCGGTCTCGACCCCGAAACCCGCCAGAGCATCGTCGACCAGGTGATGGAGAACGGCACCTGCCAGAACGTGCCCGAGGTGCCCGACCGCATCCGCGAGGTCTTCGCCGTCTCCCAGGATATCTCCGCCGACGAGCACGTGCGCATGCAGGCCTCCATGCAGGCCTTCGTCGACAACAGCCTTTCCAAGACAGTCAACTTCCCCGAAGGCGCCGCCGAAGAGGACGTCGCCACCGCTTACCTGCTGGCCTGGAAGCTCGGCTGCAAGGGCATCACCGTCTACGTCACCGGCTCGCGCGAAAAGGTAGTCCTCGAGACCAAGGCCACCCTCGACGCCAAGCAGCCCGTCAAGCCGGCCGCCCTTACCCCCGAGGAGCACGCTGCCGAGCAGTTGCGCATGTGGCAGGACACCAAAAAGCCCCGCCCGCGCTTCCTCTCCGGTTACACTTACTCCATCGAGACTCCCCTGGGCAAGGCCTTCGTCACCATCAACGAAAACGGCGGCGCCCAGCCCTTCGAGATGTTCGTCAACACCTCCAAGGCCGGCTCCGAGACCGCTGCCGTATCCGAAGCCCTCGGCCGCCTTATCTCCTACGTCCTGCGACTGGCCTCCCCTGTCCCCCCCGCCGACCGCCTAACCGACGTCCTGCGCCAGCTTGCCGGCATCGGCGGCGGGCGCCAGCTCGGCTTCGGCCCCAACCGCGTCCGCTCCCTGCCAGATGGGCTGTCCCAGGTGCTCGAGGAATACCTCAACCAGCGCACCCTTCGCCTCACTCAGCAGCACCATCACCCGGTCGAACCCACCGACGAGTCCGATGAGCCCGGCGACAACGGCCGCCTGTTAGAGCTCAAGACCGACGACCTCGCCCCCGAGCCGCCCCCCCTGCTCAAGATCGGCGACCTCTGCCCCGAATGCGGCCAGGCCGCCGTGGTCAACGAGGAGGGGTGCCGGAAGTGCTATGCGTGCGGGTATAGCGAGTGCTAAATTGTATGTCAGGAACAACGAATAATTGGCCTTATGCAATTAATAATTGGCCAATATATAAAACCCGATCTTCAATCGACAGGCTTGATCGCATTGCTGTTCACCCAACCCTGCATCCAATTGATTCTCTTTTCCGGATTCGGGAATACGAACACCAACGTCCACCGGGGTAGTTTTTGCTGAATCCTCACCACAGTCCCATTCTCAAGCGGGCTGGTCTTCAACTCGACGGGTGGAGCTTGATCTTCTTTGGTGAACGGCGCCGGTACTCCATCCTGATAGGTGAAGATCGGCGTTTTCCCTGTTTTATCTGCGATGACAAAGGGTTTGAAGGCCGGATCCTTTCGCCCAAAGAATTCCTGCCTCCATTCTTCAAGGGTAGGTTGAAATAACGGCCCAGGATCGCCGCGGTTAAGCAAATTGATCATGTCGTGCCCCAGGATATCCTGGATATTGAATTGTTTTACCAGTCTCGTGACGATATCATGTGCAACTTGGATCTGCACATCCGGGAACTTCTCCCATGCTCTCTTTCTAAATTCTTTCCAATGGATCGCCTCCTCCACTTGCTCGGGCGGGATAACCTTCTTTCCGCGCATCCATTGATCATCTTTACGCCGCAGGAATCCGGCATTGTCCAGCTCAATGCCGAACGTCATCTTATTCAAATTGCTTTCCCCCTCCCAGAAGGCGAACCCAACGTGGAAAGCGCTTTTGTTGAACGGCACGAACTGGATCACCCGCCCATCCCTGGCGATCAGCAGGTGTGCGGAGGCTGTAAACGGGCTTTGGAATTCATTGATCGTGGTTGAAATCTCGGTGCCGGTGGTGAAGTGCATGATGATGTATTTGGGGGCGTCCATTGTTCTCTTGCCATCGTAGTTGGTCGGGTCTGCCGGTTTGAATAAGTAACGCCGCCCTTCCTGGGTGAGTAACCGATTATCCACCACCTGCGGAACGTAGATTTTGGGGGATACAAAGCGCTTCTCGATCCATCCCACTATCCAGGGGTTGCCTTGCAATTCTGCCAGCGCTTCGATGAGCAGCCAATCTCCCTCCTCGAAGATCATCGAGACCTGGGTCCCCTTGGGGAGCGGATCCTGATATAAGGTCAAGAATTCAGCGCCTGGTCCTGCCCGGAGTGTTGCTTCCTGGTTGGTTTCGTCAAGCACATCCAGCGTTTCCCGCCCGCCAAGCAGTTTTTCTCGGAACAAGGTGCGCGGAAAGGCCGGTCCGGGATCCACTTCTCCCGAAAAAACCTCATCATTTCCCAGGATGCTATGGATCGGTTCGAATCTTTCCAGTAACGCTCGCATCACGACCAACAATGTGTCCAACTGCGCTTTCGGGAAGAGTGGCCACGGCCTGGTTCGAGTGCTAAACAATGGTCTGGCATTCAGAACCTGGCTCGGGTCAAATTTGTCGATCGAATTGAAACGGTTTGGTACTTTGGTCAGCTCTCCTGGATAGTCGAGTTCTACCGCCAGAGCTGTATTATTGAATCCCATATTGTGCGCCGCGGCGCGATCAAATGTCTCCATCTGGACAATTTCTTTCCCGTCTCTTCCAATGATCAAATGGGCTGAATCGCCTTTTGGAGTTTTAAAATTGCTAACCGCGTCTTGTAAGTCTCTCCGCTGCGTACAATAAACCACAATATGGTCCGGAGAGAGGCCCATTCTAAAGTTTGGGCTGTTGTCGAAGTGGTAATTAAAGGCTTCTCCATCTTCTAACACCAGGCGAAGATCATCGCTGACTTTCATTTGATTTCTCCTGTCTCCAGGCTCAATCCTTCAGGAGACCTGGCTGTTCAGAAACCGAATTTATGATAATTCCCATTCAATTAGTAAGAATTTTCTTCTGATCAATAGTATAGATCGTTCCCCCTCATTAATCAACTAAAGTGTACTGCCAGGTTTTACACAGGTTACTTACAGTCGCTCTTCCTTACTGCTACCAGATTACCGTCCTTCACCTGCCATACGTGAATTTCCACCCCACCAGACGCCAGCCGAGACCCATCGGGCGAAAAGACCATTTTCCAGAACGGGAGATGCTTCCCCGGCAAGGTACGCAGATTTTGTGTGTCATCACGCAAGACCAGGAGAATACTGTATGCTTCATCCCCATCCTAAAACCTACTGCCTGCTTAACTATTCTGTCGATAGAAGTGGCCGGTCAGCTGGCATAATATATATATATATATATATATATATCAATTATCTGCTGCCACTAAACCATTCGTGCCATTCGCGATAAAAGAGACATTGGTCGGAGTAATTGCTATTACCTTTTTTCATCTAGCCACCTTACGTCATTTCCGGCATCGCCTGAGGCTAACCCGCAGGGTGCTTCGCGAAGCCATCAGGCTAGGTGAGTCAAGCCCGATAAATCGAGCTGGAAAAGGCCTCAAGCCAATTAAGAAACTGCTTATGGTTTTTGATAACTTAATTGGGTATGTACATACCTCGCGGTCAACCAGAACCTCACCCCCGGCCCCTCTCCTGAGAATAAAAAACCATTCTCAGGAGAGGGGAGAAATGCACTGGATTTGGTTTTCTCCCCTCTCCCAGAACGTGCTTCACCGTTCTGGGAGAGGGGCCGGGGGTGAGGCTAGCAGGCCCATCTAAACGCTGATTACCCGTTTAAGTTTTCAAAAACCATTTGCAGGTTTGAACGTGATAGCCTGGTGGCTTCGCGAAGCACCCTGCGGGTTAGCCCCAGGCGGGGCATGAAGAAAACAAACTGTCAGGCAGGTAGTTTTACATCAAAGTAGAAAAATTCATGAACAAAACCCTCAGCCGTTGTCTCTCCCTCACCATCCTCCTGGCCACCCTCGTTTTCCCCTCTCCTGCCACAGCCCAGGCCCAGACCTATTACGTCTCTCCTTCCGGCCTGGATACCAGCGACGGCTCGAGCGCCCATCCCTGGCGCACCATCCAGCACGGCGCCGACCAGCTCTCCCCCGGCGACACCTTGCTCATCGGTCCCGGCGTGTACCAGGAGGGCGGCATTACCGTCACCCGCGGCGGGACGGACGGCAGTCCGGTCACCTTCAAGGCCAAAGGTGCGGGCGTGATTATCGACAAAAGCGGCACCGGCAGCCGCCAGGATGCCTTCTTTATCACCGGTGCCAATTACGTCGTGGTCGATGGCTTGACCATCCGCAACGCCACCCGCGCCGGCGTGCGCATCGATTCCTCCGATCACGTGACCGTGCGCAACAGCATCTTCGCCAACAACCACACCTGGGGCCTGTTCACCGATTTCAGCGACTACACCACGGTCGAAAATTCCGAATCCTATGGCGCCGTGGACCAGCATGGCATCTACATCAGCAACTCCAGCGATCACCCCACCATCCGCCGTAACCGCCTGCACGATAACGCCGGGTGCGGCCTGCACATGAACGGGGATATCAGCATGCAGCCCGGCGATGGGATCATCTCGTTCGGCCTGGTCGAAGGCAATGTTATCTACAATAACGGCGCTGCCGGCGGTTCGGGAATCAACATGGACGGAGTGACCGACACAATCGTGCGCAATAACCTGCTCTATAACAACCACGCCAGTGGCATCTCGATGTACCAGATCGACGGCGGCAGCGGCTCACGCCGCAACAAGATCCTCAACAACACCATCCTCATGCCCGCCGATGGGCGTTGGGCGATCAATATCCCCGAGCCCGATACCTCCCTGCCCGATCCGGGCAACACCTATAACCAGGTTTTCAACAACATCCTCTATAGCCAGCATTCATGGCGAGGCACGATCACCATCGGCCCATCCGATCTGACCGGGTTTAGCAGCGACTACAACGTGCTCATGGACCGCCTCAGCGCCGACGGCAACGACACCGTGATTCCCCTGGCAGCCTGGCAGGCAATGGGCTACGACAAGCATTCACTGATCGCTGCACCCGCCCAACTTTTTGTTAACCCTGGCGCAAATGATTATCACCTCTCGGCAACCAGCCCGGCACTGAATAAAGGCACCTTTTTAGCCGACGTTCCGGACGATCTGGAAGGCAGGCCCCGCCCGTCTGGCATCGCTTTTGACATGGGCGCTTACGAAATGCCTGGCCCCTTGCCCAAGAAGCTTTATTTGCCCGGCGTGCTAAAACCCTGACTCAGCTCGGTGGATTGATCGTTCACTCTGCGACTTTTCACGGGTAAATTGCAACAATGCACGGGTTGCACTTCTCTTTGCCCCTCGCTATACTTTTAAACAGAACAAATGTTCCTCCCACCCCTTTTCGTCCATATAGAATGAATTGTTTCATATTTGTTTTCCCGCCCATATTCGTTCCGTATTCGTTCCAAAACGAATACCTCTCTTCTCTGAATCAGAAACCCGTTCGTCGCCTGCAATAGCCGTGTTCTCTTTAATTTTTAATACTCTTGCTTAACAAGTTTCAACTTGCACCTTAAAAAATTGCCGCCTCGATCCATATTTGTTTCAAATTTATTCGTGCTTCACTTGCATTCCAGCTTGCCCGACCGCTTTTTCCATGCAACCGGTGGTAGGGGCGATCGCGTAGCATACTGTAAGGAAGCATCCGGGAAAAATATGAGTCCTCGCCTGACTTTTTTTTACCCCGCTCGCGCTCGCTCCAAGAGGGTCTGCGACCCCCGTATCGGAGCCAGGCACCTTCCTCATTCATCCCGCTTAGCTTTTGCGCTGGGGTCATAGACCCCAGCGGAGCGTCAAACAGCTCTAGAGCAGATCCTCCATTTAAAAAAGCATCTCCCCTTCTCCTGGAGCGGTGAAACGTGCTCCAGGAGAAGGGGCCGGAGGAGGAGGCCCGTTTTCTTCCTCACCCAATACACCT
>DBMK01000009.1 GCA_002298885.1 Anaerolineaceae bacterium UBA700
CTAAAGTCGTCACTACGATTCTATGCAATCACTTTTATTTTCCCAATGGCGCGGATATCGCGCGACGAGCTGCCCACCATAATCTCGAACTCGCCAGGTTCGACGGTCCAGCGGGCGGCATACGGATCGTAAAAAGCCAGGCTGCGCTCGTCCAGGTCGAAGACCACTTCCCGTTCCTCGCCGGGTTCAAGGCTAACCTTACGGAATCCCTTCAGTTCCTTGGGCGGGCGGGGCAGAGTACTCTTCAGATCGTGGATGTAGAGCTGGACCACCTCTTTGCCCGCCCGGGCGCCGGTATTGCTGACCGTGACCGTCACCTGCCAGGGGTCTCCCGCCTTCAGGCTGTTGGGCAGTTTGAGCTGGCTGTATTCGAACGTGGTGTAGGAAAGCCCGTGCCCGAATGGGAACAGCGGCTCCAAATCGTGCTGGTCGTAGTGACGGTAGCCGACGAAGATGCCCTCGCCGTAGCGCACCTCGCGCCCGCCGGGGTAGTTGGCGTAGGCGGGTGTGTCCTCCAGGCGGCGCGGGAAGGTCACGGGCAGTTTGCCGGAGGGATTCACGTCGCCGGCCAGAACGGCGGCTATGGCGCTGCCGCCTTCCATTCCGGGGTAGTAAGCCAGCAGCACCGCCGGCACCTCGTCGATCCAGGGCATGCTCACCGGCGCCCCGGCGTTGATCACCACCACCGTGCGCGGGTTGGCCTGGGCTACGGCTTTCACCAGTTCCACCTGGCGGCCGGGCAGGTCCATATGCGGGCGGTCGCGCCCTTCGGTCTCGAAGCCCTCGGGCATGCCGACGAAGACCACGGCCATATCGCAGGCCTTGGTGGCGGCCACGGCGCGCTCCAGGCGCTCGTCTTCTTCCGTTGGCGGGACGTAGGCGCACTGCAGGCTGATGTGGGCAAATTCCTCGTCGCTGCCTTTGGTGTACTCGATGCGGATCGGATAGGCCTGGCCGGCAGCCAGTTGGATATACCCGGCCGTCACGGCCGGGGTAAAAATGGTCTGCCCGCCGGCCTGGCTGTCGATGAACGGCTTGTCGTCGATAAACAGGCGGGCGCCGGCGGAATTGGTAAGCTGGATGGCGTAGCGGCCGCTTTCCGGCACGGTCAGGTTGCCGCTCCAGCGGGCGGCAAACCGGTCCTCGTTCGTGGGGCCTTTAGAGAACCACCAGAAGTCAATCTTGCGGTCGTAGCGGGTCAGGGCGGGGGCGCCGGTATACTCGACGCTGCTGAAGAACTCGGCTTTCAACCCCGGGCCGCTGCCGTCCGGCAGGCTGAGCCAATCCGGGTGGATGGCCGGGATGGCGTCGAAGTTGTTGCAGCCGGGCTCGTAGACGATTTCCAGCGTGCTGCCCAGCCGGCTCTGCAGGCCCTGCAACGGCGTAACCCGGTAGGGCGGGGTCACGCCGGAACTGCCGCCTCCGCTGACGGTGATCTGGGTAGCGTTGAGGCCGATGACGGCCATAGTTTGGGTCTTCTCGGTCCGGATCGGGAGGATATCCCCGTCGTTCTTGAGCAAGGTGATCGACTGCTCGGCCAGGCGGCGGGCAATTTGGGTATGATCCGGTGTGTTGACCGAGCCGCGGCGCGGCGCCGGGCCATCTGGGCCGAGCCTGCCAACGCGGGCCAGCAGGCGCAGCACGCGCCGGGCCGCATCGTCGATTGCCGCCTCGGGGATCTGCCAGTTGTTGACCGCCTCCACCAGCAGGCCGCCGTAATACTTGGTCGGGCCGGGCATTTCCAGGTCCAGTCCGCCGGCAACCGATTCAAACACGGTGTGGTTGGCGCCCCAATCTGAGACCACGGCTCCATCGTAGCCCCATTCGCCCTTGAGAATTTCGTTGAGCAAATGCTGGTTCTGGCTGGCGTAAACGCCGTTCAGGCGGTTGTACGAGCACATGACCGTCCAGGGGTTCGATTCTTTAACGATGGTTTCGAACTGCGCCAGGTAAATCTCGCGCAGGGTGCGCTCGTCCACTTCCGAGCTGCCGCGGTTGCGCTCGGTCTCCTGGTTGTTGCAGGCGAAATGCTTGAGCGAGGCGCCGACACCGCGGCTCTGCAAGCCTTTAACGTAGGCCGCGCCGATGCGCCCGGATAGATAGGGGTCCTCGCCGTAGCTCTCGAAATTACGCCCGGCCAGCGGATGGCGCACGATGTTGACGCAGGGCCCCAGCAGAACGTCGCAGCCCATGGCCAACGTCTCTTCCGCCAGCGCAGCCCCCACCTGTTCGATCAGCTCGGGGTCCCAACTGGCGGCAATGGCTACCCCGGTGGGGAAGGCTGAAGTGGGTTTGGCTGTGCGCCCGGATTCGGGCACGCTGGCACGCACGCCGTGCGGCCCGTCGGTCATGGTCAGGGATGGGATGCCCAGGCGCGCATTCGGTACCGTATTCCATACATCCTTGCCGCTGAGCAGGCTGATCTTTTCCTTCAAAGTCATCCGGCTTAATAGATCCTCTATTTGCTGGTCCGTTTGCGCGTCATCGATGCTCAATGTTTTCCTCCCAAAGAGACGAAATATAAATTTCAGCTCGTTCGTTTTCCCATAGTCCGATAATTTTACTTGAATTGCCGGCTTAAACCCTGGATTTTGGGATTCTTGTTCTTAAAACCTTGAATGGTAGGTTTCTTTAAATTGGGCAATATGCTGCCATTCCTTTAAATCGGACCTCACCCCCGACCCCTCTCCATGGAATGGAGAGGGGAGCGCGCAGTGAAAGCAGACATGAGACATTATCACCAGATAGGAATTGCCTACTCCCCCTCTCCATCCCATGGAGAGGGGGTTGGGGGGTGAGGTCCGGTTTTGACATCTCTTTTCAGGTTATCGGACTTAAGGGTATTGACAAATCGTGGCCCATGGTTGTATAATTAGTTAGTTCAATCTAACTAATTATACGACCATGGATCCCAATTTTTCTCTCGACCGCATCATCGCCATCCTGACACGGCATTTTGCCGAGCTGGAGAGCGAAGCCATCCAGGAAAGCCAGCTTTCCGAGCTTTCGATGAAACAGATCGTCTACCTGGAGGAAATTGCACGGCTGGACCAGCCCACCTTCGGCGACCTGGCCCGGGTTTTCAAGGTCAGCAAGCCGTCGGTGACGGCCATTGTGACCAGGCTGATCCAGAAAGGTTACCTGACCAAAAATCAATCGCTCACGGATAAACGCGCTTTCAATATCGCGCTTACCGAAAAAGGCCGCACCTTACAGCAGGTGCACGCCGAATTCCACCGCAGAATAGCCCGGCAGTTTGCCAATATCCTGGACCCGGACGAACAGGAAACCCTGGCACGCCTGCTGTCAAAAATTGTTGCATCTGAAATGAAATGAACCGAGAGGAATCGATGGCGGAACCTACCATTCACGAGCACATGGACCCCTGTCCGTATTGGCTGTCCGGCTTATTGGATAACCCGGTGCGGCGCTGGCTGCACAATCCGCGGCGCATGTTTGCCGGGCTGGTGCAAGAAGGCAGCGTAGTGCTGGACCTCGGCTGCGGTCCGGGAACTTTCACCCTGGCCCTGGCGCGCCTGGTCGGCGCATCGGGGCAGGTGATTGCCGTCGACTTGCAGGTCGAGATGCTGGAGAGGGTGAAGCGCAATGCCGCCCGCGCCGGGCTGGGGGAGCGCATCCGGCTGCACCGTTCCACGCCGCAGCAGATTGGGCTGGACCCGGTGGAAGTGGATTTCGCCGTGGCATTCTGGATGGTCCATGAGGTGGAAAACCAGGAAGGATTCCTGGAGGAAGTGTACCGCCTGCTGAAACCCGGCGGCTGTTTTTTGGTCGTTGAGCCGCATCTGCACGTTGCCAGCGCTAATTTCGAGCAGACCGTTGCCAAAGCGCGCGCCGCAGGCCTGAAACCCATAGAGGAACGCAAGGTCTGGATTAGCCGGGCAGTGGTATTTCAGAAGTAGATTAACAGGTTGATGCCCGCAG
>DBMK01000170.1 GCA_002298885.1 Anaerolineaceae bacterium UBA700
ACGCGCAGCACCCTGTAAGGGGTGACCGCCGCATATGACCGGGTTGATGGCCGCAGGAAAAGCCGCACTCGTCGGGGAGAGGCCGGGGTCACAGACCCCGGCGGAGCAAATGGGTAAGGCTCCAGGCGGGTCTGTGACCCGCCGACGTCGAGGGGCTGCAAAAAATGGAACAATTTCGCTCGATGAGGCAGGTGTCAGGAATGAAATGGTAATGAGCTTAGACATGCCAGAAGAGAAACAGAAACAGCCCGTTGGAGCCGTTCTGGTGGTCGGCGCCGGGATCGGCGGGATGCAGGCATCCCTCGACCTGGCGGAGGCGGGGTTAAAGGTCTACCTGCTGGAACGCAGCCCGGCCATCGGCGGGACGATGGCTCAGCTCGACAAGACCTTCCCCACCAACGACTGCTCGATGTGCATCATGTCCCCCAAGCTTGTGGAAGTGGGGCGCCACCTGAACATCGAAATTATCACCACGGCCGACATCGAAGGCATCAGCGGCGAGCCGGGCGATTTCAGGGTCAAGATCCGCCAGCGGCCGCGCTACGTGAACCTGGCGGCCTGCACCGGCTGCGGCGACTGCGCCGCCGCCTGCCCGGTGAGCCGCCTGGACGAATTCAACGGCGGCCTGTCCCAACGGCGGGCGGTGTACAAGCCCTACCCGCAGGCCATCCCCAACGCATTCGCTATCGAAAAAGCGGGGACTGCGCCGTGCCGGGACGCCTGCCCGATCAACCAGCGGGCGCAGGGTTACCTGGCGCTGGTGCGCGAGGGTCGTTTTGCCGACGCCTACCGCACCATCAAGGAGGACAATCCCTTCCCATCCATATGCGGGCGGGTATGCAACCACCGCTGCGAGGACGAGTGCAGCCGCAACGCCGGGGATACGCCGGTGAACATCATGGGCCTCAAGCGCTTCGTGGCCGACTGGTGGTGGGCCCAGGACGAGAGCGTGCGCAAGCCGGTAGAGCCCGGTCCGCAGGCGGCCAGCGGCAAGGCGGTGGCCGTGGTGGGCTCGGGGCCGGCCGGCCTGACCTGCGCCTTGGACCTGGTACGCAGAGGCCACGCGGTGACGGTCTACGAGGCGCTGCCGGTAGCCGGCGGGATGATGCGCGTGGGCGTGCCGGAATATCGCCTGCCACAGGACGTGGTGCAGCGCGAGATCGACGACATCCTGGCCGAAGGGGTCAGGTTGGAGTTGAACCACCGTGTGGACGACGTGCCGGAGCTATTAAAACAGGGCTTCGACGCCGTCTTCGTGGGCACCGGCGCCCACCAGGCCAGCAAGCTCCCCATCCCGGGCGCCGACCTGCCCCAGGTAAAATTGGCGACCGATTTCCTGCGGGCGGCAAGCCTGCAGCGCAACGGCGGGGAGGACGCCTCGGTTGGAATCGGCGGCAAAAAAGTGCTGGTATTGGGCGGCGGGAACGTAGCCATCGACGTGGCCATGACCTGCGTGCGCCTGGATGCGGCCTGGGTGGGCATGTCCTGCCTGGAAAGCCGGGCCAAAATGCCCGCCCACGATTGGGAAGTACGCGATGCCGAGGAAGAAGGGATCGAAGTCTTCGCCGGGCGCACCTTCAAGGAGATCACCCAGCAGGACGGGCGGGTGAGCGGGGTGCGCTGCGTGCAGGTGGACTTGCACGGTTTTATGGAAGGACGGCCGGACTTCACCGAGCTCCCCGGCACGGAAGAGGTGATCCAGGCCGACACAGTCATATTCGCCATCGGCCAGGCGCCGCAATTGGGCAAGCTCAAGGAGCAGGCCGAGACGCTGCGCGGGCGCTTCCTGAAAGTGGACCCCGACAGCCTGGCGACCAGCCTGCCGGGGATCTTTGCCGGCGGCGACGTGGTCACCGGGACGACCTTCGTCGTGGATGCGATTGCCGCCGGGCACAAGGCGGCGCAAGCCATCGACAATTACCTGAACGGCAAGGAGCTGAAGAGCGAGAAATCCCGCCCACCCCGGGTCGAGATCGACGAACTGGAAGTGCGCCAGCGCATGCTGGCCAATCCGGCGTTGGGGGCAGCCCGCATCGAGCCGCAAAAAAGGCCGGCCGACCAGCGCAGCCAGGATTTCGAAGAAGTGTACCTTGCCCTTAGCGAAGCCGAGGCGCGGGCCGAAGCGGCGCGCTGCCTGGGCTGCGGCGTGTGCTCGGAGTGCCTGCAGTGCGTCTACGCCTGCCGGGCCAACGCCATCGACCACAACATGCCGGAGAAGACCATCGAGCTGGAAGTAGGCGCCGTGGTGCTCTCCCCTGGCTTGCAGCCGGTGCCGGGCGAGATCAAGCCCGAATTCGGCTACGGGCGCTACCCCAACGTGGTCACCAGCCTGGAATTCGAGCGCATGCTCAGTGCATCCGGTCCCTTCGGCGGCGTGGTCCAGCGACCTTCGGACGGGCGCCACCCGCAAAAGGTGGCCTGGATCCAATGCGTGGGCTCGCGCGACCCGCGCTGCGACCAGGGGTACTGCTCCTCGGTGTGTTGCATGTACGCCACCAAGGAGGCGGTCATCGCCCGCGAGCACGATGCGCACATCCAACCCAGCATTTTTTACATGGATATCCGCGCCTTCGGCAAGGGGTTCGACGCCTATATCGAGCGGGCTGAAAAGGAACAGGGCGTGCGCTACGTGCGCTGCATGGTCTCGGCGGTTAAAGAAGCGCCGGGCAGCCGCGACTTGCGCCTGAGCTACGCCACCTTCGATAAGGACGGGCGCCCGGCCAGCCACGAGGAAGCCTTCGACATGGTCGTGCTGGCGACGGGTTTAAAACCCACCCCCGAGGCGCAGGCCACGGCGCGCAGGCTGGGGGTGGAACTGAACGAATTTGGCTTCGCCGAGGCGCCGGATTACCACCCGACGACCACCTCGCGCCCGGGCATTTACGTGGCGGGCGCCTTCTCCGAGCCCAAGGACATCCCGGAAACGGTGATCGAGGCCAGCTGCGCCGCAGCGTTTGCCTCGGCAGGCCTGGCCGGGGCGCGCGGCACGCTGACCCGCCAGATGGTCTACCCCGAAGAACGCAACGTCAGCGAGGAAGAGCCGCGGGTAGGCGTTTTCGTGTGCCACTGCGGGATCAACATCGGCGGGGTGGTGAACGTGCCGGAGGTGGTCGAATTTGCCAAAGGCCTGCCCAACGTGGTGTACGCCGAGCGCAACCTGTACACCTGCTCGCAGGACACCCAGGAAAAGATCACCAAAGTGATCGCCGAACAGGGCCTCAACCGGGTGGTGGTGGCAAGCTGCACGCCGCGCACCCACGAGCCGCTATTCCAGGACACTATCCGCCAGGCCGGGCTGAACCGCTACCTGTTCGAGCTGGCCAACCTGCGCGAGCAGGACGCCTGGGTGCATCGCGGTTCGCCGGAACAGGCCACGCACAAGGCCATGCAACTGGTGGCGATGGCGGTGGCCAAGGCCAAGCGCCTGCGCCCGCTTCAGCGGGGCACGTTGAACGTCGAGCCCTCGGCGCTGGTCATCGGCGGAGGGTTGGCCGGGATGACGGCGGCGCTGTCGATTGCGGCCCAGGGATTCCAGGTGACGCTGGTGGAGCGCGAGGCCTTTTTGGGCGGGCACCTGCGCCATATTTACACCGGTCTGGACGGCAGCAGCCCGCAGGCGCTTCTCCAGGAGACGATCCAACGCCTGGCAGGCGAGCCGCGTATCCGCGTGCTGTTAGAAGCTCAGGTGGCGGAGATCACCGGCTACGTGGGCCAGTTCCATTCGGTGATCGAAAGCCGGGGCGGAGAGCGCACGGAAGTGGCTCACGGGGTGGTGATCGTCGCCACCGGCGGGCAGGAGATCCGGCCCCAGGCCTACGGTTACGGCCAATTGAGCGGGGTGCTGACGCAGCGAGAGCTCGAAGCGCACCTGAACTCGGACGAAGCCCAAATCGACGAAAAGCCGCCGCAGTCGGTGGTGATGATCCAGTGCGTGGGATCGCGGGATGAAGCACACCCCTACTGCTCGCGCATTTGCTGCACCCAGGCGATCAAAAACGCCCTGGAAATCAAGAAGCGTAGCCCCAAGACCAGAGTGACGATCCTGTACCGCGATTTACGCAGCTACGGTTTCCGCGAGCGGCTGTACCGCCAGGCACGACAGGCCGGGGTGATGTTCCTGCAATACGATCCGGAGAACAAACCCCGGGTGAAGCAAACGGGGAGCGGCCTGGAAGTTGAGGTCGCCAGCCAGCCTGAAAACGAAGTAGTGACCCTGGCGGCGGACCTGGTCGTATTGAGCGCGGGCATCGAAGCCGAACCGGGCAACGAGAGCCTGAGCCGCCTGCTCAAGCTGCCCCTGACCAGCGAGGGATTCTTCCTGGAAGCGCACGTCAAGCTGCGCCCGGTGGATTTTGCGGCGGACGGGGTATTCTTGTGCGGCCTGGCGCATTCGCCGCGCGGCGTGGACGAGACGATTGCCCAGGCCCAGGCGGCCTCAGTGCGGGCGGTGGGCCTGCTGGCGAAGAAAGAGCTGACCGCCACGCCGATTATCGCCTCGGTCAATCCAAGGCTATGCGCAGCCTGCGGGATCTGCGTGGAAGTCTGCCCCTACGGGGCGCGTCGCCTGGAGCCGGGGATGAAGTACGCCGAAGTGATCGACGTGTTGTGCCAGGGGTGCGGCGCCTGCGTGGCCGCCTGCCCCAACAAGGCCTCTCAGCAAAGGGGCTTTGAATTCCTGCAAATCAGCGCCATGATCGACGCGGCCGTGGAGAATATCTATGAGTGATGCTAATTTTGAGCCCAGAATTATTGCTTTCCTGTGCAACTGGTGCACCTACACCGGGGCGGACCTGGCGGGCACATCGCGCCTGCAGTACCCGCCCAACGTGCGCATCATCCGCCTGATGTGCAGCGGCGCAGTGGACCCGATCTACGTGCTCAAGGCCGACCTGGCTGGGGCCGACGGCATTCTGATCGGCGGGTGCCACCCGGGCGACTGCCATTACCAGGAAGGCAATTACAAGGAGCGGCGGCGGGTGGTGGCGCTGAAAGAGATCCTCAAGAGCGCCGGTTTCGACGAGGAGCGCATCTGGATCCGCTGGATCAGCGCCAGCGAGGGCCAGAAGTTCGCCGAGGTGGTGCGCGAAATAACCACGGCCATGAAGGAAAAAGGCCCCAATGCCAGCAAGGTCGATTGGGCTGTTTAGAATGGGATCGATACGAGTAAACCCATCGAATAAGGAACGCTCATGAGAATACGCATTCCGGTTGAGAATAACGATACGTTACAGGCCATCCAGGGGCTGCTGGGCAGGCTGCTGACCGAAAACCTGGTGGACCTGCTGCTGGTGCCGATGCGCACACCCGGCGGGACGATCACCCCGGCGCTGGTCAGCAACCCCGCCCTGCTGGTGCACGCCGACCCGCTGGCGCCGGTGCTGCCGGTCAATGCGGCCACCCTGGCCGGACAGGTCAGCGCTCGCAAGCCGCGCCCCAGGGTGGGTGCGGTGCTGCGCTCGTGCGAGGCGCGCGCCCTGGTCGAGCTGGTCAAACTGCAGCAGGCCAGCCTGGAGGACATGCTTCTGATCAGCGTGGACTGCGCCGGGGCCTACGGCGTGGCGGAATACCAGAAGATGGTTTCGAGTAACGGCAAGAGCAAAGATGAGCTGTGGAAAGAATTGTTCCGCGAAGCCATCGAAAAGCCCGATGCGCCACGCCCCGAGCTGCGTAAAGCATGCCAGATGTGCGAGCAGCCGGTGTTCGACCAGGCCCAGGGGATCATCGAGCTGCTGCACGGACCGCTCGACGAAGCGTTTTTTGTTACTTTGAGCGACGAATTGGGAGAAAAGCTGGGGTTCACTCCGGCGGAAAGTGGCCGGCGCGCCGAGGTGGTGGAAAAGTTGGTCCGCGAACGCACAGCCATTCGGGACGCGGAATTTGAAGCCATCCGGGCGAGGATGGATGGCAGCGAAAACCTGGCGGCCGTGTTTGCGGCCTGCATCCGCTGCCACAACTGCATGACGGTCTGTCCGATCTGCTACTGCAAGACGTGCGTGTTCAAGAGCCCGGTTTTCGACCACGAGCCGATGCAGTACGTGGCCTGGACACAGCAGAAGGGCGCCTGCCGCATGCCCTCCGACACCACCCTGTTCCACCTGACCCGCCTGAACCACATGGCGCTCTCATGCGTGGGATGCGGGATGTGCAGCGAAGCTTGCCCGGCCGAGCTGCCGGTGGGGACGGTCTTCCGGGCCATCGGGCAGCAGGTGCAGGCGGTCTTTGATTACCAGCCGGGCAAGAATCTGGACGAAAAGCCGCCCTTGATCACCTTCAAGGCGGACGAATGGACCGAGGTTGGCGAATAACGTTGTGAGGAGTGTGACGATGCCTGAACAAACGCAAACGATCCCAATTTTCATCATGGGCAAGCGCTACGACGTGCCCCCCAGCCTGACGATCATGAAGGCGATGGAATGGGCCGGGTACGTCCTGGTGCGCGGAGTGGGCTGCCGGGGCGGCTTCTGTGGCGCCTGCGGTACGGTTTACCGCATCAAAGATGATCCCAAGCTGTATTTTGGGCTGGCCTGCCAGACGGTGGTGAGGCCGGAGATGTACCTGGTGCAAATCCCGTTCTTCCCGGCCAAGCGCGCCAGCTACGATATCACCCAACTCAAAGCCGAGCCGGGCACGCTGTTCAAGCTGTATCCCGAGCTGCTGCGCTGCCTGGGGTGCGGCACGTGCACCAAGGCCTGCCCGCAGGAGCTGGACGTGAAGGGGTACATGGCGGCGGCCATGCGCGGCGACATCGCCGCGGTGGCCAACCTGTCCTTCGACTGCATCATGTGCGGCCTGTGTTCGGCGCGCTGCCCGGCAGAGGAACCCCAGTACAACATTGCCATCCTGAGCCGGCGCCTGTATGGGCGCTACCTAGCGGCCCGCTCGGAGCACCTGGAAAAGCGCGTCACGGCGATCCAGGCCGGAGAGTACGACGCCGAACTGGGGCAGCTTAAAGGATTGAACCTGGACGAGCTCAAACAGCGCTACAAAGCGCGAGACATCGAGCCCCAATAATCGAGAGGAAAAAAACCATGACCTATACCCCTGAGATGATTGAGCTGATCAAAGTCGTGGAAGCCACACGCCAAACGCGTACCGGGCAGCGTTTTCCCTCGATGACCATGGAAGAGCGCGAGGCGGTGCTTAATTCGTTTCACCCGGACTACATTAAGGCCAACATGCGCGAAATCCGGGTCGGCGTTGACAAGGGCAACCGCATGCCGCTCGAGCTGGCGGACGTGCTGGAAGGGCGGCCGCGCATCAGCCCGGATTTCGACCTGAGCAAGCCTGAGATCGACACGGACGTGCTGGTGGTGGGCGGCGGAGGCGCCGGCTCGAGCGCGGCCATCCTGGCCAGCGACGGCGGGGCCAACGTGACCCAGGTGACCAAACTGCGCCTGGGCGACGCCAACACGATGATGGCCCAGGGGGGCATCCAGGCCGCCGACCGGCCTGAGGACAGCCCGGCCATCCATTACCTGGACGTGGTCGGCGGCGGCCATTTTACCAACCACCCCGACCTGGTTGAGGCGCTGGTGAAGGATGCGCCCGAAGTGATCCAATGGCTGGAACACCTGGGCGCCATGTTCGACAAGCTGCCGGACGGGAGCATGTACGAGGAACACGGCGGCGGGACCAGCCGCAAGCGTATGCACTGCGCTCGGGATTACACCGGGGCCGAAATCATGCGCACCCTGCGCGACGAAGTGCGCAACCGCTCTAACATCGACGTGATCGAATTCTGCGCCGCGGTGGAGCTGGTGCTGGACGAACAGGGCAAAGCCTGCGGGGCGATCCTGTACAACATGGAGACCGAGCACTATTTCTACGCCCGGGCCCGGGCGGTGGTGCTGGCCACCGGCGGCAGCGGACGCCTGCATTACCAGGCCTTCCCCACCACAAACCATTACGGCGCCACCGGCGACGGGCTGGTGATGGCATACCGGGCCGGAGCGAGCCTGGTCTTTCTGGACACGATGCAGTATCACCCAACCGGGGCGGCCTACCCGGAACAGATCCTTGGCCAACTGGTGACCGAAAAGGTGCGCAGCCTGGGCGCCCAGCCGGTGAACATCAAGGGCGAGCAGTTCGTCTACCCATTGGAGCCGCGCGACGTGGAAGCCGCGGCGTTTATCCGAGAATGCAGCGAACGAAAACTGGGAATCATCACGCCTTCGGGACAGCCCACCGTGTGGCTGGATACGCCCATGATCGACCTGATCCACGGGCCGGGGACGGTCACCAAAGCGCTGCCGGCCATGGCGCGCCAGTACAAACGCTTCAACATCGATATGGCCAAAGAGCCGATCCTGGTCTACCCCACCCTGCACTACCAGAACGGCGGGGCCAGGATCGAAACTGATTGCTCGACGAGTGTGCCGGGGCTGTTCATGGCCGGCGAAGTAAGCGGCGGCGTGCACGGGCGCAACCGCCTGATGGGCAACAGCCTGCTGGACGTATGCGTGTTCGGCCGGCGGGCGGGGGTGGCGGCAGCCGCTTACTTCCCGGGCGTCACCCTGGGAGCGCCTAACCTGGCGCACGTAGCGGCCTGGAATAAAGAATTAGACGACGCTGGGTTGAATGGAAAGATCCATTCGCCTATCTTGCTTCCAAATTACACAAGGTCCGTATAAAAAAGGAGAAGCCTATGATCAAAATAACTCCAGAACTCGCCCTGGAATACCACAGCAGGGGCGGCCGACCCGGCAAGATTTCAGTAGTTCCCACCAAGCCATTGGAGACCCAGCTCGATTTGAGCCTGGCGTACACGCCCGGCGTGGCCATCCCGGTGTTGGAGATCGAAAAGGACCCGGACTGCGTCTACGAGTACACCGACAAGGGCAACCTGGTGGCGGTCATTTCCAACGGCACGGCCATCCTGGGGCTGGGCAACCGCGGCCCGCTGGCCTCCAAGCCGGTCATGGAGGGCAAGGGCGTCCTGTTTAAGAGGTTCGCTGATATCGATGTGTTCGACATCGAGATCGAGGCCAAATCTTGCGAGGATATGATCCACATCATCGCCGCCATGGGGCCCACTTTCGGCGGCATCAACCTGGAGGACATCAAGGCTCCGGAGTGCTTCGAGGTGGAGCAGACCCTGCAGTCGATGATGGATATTCCCGTTTTCCACGATGACCAGCACGGCACGGCAATCATTTTGGCGGCTGCCTTGCTGAACTGTATGGAGATCACCGGCAAGAAGATTGAGCAGCTCAAGGTGGTCTTCTCCGGCGCGGGGGCAGCCGGCATCGCCTGCGCCAACCAACTGCGCACGCTGGGTGTGCCGTGCGACCACATCTGGCTGTGCGACACCAAGGGGCTGATCTACCAGGGCCGTTGCGAAAACGTGTATCCCGAGAAGCTGTTCTACGCCCAGGGCGACCACCCGGCTACGCTGGCCGACGTGATCAAAGATGCGGACGTGTTCGTGGGGGTCTCCGCCGCCGACGTGCTCACCCCGGAGATGCTTTTGACCATGGCCAAGGACCCAATCGTATTTGCTATGGCCAACCCGGACCCGGAGATCAAGTACGACCTGGCCAAGGCCACCCGCTCGGACGTGATCATGGCCACCGGACGCTCGGACTTCCCCAATCAGATCAATAACGTGCTGGGCTTCCCCTTCATTTTCCGCGGCGCGTTGGACGTGCGGGCGCGCAAGATCAACGAGGAGATGAAGCTGGCCGCCTCGTACGCCCTGGCCGCGCTGGCCAAGGAGCCGGTCCCGGATGAAGTCTGCAAGGCCTACAATGTGGACCACCTGGAGTTCGGGCGGGATTACATCGTGCCCAAGCCCCTCGACCGGCGGGTGGTGGTGTGGGAAGCCCCCGCCGTGGCCAAGGCCGCCATGGATTCGGGCGTAGCCCGGTTGAAAATCGACGTGGAGGAGTACCGCCAGAGGCTGGCAAAGAAGTTTGGGGTATAGGAAGACCTAACCCCCCGGCTCCCTTCCCTGACCCTTACAGGGTGCTTCGCGAAGGGAAGGGGGAGGTTTAATATGCGGAGTTTTTGGCGGACTAGTCCGTCAAAAACTCCGCATTTTTAATTTCTAACCGCCCTGGCTTGGAGGGTAGAGATGAGGCGGAGGCTAGGGGAACGCCGTGCTGGATATGGCGCCGGAAGCTGCGGCCTGGGCCTTGAACGGCGTGGTAGGGCTGGATAAATCGCTGCCGCTTCAAGATAAGGACGAGCTGCGTTTCTTCCGGGTAGGCGCAGGGGGTTGACCTTAAACATTAGAAATGGTTGTGCAACTCTCCGGCGCAATTGACAGCGACTGGATATTAACCTATAATTTATCCATAAAGTTGTCAAACAAACTCGCATGTTTTTAATATAATCTTCAGCGTGGTTAAGTAGGGCGGCCTGAGGTTTGACCACCATAACAAAGCAGGATAGACCGAATCGAAAAAGAGTGATCGGGAAGATAATAAGCAAACAGGTGCAACTTTTCTTCTGGCTGATTGTTCTAACGACGGGTGTTATGCGGAAGGTATCCAGTCCTTACAATTTATTGCACTTTTCCCAGGAAAAACATCAACTCTTTACGTGTTAACTTTGATGTGCTTCCAGGCGTCTGATTAAAGCAAGAAAAATACGACCAATAGGAGGTGAAAAAGCATAATTTAGTCGAGAATGCACGTTCTCAGCCCAAGGTCGTGAAATCTCAAATCGATACTTTAGAAAAAGGAGAACAAAATGCCCAAGAAGTTAATGCCCTTGATCAGTATTTTGATGATCGTTTCGTTCGTATTAGCCGCCTGCGCCCCGGCTGCCACCCCCGAGCCCACTCAGCCACCGGCGCCCACCAGCGCCCCGGCAGCCACCCAGCCCCCTGCTGCTACCCAGCCGCCAGCTCCAACTCAGCCGCCTGCGCCAACGGCGACGACCGCGCCCGCCAAGGTAACCGAAGTCACCCTCTGGCACGCCTACGGCACCGGCTCTGCTGAAGAGACGGCTCTCGCCAAAGTGCTTGCCAAAGCCGCAACCGACATGCCGGACATCAAGATCAACGTCCTGCAGATCCCCTTTAACGACATCTTCAACAAATACCGCACCGACGTTGCAGCCGGCGGCGGACCAGACCTGTTCGTGGCCCCGAATGACTCGCTGGGCGACGATGCTCGCGCCGGGTTGCTCGACGACATCACCAGCCTGGCCGCCGGCAAACTGTCCGGTGTCAGCCAGCTCGGTATCGACGGCATGACCGTGGGCGGCAAGCTCTACGGTATTCCCGAATCCATGAAAGCTCTGGCCTTCTGGTACAACACCGACATGCTGAAGACGCCCCCGGCGACCACCGATGACCTGCTCAAACTGATGCAGGGCGGCACGCCGATCTCGATCAGCTACGGCTGCTACCACCAGTATGGCTTCTACGCAGCCTTCGGCGGCGATATCTTCGACTCGAACTGGAAAGTTGTCGCCGACCAGGGCACCGGCGTAATCGATGCCATGACTTACTTGAACACACTGTACCAGATCTCCAAGAAGAACGGCTGGCCCAAGACCGATACGGACGGCCTGGCTCCCTTCACCGAAGGCAAGATGGCTGCCATCACTAACGGCAACTGGGCAATGGGCGATTATGTAAAGGCCCTGGGCGACAAACTGGCTGTTGCGCCGCTGCCCGCCGGCCCGAAAGGCCCCGCTAAACCCCTGCTGGGCATCGACGGCTTCTACTTCAACCCCAACGGCACTGTGAAGGACGCCGCCCTTAAGGTTGCCCTTTACCTGACCAATCAAGGTTCCCAGCAGATCATGATGGACGACGCCGGCCACGTTCCGGTGCGCACGGACGTCACCATCACCAATCCATTGATCAAGGGTCTCGTGGATGCCTTCAACAAGGGCAACACCATCCGCCCGCAGGTTCCGCAGCTTGGCCTGTACTGGACCAACTTCTGCGGCACCGACCAGGTGTACGAAAAAGGCACCTCCCCTGCGGATTGGATCAAGACCGCCACCGCGGCCTCGAACAAATAATTGTTCTACGCTGCTGACGATGGCTAACCAATCCGTCAACAGTCTGTAAAAGTATCTAAGCGAGCAGGGGAAACCCTGCTCGCTTAGAACTTTTCTTAAATTCAATTATCAAATCGGAGGCACCCATGGCATCTACATCTACTGCTATGAAAATCAAAAAGATATCTCCTGGCCGACGGGCTTTTACTCCTTACCTGTATCTTTTGCCTGCCTTTGCCGTGATGGGTGTTATTACCTTTTATCCTCTGATCTACCAGGTAATCATTTCCTTCACCGATTTCAGCACGAAGGACCTCCTGCTTCAATTGAATTCCCCAAAACTGAACCAGGTGGGTCTTCAAAATTACATCAATATTTTCACCGGCGGACTGCCCGTCCAGGATTTCGATTTCTTGCGGGTTCTCACTTATAACTTCTGGTGGGCGATTACCAACGTAGCGGTCCACGTCCCGGCTGGGATTTTGATTGCTACCTTGATGAATATCAATGGGATCTGGTTCAAGCGAATTTACCGGGCCATTTACGTGCTGCCCGTGGTAGTTCCACCGATTGTGGTTGGAACCGTCTGGCGCAATATTTTCGACGAAAATTACGGCGCAATGAACCAGGCGCTGACTTCAATTTCGCATTTCTTTGGCTCGGTCGATCCAGTCCACATCCGCTGGCTGGCACAAACTACTCCCCCCATTCCCTGGCTGTTGCCAAATGGCCCTCTGCCGCCGGCTTATTACGCCATGATGATCGCCAATTTCTGGCTGGGATGGCCGTTCATGGTGCTGGTTGCCACAGGCGCCCTGCAGAGCATTCCAAAGGAGCTGTACGAGGCCGCCTCAATCGATGGGGCTTCGAAATCGTACCAGTTCTGGAATATTACCTTGCCCCTCCTGCGGCCTGCCATGGTACCGGCAGCAATTTATGGTTTTACACTTTCATTTAACCTGTTTAACTTCGTGTACTTCCTAACCGGCGGAGGTCCGGCGCGCATGACGGAGATATTGGTTACGTTCTCGTACGACCTCGTGCGTAACCTCCGTCTGTACGGCGCGGCCGGAGCATTCTCGGTGATCATCTTCTTCGTGGTGCTCATCGTCTTCCTGATCACCAACCGGATTACCCGGGCAACAGAAAGCTACACATAGGGACAGCCATGGCCACAATAGCTCAGACTACCAAACCGAAAAATGCGCTGACCCGCTTCTTCAATATGGATACCTCCGGCAGCAAGGGCAGCGGAGAAAAATTACCCCTTTGGCGCCAACTGCTCATCCAGTTGCTGTGCATTGTAATCACCATCGAAGTAATGTTCCCCATCATGTACATCATCACGATGTCCTTGAGCCCAAAAGATACCCGCCCATCCACCCTGCAGCTCTTCCCAACCGAGGTTTCGTTCAATTCCTACCTCCAGGTATTGGACCATCCGACAGCCAACCCGGTTTCTTTTACGCAACTATTGTTAAACAGCGTCGGGCTGTCGGTGAGCGTTGGGCTGCTGGCGCTGTTGATCGCGGTTTCAGCCGCCTACGCCTTCAGCCGTTTCAAGTTCAAGCTGCGGCAGGTGCTGATGATCCTGGTATTTGTGCCCCTGTTGATGCCAGCCGTAGGCCTTTCCACGCCGCTTTTCCTGCTGCTGAATAACTTCAGGCTGCTTGACTGCGGAAATTCGGTGATTGCAGTGGTCCCGTTCACTACCTGCGTTGCGGGCGTTACCGGGAAAGTTGTGCTCAACCTGCGCGATTCGCTCTACGGCGTTGGAATCGCCATGATCTCCGGGGCGCTGCCATTCGCCGTGTGGAATTTGAAGGGCTACCTGGATACCATCCCCAAGGAATTGGAAGAGGCAGCGGCCATCGACGGGGCCGGCTCTAACCAGATCTTCTTCCAGATCGTGCTGCCGCTGGCGCTGCCGCAACTGGTGGTGACGTTCTTCCTGGGCTTCATCGGACACTGGCAGGAGTTCGTTTTACCCTGGCTGTTCCTGACCAAACCAGAGAACTACACCCTGGCAATGACGCTTTATAACATGACCGGCCAATACGCCAACGCCATCCCGTGGAACCGGTTTGCGGCGATGGCGATCATCGTCGCCTTACCGGTTGCCATCATCTACGTCGTCCTGCAAAAACAAATTGTGGGCGGCCTGACGACGGGTGGAGTGAAGGGTTAAAAAAAGCCTCACCCCCCGGCCCCCTCTCCACTCCGTGGAGAG
>DBMK01000117.1:0-4863 GCA_002298885.1 Anaerolineaceae bacterium UBA700
CTCAATATTGAATTATTCTGTTACGATCCTGCCGAGAATTGTATCTTCCTGGATTTCGGTCAGTTCTACCAGATCGATCTCGTTCCAGCGCTTCTCGGCAGAATATGCGCTCACCCGCAGGTAATTATCGCTCAGCCCTTCCATTTTCCAGCCCTGGGGTCCCAGGGCCGAAGCCGATTCCCACAGCACGCCCATCTTCTTTCCCAGGCAGCGCTGCCTGAAGCGCTGCGCCGAATCGGCCAGGACGGACCGCATGGCTGCGCTGCGTTGTTTGCGAATCTCGGGCCGCACCTGGTTGGCGTAGCGCGCCGCAGGCGTGCCCGGGCGGGGTGAATAGCTGAAGACGTGTCCGCCGGCAAAATCCATTTTGCGAACGAATTCCAGGCTCTCCTCGAATTCGGCCTCGCTCTCGCCGGGGAAGCCCACGATGACGTCCGTAGTAATGGCCATATCCTGCGTCGTCTTTCGAGCCGCCTCCAATAAAGCTTCGAATCCTTCTGGAGTTACGTTGCGCGCCATCCGGCGCAAAGTGGCCCGGCAGCCGGACTGCAGCGGGAGGTGCAGGTGGCGGCAGACGCGCCGGTCCTGCCACAAGGTAAAGAATTCAGCATTCAGGTCCCAGGGCTCCAGCGAAGAGAAACGCAGCCGCTGCACATCGGTTCTATCCAGGATTAACCGCGCCAGTTCTTCCAGGCGCCTGGGTGGATCGAAATCATGACCCCAGGACCCCAGGTGGACTCCGGTCAGCACGATTTCTTTCGTTCCCCCCAGCAGCGCCGCCCGCACGTCGGCGGTCACCTCTTCCGCGGTCTGGCTCCGTCCGGCGCCGCGGGCGATGCGCGTGATGCAAAAGGTGCAATGGTTGTCACACCCATCCTGAGTCTTTATGAAAGCCCGCGTGCGCTGGTGGATGCCGGGCAGCGGCTGGCGCGCCAGCGGCTCCAGGTCCATCCCGTCCGGAGCCAGGTGCAGCACCTCGGATACCAGGTCCTTCTTACGCGCGTTGGGGATCACGGCTTTTACGCCAGGCAGAGCAGCCGCCGCGCTTTGGTCCAGCGTCGACCAGCAGCCGGTCACCACAATTTCCGCATTGCCGGCCCGGCTTGCCTGGCGGATCTTCTGCCTCGAATCGGAAGCAGCCTCCACCGTCACGGCGCAGGTGTTTACGACCACCATTTCGGCGTCCGCAGGGCTATCGACCAGCGTATGCCCGGCGGATCGGAATTGGGTGGCTATTTTCTCGATTTCACTTTGATTGAGTCGGCATCCAATCGAATCTACATATACTCTCATACCACTAAGGTTTATACGCCAAAAAGTTGTCGAAGTAAAGGTCTGCGCCGGCCGTATCTCCTGTTCCGGCAATCAGGCCGATCTCTCCGGTCTTGAAATCCTTATCCTGCACGTCCAGGATCTTTTGTCCATTCACCGTTAAGGTCAGAGAAGACCCGTTGCAATCACCGCGCACATGGTTTTGAGCCGAACCTTTATGGATCGTCTCGGAAAAGGTCATCTGGGGACCGCTGAGGATATTATACTTGCCATCCTTCACTTTCAGGATGCCGGCGTACCCATCGCTGCTGGCTAATAATGCGTAAAAGTTATCCCGGTCTTGATAGCGGCAAATCATGCCAAAATCATTGTCATCCGGTCCGCCGAGCTTAATCACATCCACTTCCATATGCACATCGCTCACCCGCTTGCCCGGTCTCGACCAGTAATCGAACTGTTTTTCGGCAATAAAAATCCGCAGACCGCTATTTTGGTAGGCCACCATCGATCCGCTGGGTTCGCTCCAGGTTTCCCAGCCGCTGGAAGGATCGGAAAAATCATCTTTAAAAATCACGTTCCCGGAGGGAACGGCTGCATTGACGTTCTGATCGGTCGCCAAAGACGAGCATCCGGAAAGCAGGATCGTTAATGCGAACAGTAGGGCCAACTTTTTCATAGACTTGTCTCCTACGGAGTGCCGGAAATGGGCGAGGAGGGTGCGACCGCTCCCAACCTTTCAACCTGTCCCGGTTCCTATAGCTATAAATGAGCCTTTACTGCCCGCCGAAATATTGACCGAGCAAACGCTTTGCCAGCAATCCTGTTTCTGTATCGTTCCCGGCGAGTTTCACTGCCCGGGAGAGGAACGGATAAGCCAGGGAGGCCTGGTTTTCCTGCAGGTAGAGCTGGGCCAGGTGCAGTTGTGCGGCGGCGTAACCGGCATCTTTCTCTATAGCCAGTTGCAAGAATCGTTCCGCACTTTTCATTTCTTCCAGCGCCAGCATCACCCTCCCCATCAGGTCCAATGCCAGGGCGCTGTCCGGCGCCAGCACCAGGGCCTGGCGCGCCGCGGGCAGCCCCACATCGCGGGTCTGGACCTGGTGCACAGCGCTGAAATTGGCCAGCGCCAGCCAGGCCTGCGGATTGGATGGCTCAAGGACTGTCGCCCGCTGGTAATATGCCATTGCTGCGCCGGTGTCGCCTATCAACGCGGACGTATTCCCCAGCTCGATCTGCCACACGGCCTGGTCCGGCTCGGCTGTAGCGATCTGGCGAAGCTGCTCCAGCGCAGCCTCAAGCTGGTTATTTTGGCGGTTCCACAATGCGTATAATGCTTTGACGATGACCGAGTCCGGGTTGAGCGCCTCTGCCTGTTTAAGCGCCGGCAAACCGTCCTGGTCCAGTTGTTCCTGGGCTTCGCCCAAGAAAGCCCAGCCTTCGGCATAATCTGGGGCCAGTTTCGTCGCCGCGTCGAAGGACAGGCTTGCCAGGTCCCAATACCCCAGGTTCGCCAGGGCGCGCCCAATCACCACCCGCTGGTATCCGGGATGGTCGGATTGATGGGCTGTTTCGATCGCGGCCTGCAGGACTCCGGCCTGTGAAGACAAGGCGCCATCCAGCCGGGCTGCTTCTTCCAGGTCTGCTGCCGCTTTCGTGGGATCGACCACGCAGGCTAGGAGGCCTGCCTTAAACGCAGCCTGTGCATTTTGAGGCCTTTTCACATGCCATAAAGCTGCGCTGTGCGCCGCATCCTCGAACAACTGGTGGCTCCACTGCGCGCTCAGGATTCTTTCGAACAGGCTATCGTCCCCCTGGCCGGCGCTGACCAGCTCCAGCCACGTCGCTATAGCCTGCTGCCAATTGCCGGACTGCAAATAGGCATCTCCTAACTTCACGCGTCCGGCGCTGGACAGCTCCCCGAAACTCGCCGCCGCCTGGAAGTACTTCACGGCAGCCGGGAAGTCCTGAGCCTCGTTCGCCGAAAGGCCTGCCTCCAGCCACAGGTTCGTTCGCCAGGGTTCCCAGGCCAATATCGCGTTGAGATGGTGGACCACGCCCACCGGGCTGTGGTTGGAAGTAGCATTCTGCGCTGCCTGGATCTCAGCATCCAACGTCTGTGAACGTGGCGCAAAATTGAAAGCCAGCCCCACCAGGAGCGGAATTGCCAATACCAGGCTCAATGGGAACTCTTTTTCGGACTGCATGATTCCAATTATAGGTCAATTCGCTGGCAGGATTCTCGATCTTGACAATATTGATAAGCTGGTTGAAAATTCGATTTGCCGATTCTGCCATACAAGCGATAGCATGGTCCAATATGAACGTCTGCTCATTCTGACCAGATCCAGCATGCATCGTAAGCCAGATCGAATTGCCATGATTTTCGGGAGGATACATAAAAAATGAATATGAAGAGACTTTGCGCCTTAGCGGGCCTGTCAATCTTGCTAGCACTTGCGGCAGGTTGCAGCGGAGGCCAGAACCCAACCGCAACCACCGATCCAATTCTGATTTACACCCAGGTAGCCCAGACCGTCCAGGCCCAGATGACTAAGACGGGCGCCGCATCGATTCTCACCCCCAAGCCTACAAACACACCAGCGCCAACCGACGTCCCGCCGACCACGGCGCCAACCCAGGGCACCCCTAATCCAACCACTTCCGGCACGCAAGCCACCGCTGCGGCAACCCAGGCCGCCACCAGCGCCGCCGGCACACCCGGCACAGTGGTCGCCACCACCTTCACCCTGCCCACCAGCACAGGCCAGGCGCCAACTGCCCCGGACAAGATGCTCTATGTCTCCCAGACCGTCCCCGATGGGACGAAAGTCAAAGCCAACGATCAATTCACGCTGAGCTGGGTCGTCAAGAATGTCGGCACGACCACCTGGGATAAATCCTACCGCATCCGCTTCTTTGGCGGTGACCGCTACGGCATCCAGGACCAGAGCCTGCAAACTACCGTTGCCCCAAACGCCTCGCTGACCATCACCGTCCACGTNNGGGGTCAACTTCGGCTTCTTCACTTTCTCATTGGAAGTAAAATAAACCTGGCAGCCAGATCTTCAGTGGATCGGAATCCGAGTATCCACACTTGAAATGAATGATGAAGTCAATCCGCGATGACATCCAGGCCGAGGCTGAAACCCTCGGCTTTTCTTTAGCCGGTATTGTTGCTCCGCAGCCACCGGTGCATCTTTCCGTTTTTGAGCGTTGGTTGGACCAGGGGAAGCATGGGGCGATGGCTTATCTTGCCACTCCTCACAGCCTCCGCCGCCGCGCCGATCCTGGATCAATTCTTCCAGAAGCCCGTTCTGTCCTCAGCCTGGCGGCTTTGTATTCCTCGCCCCTGAACTTTCCAGAAGAACCCCGAACCGGCGCCATCCACGGTCGTGTGGCGGCCTACGCCTGGGGTGAGGATTACCATGCCGTCCTCCCGCCCCGCCTGGACCAGTTGGCCGGGCGCATTGCGAAAATCCTCGACCGCCCGGTCAAACAGAAACGCTACACCGATACCGGTCCCATTCTGGAACGCGACCTCGCCCAGCAGGCGGGACTGGGCTGGATCGGCAAGAATACCTGCCTGATTTC
>DBMK01000117.1:4885-5509 GCA_002298885.1 Anaerolineaceae bacterium UBA700
TACGACCGCTGCGGAAGCTGCCAGCGCTGCATCCAGGCCTGTCCCACCGCCTGCATCGCCCCGGACCGCACCATCGACGCCGCCCACTGCATTTCGTACCAGACAATTGAAAACAAGGCCGAAATCCCGCTCGATCTGCGCCCGCAAATGGGCGATTGGGTCTTTGGCTGCGACGTGTGCCAGGAGGTATGCCCCTGGAACATCCGTTTCGCTCCCGCCTCCGGCGATCCGACGTTTTCGCCGCGGCCGACCATCCCCCGGCCGGATCTGGTTGCCGAGCTGAAATTAACCCCCCAGGAGTTTAACCGCAAGTTCAAGAACAGCCCGGTGCTGCGTGCTCGCCGCCGCGGCTACCTGCGCAACGTAGCCGTTGCCCTTGGCAACCAACCCGACCCTGATTCAGTCCCCGCTCTCGCCGAAGCCCTTCTCTCCGAGCCTGAGCCGCTTGTGCGTGCTCACGCTGCTTGGGCCCTCGGACGAATCACCCATCCCTCCGCGCCCCGCGCCCTTGCAAAAGCTGCCACCTCTGAAACCGATCCTGACGTGTTGATTGAAATCAGGCGTTCTATAGACTCTTCAAATTAACCTTCAACGGTGAATTAATCTTTTTCAGGAGTTTTTGGC
>DBMK01000122.1 GCA_002298885.1 Anaerolineaceae bacterium UBA700
CCCTTACAGGGTGCTGCGCGAAGACCCCGGCGGAGCGTGGAAAGCCAGAAAGATTATTCTCAGAATTGGAGTTTTACTATGAATGGATGGATGGGAAGAATCCTGGAAGTAGACCTTACCACGTCCTCGGTCGCCGAAAAGCCCCTGGACGTGGAGATGGCCCGCCTCTACCTGGGGGGACGCGGCCTGGGGGCGCGGATATTATGGGATGAAGTAGGGCCGGGGGTCGACCCGCTTTCGCCCGAAAACGTGTTGATCTTCGCCGCCGGCCCGCTGACCGGCACGGGCTACCAGACCAGCAACCGCTTCTCGGTCAGCACGCTCAGCCCGCTGACCGGCACCGTGCTGGACGCCAATTCGGGCGGTTTTTGGGGCATGCAGTTCAAGAAGACCGGCTACGACGCCATGATCGTGCGCGGAAAGGCGCCCAAGCCGGTGTATCTCGAGATCAAGCCCGAGGGCATGACCTTCCACGACGCATCCGCCCTGTGGGGGCAGCGGGTGATGGCGGTTACCCGGGCCCTGGGGCAGAACAATAACAAGCGCAACGTGCTGTGCATCGGTCCGGCCGGCGAGAAGCTCAGCCTGATCGCCGCCATCATGAACGACGGTCAGCGCAGCCTGGCGCGCGGCGGGCCTGGCGCGGTGATGGGCAGCAAGAACCTCAAGGCCATCGTGGTTGAGGGCAAGGAGCGCCCGGATATCCTGGACCAGGAGAAATTCAAGTTCCTGCTTTACGAAACGCGCAAGCTGCTGCGCCAGAGCCCGCTCACCAGCCAGGCCCTGCCCGAATTCGGCACGGTGGTCATGATGAACATCGTCAACTCGATTGGCGCCCTGCCCACTCGCAACCACCGCCAGACCCAGTTCGAGCACGCTGAGGCTATCTCCGGCGAGACCCTCACAGAGAAATACCTGGAGAAGAATGCCTCCTGCTGGGCCTGTCCCATCGGCTGCACCCGCGTCACCCGCACCGAGAAGGTCGAAGGCGAGGGCCCCGAGTTTGAGACCACCTGGGCCTTCGGCGCCGAGTGCGGGGTGGACGACATGGAGGCCATCATCGAGGCCAATTATCTGTGCAACGACCTGGGCCTGGACACGATTTCGGCCGGCTCGACCATCGCCTGCGCCATGGAACTCTCGGAGCTGGGCCTGCTCGACAGTGACCTGCGCTTTGGCAGGGCCGACCTGCTGGCGCAGACCGTGGTGGAGATGGGCGAGCGCCGCGGCCTGGGGGCCGAGCTTGCCGACGGCAGCCTGCGCCTGGCCGCCAAATACGGCCGTCCCGACCTCTCGATGAGCGTCAAGGGCATGGAAATGCCGGCTTATGACCCGCGCGGCATGCAGGGGCAGGGCCTTTTGTACGCTACCTCCAACCGCGGCGGCTGCCACATGCGCGGCAACATGCTCGGGTTGGAAGTGCTCGGCCTGCCCAAGTTGATCGACCGCTTCCAGGTACAGGGCAAGTCCTCCTACGTGATCCTGCACCAGAACACGGCCGCGGCCATCGATTCGCTGGTCATTTGCAAGTTCACCCACATGGGCGTGGCCGAGGAATATTTCGCCCGCGTCCTGACGGCGGTCAGCGGGATACCTTTCTCGACCGGCGACCTGATCCGCGCCGGCGAGCGGGTCTACAACCTGGAGCGCCTGTACAACAACCGCCGCGGCTTCACCCGCGCCGACGATACCCTCCCGCCCCGCCTGCTCAACGAGCCTTCGCCCGAAGGGCCGAGCAAGGGTTGGGTCTCCCACCTCGAGCCAATGCTGGAGGAATATTACCGCACCCGCGGCTGGGATGCGAACGGCGTGCCCAGGGCGCGCAAGCTGGAAGAATTGGGCCTGGCCAGCCTGGTGGAGGTGGTAGCATGATCGACGAACGCATTTACCAGCAGTTCCGCGACATCGGCCGCGACCTGTACGTGGTCAACATGACCAGCTCGCACGGCGGCAACCTGAGCATCCGCGTCGGCGACCGGATCATCATCAAGCGCCGCGGCGCCATGCTCGGCCAGCTAAAGCCGCACGACCTGGTTGAGACCTGGATCGAAAAGAACGACAGCGGGGTGGCCCTGGCTTCGAGCGAGCTGCTCGTCCACCGCACGATTTATATGAACACGCCCGCCCTGGCTGTGGTGCACTGCCACCCGCGCACCGCTGTGGCGTTTTCGCTGTCGCGCGAGGAGATCGTGCCGATCGACAACGAGGCCTCTTATCTGCTGAAGAAGGTGCCCATCGTGGCCGAGGAGTTCGCTTCCGGCGGGCCCGAGGTCGCCAACACAATCGCCAAGACCCTGCAATCCTACAAGATCGTCCTGCTGCGCGGCCATGGCACCTTTGCCACCGGCCAGACCCTCGATGAAGCCTTTTTCTGGACCTCGACCCTCGAGGAAGCCTGCCAGATCATGCTCTCCGCCAAGCTGATTAACGAGCCCTTCATCGAATACCGCAAGATGAGTGACGGGTATAAGAACTGGTAAAGGCCTAACCCCCTGTCCCTCTTCCCTGACCCTTACAGGGTGC
>DBMK01000224.1 GCA_002298885.1 Anaerolineaceae bacterium UBA700
GGGGTTGGGGGTGGGGGCTTTTTTTGTGGCCTTTTAGAAAAAGGTCAAAGATCAGAGTACAATTGCCAGAACCTGCCTGTCCCGAGGTCCGCATGGAGCCGAAGAAGGTCACCGCCATCGTAAAAGCCACCTTAGCCACGGCCTTTTGGGGTGGATCGTTCGTCGCCACCAAAGTGGCATTGGCCGAAATCTCGCCGGTCACCCTGGTCTGGCTGCGCTTTGCCGTTGGGGTGGTGATCCTGGCCCTCGCGGTGTTTCTGCGGCGCCAGTTCGCGCTGCCCAAACCCAAGGAATTGGCCTATTTTGGCCTGCTTGGCCTGCAGGGCATCACCTTCCACCAGTGGCTGCAGTCCACCGGGTTGCAGACCTCCGGTGCGGCCACTACCGCCTGGATCGTGGCGACCATCCCCGTCTTTACAGCCGTTTTAGGCTGGCTGGCCCTGAGGGAAAAATTCGCCTGGCTCAAAGGCCTGGGCATCGGCCTGGCGGCGGTGGGCGTGCTCCTGGTGGTCAGCAACGGAGAGCTGGGTTCGGTCTTCGGCAGTGGCTTCGGCACCCCCGGCGACCTGCTGATCCTGATCAGCGCCCCCAACTGGGCGATCTTCTCCATCCTGTCGCGCCGCGGCCTGCGCACCACCCCGCCGGCCTTGATGATGCTCTACGTCATGGCCATCGGCTGGCTGTTCAGTTCGTTGCTCCTTGCCGCCGGGCCGGGTCTCGGCGAGATCACACACCTCACCCTCAACGGCTGGTTAGGCGTGGCCTTCCTCGGCGTTTTTTGCTCGGGCCTGGCCTATATCTTCTGGTACGATGCCCTGGCGGTCCTGCCCGCATCGCAGGTGGGCGCGTTCGTTTACCTGGAGCCGCTGGTCACGGTCATCGTCGCCGCGGTCGTGCTGGCCGAACCCATCCTTTGGTCGTCGGTCGCCGGCGGCGCCATCATTTTAGGGGGCGTGTTCCTGGTGCAAAAATAACTATGTGTATTTTGTGGCCGGCTCTTCCGCCTACAAAATACACCGAAATAATATTTTCCTCTCGCGATTTGGAAAAATATACTAGAATGGAGTCATAAATTAGACTGGAGGTGTGCCAATGTCTTCTTTCGTATCGATTCAGTCGCGGCTCGGCTTGAACAAGCTGCCGGTTAACTCGTGCAATCTGCTCGATTTCCAACTGCTCTGCCTTGCCGACGGCGAGACCTACGCCGGCGAAAGTTACGACCGAGAGCTCCTGGCGGTCATCTTAGGCGGCAAAGCCACATTCACAGTCGGCAGCGAGCTGTTCGAGCGCGTCGGCGGGAGGGCCGACGTCTTTTCCGGCTGCCCCCACTCTATCTATATCCCCTGCCAGACCGATTTTACCGTCACCGCCAACGCCGCGCTCGAAGTTGCCCTGGTCTCCGCCCCCAGCAGCCTCCTTTCGGCGCCCTACGTCATCCCGCCGGAGCGCGTCGTCGCCGGCTCTGACGGCGCAGCCAACTTCAGCCACACCTGGAACCTGATCCTGACTCATGAAGGGCAGCCGGACCTGCCGGCCCAGCGCCTGATCGTGGCCGAGGCCTACCTGCCCTCTGGAAACTGGGGCTTCTTCCCGCCCCGCCGCCACGAAAATGATGATCTGCCCCGCGAGGCCTTCCTGGAGGAGATTGATTTCTTTAAGCTGAACCCGCCGGATGGCTTCGGCCTGACCCGCCATTATAATAATGAGATTGATTCGGCCTACGTGGTGCGTGATAACACGGTCCTCATGCTGCCCAACGGTTACCACACCGTGGTTACCGCGCCGGGCTACATCACCTACTATTTGTGCGCCTTTGCCGGAAACCAGCGCGTCAGGGCCTCGGCCGAGGACCCAACCCTGGCCTGGGTGAGCCGCGCCATCCCCATGCTGCGCTCCCAGGGCCGCTGATCCCGGCTTTTACCCCATTTTTTACAGGATAGGTTATCATTCCCGGATATGCTCTCGGGTAAAGGCTATCCAGACCGCTATTTAAGCGAGCTTGAGATCCGCCAGATCGTGCAGGAGGCTCTTTCTGGCCTGCCGGTAGACGGCAAGCGCCTGCTGGTGATCGTCCCGGACGGCACGCGCACCATGCCCATGCCGCTCCTTTTTTCTCTCTTCCAGGAGCTGCTCGCCCCGCGCCTGGCCAAGCTGGATTATCTCGTTGCCCTGGGCACGCATCAGGCATTAGACGATATCCAGCTCTCCCGCCTGGTTGGCCGTCCGGTGGTGGAGGGGAAAATTGGCCGCACCTGCATTTTCAACCACGCCTGGGATGACCCGTCCGGGTTCGTCGACCTGGGGGTCATCCCGGCATCCGAAATTGCGCAGCTCACCGGCGGTCTGTTCTCCCGCGAAGTGCGGGTGACCGTGAATCGCCGGATTATGGAATATGACCACCTGCTGGTTTGCGGGCCGGTCTTTCCCCACGAGGTGGCCGGATTTTCGGGTGGGAACAAGTATTTCTTCCCCGGCATTGCCGGCCCCGACGTCATTAATTTCACCCACTGGTTGGGCGCAGTTATCACCAGCCTGAAGATCATCGGCGCCGGATATACCCCCGTGCGGGCGATCATCGACCGGGCAGCCAGCCTGATCGACCGTCCCCGTTCGTGTTTTGCCCTGGTGGTGACCCAGGATGGCGTTTGCGGGATGTATTTCGGCTCCCCGGAGGAGGCCTGGCAGGCCGCTTCCCGGTTATCCGCTCAAAAACACGTCGTCTTTGTCGGCAAACCCTATCGCCGGGCGCTTGCCATAATGCCCAAGTTGTATTCCGACTTGTGGACGGCGGGCAAGGGGATGTACAAGCTGGAGCCGGTCATCGCCGACGGCGGTGAAGTGGTCATTTATGCCCCTCACATCCGTGAGGTCAGCCATACGCACGGGAAGCTCCTGGATGAGATCGGCTACCACACCCGGGATTACTTCCTCAAGCAGTGGCAGCGCTTCGAGCAGTACCCCGGCGCGGTGCTGGCCCATTCCACCCAGGTCAAGGGCGCCGGCGCCTACGACCCGGATACCGGCGTCGAGTCTCCTCGCATCCAGGTCACCCTGGCCACCGGCATCCCGGCCGAGCGCTGCCGGAAGATCAACCTCGGCTATCTCGATCCCGCTTCGATCAACCTGGATGAATGGAGAGGACGTGAGGAGGAGGGCATCCTGTTCGTTCCCCGTGCCGGTGAAATGTTATATCGCTTAAAAATGGCATCGCAATCCAGCGGTTCGTCAACGTCGTAGTTTAGTTTGGTATGAGCGCTTTGCGCCCGTACCAAACTTAATTGCGATCTTTAAAGGCACATCAGGAGGAAAATAAAAATGGACAAAGCAGTTATCGGTGTGGTCGGCCTGGGAGTCATGGGCCGCAGCCTGGCCCTGAACATCGAACGCAACGGATTCAAGGTGGCGGCCTTCAATCGCGACCCGGTGGCGCGCGGCAGCTTCAGGGATGGCCCGGCGGCCGGCAAGAACATCAACGTGGTCGACTCGCTTGAGGCGCTTGCCGCTGCCCTGGAACGCCCGCGCCGCATCCTCCTGATGGTCGCCGCCGGCAGCGCCGTGGACGCGGTGGCCGCGCAGCTCAAGCCGTTCCTCGAGCCGGGTGACGTGCTGATCGACGGGGGAAATTCTTATTTCCTGGACACTGAGCGACGTATCCAGGAATTGTCCGCCGCCAGCCTGCATTTCATCGGCATGGGCGTCTCCGGCGGCGAATCCGGCGCCCTGTGGGGGCCCAGCCTTATGCCGGGCGGTCCGCGCCCCGGTTTTGACGCTCTGGCTCCCGTGGTAAAGGCCATTGCCGCCCGCGCTCCGGATGGCTTACCCTGCGTCGAGTACATCGGGCCCGGCGGCGCCGGGCATTACGTCAAAATGATCCATAACGGCATTGAATACGGCGATATGCAGCTTATCGCCGAGGTCTACGACTTTTTACGCCGCGGCCTGGGACTTACTGCAGCCGAGATGCAGCCCATTTTTGCCGAATGGAATAAAGGCGAGCTGCATTCTTACCTGATCGAAATCACCGCCTCCCTATTGGGCAAGGTGGACGACCTGACCGGCAAGCCCCTCGTGGATTTGATCCTGGATGAAGCCCAGCAGAAGGGCACTGGCAAATGGACCAGCCAAAATTCCTACGACATCGGCGCCCCCATCCCCACCATCAATGCCGCCGTCGACAGCCGCATCATTTCCGGCCTCAAGCAGCAGCGCGTTTCGGCCAGCCAGGTACTGCGCGGGCCGGCCTCGCGTTACCAGGGTAGCCGCCAACCCCTGATCGACGCCGCCCGTGCCGCCCTTTATGCCAGCAAGATCACTTCCTATGCCCAGGGCATGGGCATGTTGGGTGTGGCCTCGCAGGAATACAAGTACGATCTGAAACCCGGAGAGATTGCCAGTATCTGGCGCGCCGGCTGCATCATCCGCGCCGACCTGCTCGGCGACATTACGGCGGCCTACCAGCGCACTCCCGGGCTGGTGAACCTGCTGCTGGACGACGCTTTCCGCGCCGCCGTTGAAAGCCGGCAGGCGGGCTGGCGCCTGTTCGTCAAAACCGCCGTCGACCTGGGCATCCCCACCCTGGCCATGAGCTCGTCCCTGGCCTATTTCGACGCCTACCGCTCGGATGTCCTGCCCGCCAACCTGACCCAGGCGCAGCGCGATTTCTTCGGCGCCCACACCTACCGCCGCCTGGACCGCGAGGGTATTTTTCATACTGCGTGGGAATAAGGGAAACAAAACGGTGTTTTTAGGCCGCTTGGCGGCCCAAAAACACCGTTTTGCTTTGTTTTTCTCCCCCTTCCCTTTAGGGAAGGGGGCAGGGGGGTTAGGTCAAAGACCGGATTGTTATTGGTTCTAGAAATGCCGGCGATTTTGCGTATTCCTTCGGCCGGCTCCCATTGCCGTTGTCTCCACCTGCGCTCAATTTGAACTGTGCCACGGCTTCCTGCAGGCCGTGCGCCATGTCGGCCAACGCCTGGGCCGAGGCGGTCACTTCTTCCACCTGGGCGCTCATCTCTTCCGTTGAAGCGCTCACTTCTTCCACTGCAGCGCTGTTCTCCTCGCTGATGCTGGCGATGTTCTCGATGGCTTGGGTCACCTCAGTGGCGCTGGCCGACATCTCTTCGGTAGCCGCCGTGTTCTCTTCGACCACCGCCGACACTTGCTCTGCCGAACCAACCAGCTTATCCGCCGAGGCGCTCATCCTGGCGGAGGCGGCAGATGCCTGGTCCGCCTGGGCGCGCACGGCTTCAGCGGCCTGGAGGATCTTTTCCAGCGCCTCGCCGGCTTGCCCGGCCAGCGCTACCCCGGCGTTCACCTCGCGGTTGCCCTCGTCCATGGCGCTCATTGCCTGCTGTACCGAGCCCTGGATGTCTTTGATCAGCCCGCCGATCTCGCGCGTCGAGGCGCTCGCCCGTTCGGCCAGCTTGCGCACTTCGTCGGCCACAACGGCGAAACCCTTGCCGTGTTCGCCGGCGCGCGCCGCTTCGATGGCTGCATTTAAGGCCAGCAGGTTGGTCTGGCTGGCGATATCCTCAATTGTTTCCAGGATAATCCCGATCTGTTCCGAGCGCGTCCCCATTTCCTGCACCTTGTGGGTCGAAACGTCGACTTTCGCCCGGATATTCTGCATACCGCGCACTGTGTTCTGCACGGTCTCGGAGCCATCCCTGGCCAAATGGGCAGCTTCGGCCGAACCACTCGACACCGCCTGGACGTTTGCAGTTACCTGGCGGATAATCTCGCTGATCTCTGCGGTCAGGTTGGAGCTGGCTGTCACCGCCTGCGATTGAGCCTGAGCTCCCCGGGCAATCCCATCGATGGCCCGGCCCATTTCCTCCACGGAAGTAGCCGTGTGGTTGATGCTTTCCGACTGGGCGGTGATGCCCTTGGCCACCTGCTGGATGGTCTGGGAGATTTGGGACGTGGCTTCTCCGGCCTGGTTGGCCGCTTCGGCAAGCTGGCTCGAGGAAGCGTTCAGCATCTGGGCGTTTTCGGCTACGTCGCCAACCAATTGGCGCAGGCCCTTCACCATCTTCTCGAAGGCAATGCCCAGCTCGTCTTTTTCGCTGGCCGGCTTGATCTCAACCGTCAGGTCGCCGTCTGCCAGGCGCTTGGCCTGCTCGGCCAACCCGGCCAGGTAGGCCTGGGTCCCGCCCAGCCCGCGCCCAATGTCGCCCAGCTCATCCCGCCGGGCATTGTTGCGCTGCTTCACCGCCGCCGAAAGGTCCCGGCGCAGCATGCCTGCTTTCAACTGGCGCAGGCTCTCGGCAAAAATGGTCACCGGAACGATGATGCTGTTTGAAATCATTACTCCGGCCGTCAGTCCGAATGCCAGCGCCGCAAGGGCGGCCCCGAACAACAACAGCGTGGCGCTGTTCTTTGCCTGCGTCGCCTGTTCCATCAGGGCGTTTCCGGCGCTCACGTTGGCCGATATGAGACTATCCAGGGCTGCCGATGCGTCTTTACGCGCGTTCGATGCTTTGCCGCCATCTACCATTAAGGCTTCAGCATCCTTTTCATTTCCGGCTTCAAAGAGCGTTATGAATTGATTGATCGCCGATTGATAAGCCGCCGATGCGGTGTCGAATTTCTGCAAGTCCGCCTCGGATTCTTTTGCTGCGCTGCTGGTTTTGTATTTTTCGATTTCACTATTCAATAGAGAAATATCGCTCGAAATTGCACTGCGCGTAGTATCCCGAGTATCAACAAATAAAGCATATTTATATGTATTCCCTCGCAGGCTGTAGAGAGCCTTCTCGGTTGTTCCCAGACTCTCGCTTGGGAGCAGGCGGTCATTGTACATGGAAATAAGCTGCGTATTGATGGCGTCCATATTCACGTAGCCCACCCCCGCTATGATTACCAACAGCACTGCCATGATTCCAAATCCCAACAGCAGCTTGACCCTCATTTTTAAATGATCCAGAAACCGCATCCCTTTCCTCCTCTGCAAAACAAATCCTGTTATGATTGTAAAAAGAAATTCGACAGATTTCAGTAAAATAATAGTTAAACCTTATTCAAACAACAGGATTGCCGATTATT
>DBMK01000157.1 GCA_002298885.1 Anaerolineaceae bacterium UBA700
ATAAAACCAGGGGAAGATCAGAGCATGTTTCAACGCTCCAGGAGAGGGGCCGGGGGGTGAGGTTGATGTTAGCAAATCTAAACCTGTATAACGAGGTGCAAAGGTGGAAGCAATCAATCTAAAAAGCCCATTATTCCAAACGGTCTCCACAACACTCACCGATTATTGGAACGACTCGTGCTCGGTCGAGGAGCTGAAGTACGCCATAGAAAACGGCGCAGTCGGCGCCACGACCAACCCGACCATCGTCGGGGAGGTGCTCAAGAAGGAGATGCCGCTGTGGCGCGAGCGCATCAAGCAGATCATCGCCGAGAGCCCTACCTGGAACGAGGACGAGATCGCCTGGAAGCTGATCGAGGAGATGGCGGCCAAGGGCGCCGGGCTGCTGCGCCCGGTGTACGAGCGCGAGGGGCATTGCAAAGGGCGCATCTCGATCCAGACGGATCCCAAGAACTACCGCAATGCCGCCACCCTCGTCGATCAGGCGCTGCACTTCAACAGCCTGGCGCCGAACATGCAGATCAAGGTTGCGGCGACCCGGGCTGGCATCCAGGCGATTGAAGAGGTTACGTATCACGGAGCCAGCATCAACGCCACCGTGAGCTTCACCGTCCCCCAGGCCATCGCCGTCGCCGAGGCCGTCGAGCGCGGCCTCAACCGCCGCCAGGCCGAGGGCAAGGATATTTCCGAGATGTCGCCGGTATGCACCCTCATGATCGGGCGGCTGGATGACTGGATGCAGGTGCTGGTCAAGCGGGATGGAATTTTGATCGATCCCGGTATCGTGCATTGGGCCGGCATCGCCTGCATGAAGAAGGCCTATGCCCTCTACCAGGACCGCGGCTACCGCACCCGACTGCTGGCGGCAGCTTACCGTCACTACATGCACTGGTCCGAGCTGATCGGCGGCGACATCGTCATGACCATCCCCTACCCCTGGCAGAAGCTGATCAACGGCTCGACCATCGAAGTCAAGGAGCGCATGCAGAACCCGGTCGATCCGGCCGTCGTCGGCGCGCTCTACCGGCAGTTCCCCGATTTCCGCCGGGCATACGACGAAGACGGCATGACGCCAGAGGAGTTCGATACCTTTGGCCCCACGCTGCGCACCCTGCGGGCGTTTATCGCCAGCTATGAGGACCTGGCTGCCGTGATCCGCGATTTTATGATGCCCAACCCGGACGTAAAGTGAGGTTTTGATGAATGATATTCGCCAATTAAAGTATTTCGCCGGCGGCGCCTGGCTCGAATCACGAACAGACAAATACATGGACGTCTACGATCCCAGCATCGGCGAGGTGATCGCCCGCACGCCCTGCTGCACCCAGGATGAAGTCAACTTCGCCATCCAATCCGCCTGCGAGGCCTTCCCGGCCTGGTCGCAGACCCCGGTCATGAAGCGCGCCCAGGTGCTGTATCGCTTCCGCGACCTGCTGGACGAGCACATGGACGAGCTGACGACCATTTGCGCCCGCGAGCACGGCAAGGTGTGGGAGGAGGCCAGGGGCGACATCCTCAAGGTCAAGGAGCCCGTTGAGTTCGCTTGCGGCATCCCCAGCCTGATGCTGGGCGAAGCGCTGATGGAGACAGCCTCCGGATACGACACGGTTCTGGTGCGCGAGCCGGTGGGTGTCTTTGCCGGCATCATCCCGTTCAATTTCCCCGGGATGATCCCCATGGGCTGGATGGCACCGCTGTGCATTGCCGCCGGCAACACCCTGGTTCTCAAGGCCGCCTCGTGGACGCCGATGACCGCCATGCGCCTGGCCGAGCTGTGGCAGGAAGCCGGCCTGCCTGATGGCGTTTTGAACCTGGTCACCTGCAGCCGCAACGAGGCTGAGATTTTCCTCAAGCACCCGGATATCAAAGGCGTCAGTTTCGTGGGCTCCACCTCGGTAGGCCTGCACATCTATTCCACCGCTGCTGCCCACGGCAAGCGCGTCCAGGCCCTCACCGAGGCCAAGAATCACGGCCTGGTGCTCGCCGACGCTGCCCTGGAGCGCTCCGCCCGCGGCATCATCAACTCGTCCTTCGGCTGTGCCGGCGAGCGCTGCATGGCGCTGCCCGTGATCGTGGCCGAGGATGCCATTGCCGACCGCCTGGTGGATCTCCTGGTGCAGTATGCTGGCGACCTCAAGATCGGCCCGGCATATTATAAGACTTCCGAGCTGGGTCCCCTGGTCACCGAGAGCCATCGCCAGTCCGTGCTGAACTGGATCGAGAAAGGCGTACACGAGGGAGCCAGGCTGGCCCTGGATGGCCGCGGCGCCAGCGTCAAGGGCTACGAGAAGGGCTTCTACCTGGGCCCGACGGTCTTCGACTGCGTGACGCCCGAGATGAGCATCGGCAACGACGAAATCTTCGGCCCGGTGGTCAGCGTCAAACGCGTGCGCAACTTCGAAGAGGGCCTGCAGCTTATGAACCGCAGCCGCTTTGCCAATGGCTCGGTCATCTTCACCCAGAACGGCTATTACGCCCGTGAATTTGCCCGGCGCACCCACGGCGGCATGGTTGGCATCAACGTCGGCATTCCCGTGCCGGTCGGCATCTTTCCCTTCACCGGCCACAAGGACTCGTTCTTCGGCGACCTGCACGCCCTCGGCAAGGACGGCCTGCGTTTTTTCACCGAGACCAAGGCCATCACCACCCGGTGGTTCGACGAGGAGGAGAAGAAAAAGACCCGCGTCGACACCTGGGACGGGTCGGTCGGCGGGTAATTTAGCGTGGATTTTCGGCTGCCCGCATG
>DBMK01000007.1 GCA_002298885.1 Anaerolineaceae bacterium UBA700
CATGCTGAAACCCTAAGATTAAAATAGGGGTGCATCATGTATTATTTATTGTCTCTTTTTAAGCCATTCGATCAGCTTTGGTGGCTCCCAGGTGTTGATCACGCTCTCCGGTCCCACCCAGGCGCGGCGGGCCACGGAGACGCCGTATTCCATCAGGTCCAGGTGCTCGATGGCGTGGGCATCGGTGTCGATCGCCAGGGGGATGCCCATCTCGGCGGCCCGGCGGGCATAGACCTCGTCCAGGTCCAGGCGCGAGGGGTGGGCGTCGATCTCCAGCGCCACGCCGGTCTCCTTAGCCGTGGACAGCACCTGCTCCCAATCCAGGTCGGCGCCCTCGCGGTTGGGCATCAGGCGCCCGGAGGGATGCCCGATCACGTCCACGTGCGGGTTGCGCATGGCGCGCAGCAGGCGCGCCGTCACCACCGGACGTTCCTGGCGCAGGCTGGTGTGCAGCGAGGCGATGACGATGTCCAGCTCCGCCAGCACGTCGTCCGGGTAATCCAGGCTGCCGTCGGCGTGGATCTCGATCTCCGAGCCCTGCAGCAGCACGATTTTATCCCCCAGCTTTTTCTGCACTTCGTCGATCTCCTTGCGCTGCTGGCGCAGGCGCTCCACCGTCAGCCCGGAGGCCACGCCCAGCCCGCCGGAATGGTCGGTGATAGCCAGCACCTTGAGCCCGCGCTGGATGGCGGCTTCGGCCATTTGCTGGATGGAGGCCGTGCCGTCGCTCCAGGTGGTGTGGGTGTGCAGGTCGGCGTGCACGTCGCTCACCGCGATCAGGCGGGGCAGGCGGTTGGCCAGGGCGGCCTGGATTTCGCCGCGGTCCTCGCGCAGCTCGGGGGTGATCCAGGGCAGCCCAAGGGCAGCGTACACGGCCTCTTCGTCTGCGTATAGCCGATCGTCACCGCCAACCACGCTGATGGCCTGCTCGGACAGCGACAGCCCCTTCTTCTGCGCCAGCTCGCGCAGGCGCACGTTGTGGTCCTTGGACCCGGACACGAATTGCAGCAGCGTGCCGAAGCGCTCCGGCGGCTGCACCCAAAGCTGCACGTTCGTGCCGTCCCGCAGCTCCACGCTGGCCTTGTTTTCGCCCTGGCCCAGCACGCGCAGCACCTCGGCCCGGCTGGTGAAGGCCTGCATCACCTCGACCGGGGTGCGCGAAGCAGCCACCAGGTCCAGGTCGCCGATAGTGGGCCGCCAGCGGCGCAGGCTACCGGCCAGCTCGGCCTTTTCCACACCGGGCTGCGCCCGCAGCCATTCCAGCAAGCGCAAGGCCGAAGGACGCACATTGCCCAGCAGGCGGCGCGTCGGGCGGCGCTTGAGCGCCTCGATGCCTTCCAGCACCCGCGCCTCTGATTTTTCACCCATGCCGGGCAGGCCACGCAGCTTGCCGTCGCGCGCCGCGGCTTCAAGCTCGGCCAGGGTAGTAACCCCGGCCTGCTTCCAAAAAAGCGCAATCTTGCGCGGGCCAACGTCCGGCACCTTCAGCAGATCGGCCAGGCTGGGCGGCACTTCTTCTTCCAGTTTCTTCAGAAAACCCAGCTCGCCGGTGGAGAGCAGCTCGCTGATTTTTTCGGAGATGGCCTTGCCCACGCCGGGAATCTCGGTCAGGCGTTTCTGCCCGTAGAGAACATTGGCGTCCTCCGCCAGGCCGCGCAGGCTTTCGGCTGCCTTGCGGTAGGCCAGGGTCTTGTAAATGACCTCGCCCTTGATTTCCAGCAGGTCGGCGATGAGCTCAAACGTTTCGGCTAATTCTTGGTTGGTCAGGATCATTTTATTATTTCCAGGGCCAGGGTTGGCCAGACTGCTCGGCAAACGGGATGATGATATCCAGGTTGGGCAGTGGGTAGCCGAACCCGGTGAGAATGATCGACAGCTCGCCGCGGTGGTGGATCGAATGCACCAGCGCCTGGGTCAGCATCTGCCAGCGCGGAAATTGGAACGGCTGCCGGCTGATGACCACCGGCAGCACGGCCTCCAGGTCAGCCTCTGTCAGCGTCTTCAGATAGACCTGCTGCTGCACGAAAAGCGCCTCCCACCGTTGGCGCAGGTCCTCCAGGCTGTCCGGCCGCTTGAAAATGAACTGTTCGCCCTGGCAGGCCGCCAGGAAGTTGCATTCCACGCCCCACATGTGCGCCAGCAGGCGCAGCACTGTGTGGTGGCTGGGGCTGCTTTCGTACTCCAGCTCCTCTGGGCTCAGTTTTGCGGCGGTGTCCAGCACCAGGCCGTTAGCATAATGGTTGTATTCGTACAGGGCTCCCAAGAAGTCTGTGTGCATTATTTACCTGCCATTTCCCAGGCTAATCGATCCCCTTTAAGCGCATTGCGGACCAGTCTTCGTCCAGCGAGATCATAAAAACGCCCTCCAGGCCGAGCGTTTTGGCGTAGGCATTGATCGTGTCCCGGTTGATGTCGGTCTTGACCCGGGCCGTGCCCTTGTAATAAGCCACCCACAGCAGGCCTTTGGGCTTGAGGCGCGTTTTCAAGTCCGCCAGGTGTTTTTCGAGCTCCTTGCGGTCGACGATATAGGCCAGGATAAAATCGACCCCCGTTTCGGAGCCGGCTGCGAGGGTAACGTTGGGCGGCAGCTCGCCCAGCAGGCTGGAATTGTTCGCAGGCGGGTGGATGAACATCACCCGGTATCCTTCTTTGATCGATAATTTTTGGGCGTTGGTCTTTTCGGACATGGTTTACCCTCTTAAGAAAGATATCTCCATTATAAATTAAGCGCTGAGTTTTTTGGGCAAGCTTTGCTCGCCCAAAAATTGCAGCGCTTAATTTATAATGGAAGTAATGGATCCTTCTTTTACACAATCGATCGGCCTGGCGCAGGGCCGGCTGGACTTTCCGGTTTACTTGCCGGATGCAACCTACGGCATGGTGCGCGCCGTCGACGCCGGCGATCTGGAAGCCTGCAAGGTCGCCGCGGTGGTGATGAATACCTTCCACCTAATGCAGCGCCCCGGCTCGAGCACCATCCAGGCCCTGGGCGGGCTGCACCGCATGAGCGGCTGGGGCGGGCCGATCGTCACCGATTCGGGCGGCTTCCAGGCTTATTCGCTCATCCGCCAGAACCCCAAATTTGGCAGTATGAACGCTCAGGGGCTCCACTTCCAGCCGGAAGGCACCAACCACAAGTACCAGCTTACGCCCGAGAAGAGCGTCCAGCTCCAGATCGGCTACGGCTCAGACGTGGTCATCTGCCTGGACGACTGTACCCACGTGGATGCCGGGCGCGTCGAGCAGGAAATTTCGGTGAAGCGCACCGTGGCCTGGGCCCGCCGCGGCAAACAGGCCTTCGAGCGCCTGTTGGATGAGAAAAAGCTGCCCGCGCCCGCCCGCCCGCGCCTGTTCGGCGTGATCCAGGGCGGCGGAGAGATGGACCTGCGCAAGCAGTGTGCCGAAGAGCTGCTCGAAATCGGCTTCGACGGCTTCGGCTTTGGCGGCTGGCCTCTGGACGGCGAGGGCGGCCTGCTGACCGATATCCTGGCCTACACGCGCTCGCTGGTGCCGCCCCAATTTCCGCTGCATGCCCTGGGCGTGGGGCATCCGAAGAACGTGCTGGCCTGCTGGGAGCTGGGCTACGGCCTGTTCGACAGTGCAATGCCCACCCGCGACGCCCGCCACGCTCGCCTGTACGCCTTCACCCGTCCCTGCGCCGGGCCGGACGCCGGCCTGACCGGGGAATGGATAGAGTACATCTACATCAACGACGAGCGCCACGTCAAGGCCGACGCGCCCGTCTCGCCGGGCTGCGACTGCCTGACCTGTACCCGCTACTCGCGCGGTTACCTGCACCATTTGTTCAAGCTGAACGACGGCCTGTATTCCCGCCTGGCTACCATCCATAATTTACGCTTCATGACCGAATTGACGGACCGGATAAAGGTAAGGGATTTTAACCACTGAGTCACAGAGGACACTGAGAAAACCTTAAAATGTTTTTTAAGGTTTTCTCAGTGTCCTCTATGACCTGATTGACTGACAGAATTAAGGAATGAGGCCATCGTATTTCAACCTTATGGCAAAATGAAGTTACCAGACAACATTTACCAGAAAGGGAGAAAGATGAACGATAGCCTCAAGCTCTATCGTAACATAGCTGAGTTCGTTTTCAAATATGGAATGAGATTTCACGATTTGCGTTGTTTCACCACCTTTCTTTGGGCGATGGTCGGGCTCATTCAAAGCCGGACGGTGCATCTGAGCCAGTGGAGTTTGCATCGGCCGGGCAGAGCGAATGCGGCCAGCAAGCAGCGTCAGTTGGTGCGCTGGTTGAAAAACCCGCACACCGAACCGATGAAGGTCTATCAACCGCTGATTGAGGCATTGTGCCAGGCGTTTGAAGGGGAGCGCCTCTTTGTGGCTCTGGATAGCTCGGTCTTGTGGGAACGATTTGTGCTGATCCGAGTGGCTTTGGTATATCGAGGTCGCGCCCTGCCTTTGAGCTGGCGGGTAATGGAAAGTAACAGTGCGGCGGTGGCGTTTAGCACCTACCAACCGCTGCTGAGACAGGCGGCTCAAGTATTGCCGGTCCCTTGTCGGGTGGTGTTGTTGGCCGACCGTGGATTTGTGGATCATCGTATCTTCAAAGCGGCTAGAGATTTGGGCTGGGGATTTCGGGTGCGCCTGAAATCTAAAATTTGGGTCGGCCATCCTCAGCGTCCTATTACCACTGTTGGGGCGCTGATGCCAAAAGCCGGTCAGGCCCTCTTCCTCCATCGCATTTGGCTGACCAAACATTGGCTCGGCCCCGTTTATTTGGCCTTGGCCCATGTTCGGACCCCCAAAGGCTTTGAGCAATGGGCTATCGTGAGCGATGAACCCACTGACCTGCATACCCTGGATGAATTTGGCTTGCGTTTTGATATCGAAGAGAATTTCCTCGACGATAAATCGGCCGGTTTCCAACTGGAATCCAGCCAAATCCGGGACGCCGCTGCCCTTGCCCGCCTGTGTTTGATCCTTGCCACCTGCACCCTGTATTTGGTCAGTTGCGGCACTCAGGTCGTTGCCAATCACTTGCGCCGCCAGGTAGATGCTCATTGGCAAAGAGGGTTGAGTTTCCTGCAAATTGGCTGGCGTTGGTTGTCGCATGCTCTCTCCAATAATTTGCCCTTGCCTGCTCACCTACGGCTTCTACCTCAATTGGATTTCGATCCTGCCTTGGCTTCCAAACGCCAAGCCGCTCGTCCGATTGCCGCTTTATTTGCTCTTTCGCTCATTACTTAAAATGTGTCAGTCAATCAGC
>DBMK01000325.1 GCA_002298885.1 Anaerolineaceae bacterium UBA700
ATCCCATTTACTTTTAAAGATCAATTTCCGAATTGGACGTCGACGCTCATGCCGGCGCGCAGGGCGGCGGGAGGCGAGTCCAGGTCGATCGTCGCCTTGTAGACCACGTCGCCGCCCAGGGTGCTGGCCAGCGAGGCAATCTCGGCCACGCGGCCGGTCAGGCTCTGGTTCAAGGCCTTGACCCGCACCGTGACTGCCTGACCCACCTGCACCTTCGGCACGTCCCGCTCGCTCAGGTCCTTGGTCTCCACGCGCAGGTGCCCCAGGTCGGCCAGGGACAGGATCATCTGGCCCGGCAGGGCCCATTCGCCGCTGTGAAAATTGACCGCCGTGACCGTGCCGCTGAAGGGCGCCTTCAGCTCCAGGTCGGCCAGGGCGGCCTGGCTGGCGGCGAGCTGCGCCTGGGCGTTTTGGATGCGCGCCTGGGCCAGGGCCAGCGCATCGGGGTCGGGGCCGTTCTGCAAGGCGTCGAACTGGCGCTGGGCGGTGTCCAGGTTAGCCTGGGCCAGGACGATAGCGGCGTCCGCCTGCTGCACTTCGAGAGTGTCCGGGCGGCTGAGCAGCCAGTCCAGGTTCCACTGGTCCTGCTGCACTACCTGCTGGGCAGCGGCCAGGGCGCTGAAGGCCTGGGCGCGCATCACGTCGTCGGCCGGGCGGTTGGCGAGCTTGTCGTAGGTCTCCTGGGCCTTTTTCACCCGGTCCTGGGCGATGATCAGGTTGGCCTGGGCCTGGTCGATGGTGGGCTGGGTGACGCGGGCCAGATTCTTGCGGTAGCGGGCATCCTGGGCGTCCTTGAGCGCCTTTTGGGCATCGGCCAGGTTCTGCTGGGCCTGGGCGCGGGCCTGTCCGGCGTTCTCGTTCAGGTCTTTGAGCGCCTGCTGGGCCGAGAGCAGCTCCAGGTTGGCGGCGGCAACCGCCGCCGCCAGCTTTTCGCCGCCGGCCAGTGTGACCAGCGTCTGCCCGGCGGTCACGCTATCGCCCACCTTGACGTTCACCGATTTCAGATTCCCGCCCTGCGCCGAGGCCAGGTCGGCTTGCTGGGCCGGCGCCACGTTGCCGGAGGCCGTAACCCCGCCAAGCCCGGCCTGCGAACCGGTCGGCGTGGGGGTGGCAGCGCCGCTGTTCTCCAGCGCGATGGTCGGCAGGGGAGTGGGACTTGCCTGCCCCAGTACCCCGCACCCGCTCAAACTGAGCGCCGCCGCCATAATGATTAATACTTTCACTTTCATTTTATGCTCCAAATCGGACCCCACTCCCGGCCCCTCCCCTTCAAGAGAGGGGAGTTTTTATTCTTGCAGTTTTTCACCCGGCTATGCCGGGTGAAAAACCGCTTAATTTTTCTCCCCCTTCCCTGGAAGGGAAGGGGGACGGGAGGATAGGTTATTGTAAGGTACATGCTGAGGCTGTGTTTATACAGCCTCAGCTACTTTATGAACCACGCCATTTTGGGCCACCAGGCCATCCTGCAGGGTGATGACGCGCCGGGCATACTGGATGACCCGCGGGTCGTGGGTGGCGAAGACGAAGGTCACCCCGGTCTCCTGGTTGAGCCGCAGCATGGTCTCCATGACCTGCTTGCCGTTAGGCGTATCCAGGTTGGCGGTGGGCTCGTCGGCCAGGATCAGGGACGGTTTGGTAGACAGGGCGCGGGCGATGGCCACGCGCTGCTGCTGCCCGCCGCTGAGCTGGTCCGGGCGGTGGTGGGCCCGGTCGGCCAGGTCCACTGCCTCGAGCAGTTGGTTAACCCGCTGGCGGCGCTCGGCGGCGCCCTGCCCGATGAGCAGCAGCGGCATTTCCACGTTCTCGTAAGCGGTGAGGGTGGGGATGAGGGCGAAGAACTGGAAGATGAAGCCGATGGTGCCGCGGCGCATGTCGGCGCGCTGGTTGCGGTTGAGCTGGCTGACGTCCTTGCCGTTGATGTAGACGCGCCCGCTGGTGGGCTGGTCGAGGCAGCCGATCAATTGCAAGAGGGTGGTCTTGCCGGAGCCGGATGGGCCCACCAGGGCCGTAAATTCGCCGTTCTGGATGGACAGGCTGACCCCGCGCAGGGCCTGGGTCTCCACGTTGCCGATCTTGAACACACGGGTAACATTATCAATTTTTGTGACTTCCATTTTATTCTCCTACGGCCTATTGAGCGCCGTGCAGGGCTTCGACCGGTTCCATATGAGCAGCCAGTCGAGCGGGATAGTAAGCCGCCACCACCGTGACGACCAGAGCCATCAGGGTCAGGACGATGACGTCGTTGAGGGCCAGGTTGGTATAAATGCGGTCTCCGATCAAAAGGCCCATCAGCCCCAACCCCAACTGAGAGGGAACCGGGATACCGACGGAGCCTACCAGCAGCACCAGCGGCACGCCCACCACCAGCCCCATAACGATTCCAAGGACCGCCAGCAGGCAGGACTCGGCGAAAAACATGGTCTGGATGCGCGCACTGCGCATGCCGATTGCGGCCAGGATGCCAATCTCGCGCGTCCGCTCGAACACGGCCATGATGAAGGTGTTGATGATCACCGTGGCGACCATGGCCAGTACGATCAGGTAAAGCACCCACATGAAGGAATTAGCGTAATCGTCGACCGTAACCAGGAGCGGGTTCATGTCTTCGAAGGTCTTGAAGGTGTAGGTGCTGCTGTGCAGGGAGGCCATCACAGCCGGGGCCTGCTGCTGGTCTTTGAGCAGGATAAAGATGAGGCTGGCGTGGTTGCCGGCCTGGGCGAAGGCCTGGGCCTTGGCCAGCGGCAGGAAGACGACGCTCCCATCATATGCGGGAGTGTGGGTGGTGTATACGCCCCGGATCACAAAAGTCTGCTGATCCACGCTGCCGTTGGAGGTATTGACCAGCAGGGTGGTGCTGTCGCCGGCCTTGAGGTTCATCTTGTCGGCCAGGATCTGGCCGATCAGCATGCCGCCGGTGTCGTTAGCCGTCAGAAACTGGCCGCTGACCAGGCCATTCTGGTAGGGGGCATTGGCCGGTGAAGCCACGTCGATGCCGACGATGCGCACCCCGGCCGTCTCATCGCCGGTGGACACGATTCCGCTGGCGTACAGGCGAGGGGTGGCTACCTTCACCGGCGCCAGGGCCGCGATCTGGGCGGCAACCTGGTCCGGATTCTCAATCAGGTCCTGGAAAGCCAGGCTGGTCTTATCTTCATTGTAAGTACTGGCGCGCAGTTGCAGGTTGCCGCTCTGCAGCAGGACGCTGGTTTCGGCGCTGCTTTGCAGCTCCCAACGGATCACGCCAGCCATAAACAGCAGCAAGGCCAAGCCCAGGGCCAGCGCCAGAGCGGAAAAGAAGGTGCGGCGGCGGTTGCGCCCCAGGTCGCGGTAAGCAATTTTAAACAGGTTGATCATAGCGAGCCTCCCAGGCGAGCCTCACACGTAATGCAGCGATTTGGCAGGCTCATGCTGGGCCGCTTCATACGCCGGATAAAAGGACGCCAGGATGCTGATGACCAGCGCCAGCAGCACACGGCCGACTAATTTCTCGGTCCCCAGGGTAGAGTAGACCCGGGTGGTGATCAGGGCGGTGTAAGTGCTCATCGAGGTGAAGGCGGAGTAATCGATCCCCACCCTGGACATGACGGCATTGGTCGCCAGGCCGATGACTATCCCGAAAGCCACCCCCACCAGCCCCATCATGGCGCCTTCCAGCACGAACAGCCACGAAATCTGGAGCGGCTTGAGGCCAATGGCCCCCAGTACACCGATCTCACGGGTGCGCTCGAAGACGGCCATCAGCAGCAAGTTGAGGATCCCAATGGCCACGATGACCAGCATGATAACGCCGAACATGTCCATGGCCGCGCCCTTGGTATTGATGGCCGACTCCAGCTCGGGGAAGTTGGTCTGCCAGGAAGAGAGCTCGACATTCGGCAGGCTGGTTTTGAGGGCGCTGATGACGGCCGGCTCGGTCCCAATCTGCTTGAGGGTGATGGCCACCTCGGTGGTTTGGTTGCTCATACCGTACAGGTCCTGGGCTTCGGCCAGGGATATATAGACCGTGCGTTTCTCGATGTCGGTCATGCCGACATCGTAGATGCCGACCACAGTCATGGTGCGGGGGCGCATTTGTTTGTGAACATCTAGCCCGGCCAGGGTGAAGCGGTCGCCCACCTTCAGCCCCATGGCCACCGCCAGGCCGTTGCCAATGTAGGCCAGGTCCTGGTCGGTCGCGGTCAGATAGCGGCCCTGAGACACCTTCTGCCCCACCAGGCTGACGGGCAGTTCCTTTTCGGGCTCCACGCCGTCGATGCTGACGGCAAAGGCGCCCTCCTGGCTGCTGGCCAGCCCGCCGGTGACGATGCGCCGCGAAGCGGCCGTTACCTGCGGCTGGGCCAGGGCAGCCTTGACGGCAGCCTGGTCGTCGGGCAGCGGCAGGAGCGGATTCTGGGCGGCCTTATCCTGGTAACCGATGGCGTGGATCTGAATGTTACCGCCCAGCACCTTGATGGCGTTGCCGTAGATGGCCTGCTGGAAACCGCCGATCAGGCCATCGTACATCATCATCAGCCACAAGGTCATGCCGATGGCCAGGACGACGATAAGGGTCCGGCGGCGGTGCCGCCAGATGTTGCGCCATGCCAGACGCAAATATAAGCTCATTTTTAGTACTCCTTTCTATACTTGTAACTCAGCGTTACAACAATTTATCTCGTTCGCCACTGCTGTAACGACTAAAGTCGTTACTACGATTCCTTTCGGCCCATTGTAGTGACGACTTCGCGCAGCACCCCTTGGGGGTTAGTCGTTATTTCGACTCTACCGGCACTACAACCCACTGCTTCAAGGTTTCGAAATCGATCAAATGCAGCGAGCCCGGCGGCGCTCCCAGCACGCGTTCCATGGCGTTGGTGTACGCCAGGACTGCGTTGCGCATGCGCTCAAGGGTCTCATCGCTCTTTGCGTGGAAGAGAAGCAAATCGGCCATGGTGTCGCCCAGGACCATCAGAAAGGCCAGGGCGATTTCGCCCGCCTGGTCCGGGAAGGGGGTGGACATGACCCCCTCGCGGATACCCTGCTTGACGATGCGGGTGACCAGCGGCGCCACCCGTTTGATGGAAGCGCCGAGTTGTTTCTGACGCACCAGGGCGTTGCTGTCGGTGTACCACACCTGGATCAGAGCCAGGAAGAATTCCTTGCGGGCGGTCTTCCAACGCGAGGCGGTGTCGAAGACGCGCTCGAGCTTGGCCAGGGCCGGTAGGTCCGGGTCGTCGGCGATGGGATTGATCACCAGCATTGCCTCGTCGACCGTGCGCTCGATCAGGGCGTCGAGCAGGGCCGATTTGGTGTCGAAGTAGTGGTAGAAGGCGCCCTTGGATATTCTGAGCCTGTCCAGGATGTCCTGGATGGTCATTTGCTCGTAGCCCTTGGTGTATATCAGGCGCTGGGCCTCGTCGAGGATTTCGCTGCGCCGGACTTCATATTCTTTGACGATTCGGGCCATAATCCTGCCTTTCTTTATAGACCGACCGTCGGTCGGTCGATCGAAAACAGTATATCTCGCGAATTAGGGCGAGTCAATAATGATTAATGTCACATTCGAGGGAAAGTAAATTATCCCAGGCGGTAAAATAATCCACGAATTTCGCCAATTTT
>DBMK01000222.1 GCA_002298885.1 Anaerolineaceae bacterium UBA700
GAAATAAAGAGGATTTTGGTTTCACTGCCGGCGGTTCGCCGGCAGTGAAACCAAAATCCTCTATCCAAAGAAAATGAATTTAGTCTTCGCTGGCTGAGGCGGAGTCGCCAGAGTCCGAGGGGGCCATGCTATCCTGGGCGTTCTTGACGGCCTTGGTAACCCGCGTGCGCTGCTCTTCGAGGACAACCTGGCCACGCTTCTGTAATTCTTCGGCCTGCTTGCGCGCTTCGGCGGCAACCGTTTCGGCGCGGCTGCGGGCTTCGGACAGGATGGATTCGGCGCGCACGCGGGCATCGGCGGTAATTTCGTCGGCGCGCTGGCGGGCCTCGTCAACGGTGACGTTGACCTTATCGCCCAGCTCGATCGCTTTTTCCTTGATCATCGTGCGGGTTTCGCCGCCGGACTTGGGGGTGAGCAGCAATGAGGCCACGGCCCCAGTCAATCCGCCCACGATGAACCCTAACAGAAATGCACCAAACTCGTCTCGATCGCTCATTTTATCTCTCCTTTGATGTTAAATACTGGTCTGCCCTCACCTTTTTGGCGGAAAAAGCAGGTCTAACAGTTTCTTCAGGCCTGCCAGGTATTCGTTGATTTTAATCACAGGCTCTGCAAGGTTGTTGCTGATAAAGGCAGTGGTGCCCTTCAAAGTGTTGACGGTATCGCTAGTCGATTCCAGGATCGGCTTGATCTCATTTTGCAGCAGGTTGATCAACAGGCTGATCTGAACGACGAGGACGATCAAGACGACGCCGGTCACCAGCGATTCTAACGCCAGAAAGATGATGAATATGTCCCGGATCTTGCCGACCGATTCTGGCGCCGATGAAAGCAATAGCACGATCAGCCCGACGATCAGGGCCAGAATCACCACGGCTACCGTAACGAATATCCAGGTTCTCGACCGCTTGGGGGTCTCGGGTCCGGCAGGGAGCTGCGGTGTTTCCGGTTGAATTGTCGGTTCTGCTGAAGTGCCGGGATTATCTTCCATAGTCCCACCATTCTTCTGGAATTATATGTCGTTTATTTGCGTCCTTATTATAACACTACGTAAACCTAATGCGAACCGGTAATAATTGTCGAGAACAGGGCTATGTAAAGTTGGAGACGAGCAGGTGGTCGATGGCGGATGCCAGTTGGGAGAGGTTGCTGACCTGGACGACCTGCTTGCAGTGGGGCTGGTATTTGAGCATGTCACTGTCACCTGAGCCCCACAGCGCTAACGGCTCGGGATTAAACCAGATGGTATAGCGGCTGCGGCGGGCGATATCGCGGAACAGCTCGACGCGCGGATCGTTGTAGTTGTTCCTGCCGTCCCCCAGGACCAGAAAAGTGGTGCGCGAATCGAGCGTATCGTAATACTCGCTGGTAAAGTTCTCCAGGCTGAAACCCAGGTCGGTGTTGTAATGGCCGGAGGGCATCTGCCGGAGAATCTTGGAGATGGCTTCGCCGGGCTGGTTGTCGACGTACAGGGGCGAGATGTATTCGAGGTGATCGATAAAGGCGAAGGCGTGAGTTTTGCTGACCTGGTCTTGTATCTCGCCCAGCAGCGTCAGCATTAATTCAGAGCAGTAGCGCATGGAGGTGCTGATGTCGCACAGGATGACGATGCGCGGCTTGAGCGTGTGGTCTCGGTGGCGAATGTCGAACGGGACGCTGTTGTTCTTGAGGTTGGAGCGCAGGGTGGCCTTGACGTCGAGAACGCCGGTGCGGGCGCGCTTCATGCGAAGGGCAACCCGGGTGCGCAGCATGGCCGCAAGGCGGCGGACCTCCAGACGCAGGGCGTGCATTTCCTCCTCGGTCAGCGAGTGGAAAGGAAGGTTGTACAGGTTATCCATGCGCTCGCGGTGCGACTGTTGGCTGAGGTTTTCGGCAATGCGCTGGCCGGCGTACTGGCGCAGTTGTTCCTGCAGCGCTTCCTGGTTCGATTGGAGCATCTGGCGCAGTTGGTCGACGCGGGTGCGGTTCATGCCCATTTGGCGCAGCAGCTCCATCAACTCCTGGATAGCCTGGCGGACTTCGCGGAACTGGAGCGCCTGTTCCATCTGGCGCGCCAGCCAGTTCTGGTAGCGCAGGTCGGTGATGTTACTCTGATTGATCAATTGGTCGAGCTGCTGCAGCTCGGATTGGTTGAGCGGCATGCCGTTCATCAGCTTTTCGAGCATCTTGCGGATATCGTCGTTGAAGCGGCGCAGGGCCTTGGCCAGCATGTTGGCTTCTTCAGGCGACATTTCCGACGAGGGGTTGAAAAGTGGCGGCGGGGAGCCGGCCTGGAAGAAAAGCGGGAAGAGGTTGTCGAAGGTTTCCTGGTCGGAATTTTCTTTGACCAGGGTGGAGCGCAGTGAGATCCTGAACTGCTCGCGATCCTGCACCCCGAGATGGTCGACGGCCTGGAAGGCGTCGGCGCTCTCCGCCAGACTGACGCGCACTCCGGCCGCTCGGAGCGCAGCGATAAATTCTACAATGCGCTTATCCATAGCCGCACCTCCCGGTTAATTCTGGAAGCGTTTCAGATCGATATCGCGTTTGTTGGGCGGGGGCGAAAATAGCTGGCGGCGAGCCCGCTGCAAGTCGTTCTCGTGCTTGAGCAGAACGCTCAGGGTGGTTTCAAGGGTTGCATCGTCGAGGTTCTGAGCGTTCAAGGTGACCAGGGCTTTAGCCCAATCCAGCGTTTCGCTGATGCTGGGGGATTTGCGTAAATCGAAGCCGCGCAGGCGGTGAACGAGCTCAACTGCCTGGCGGGCGAGCTTGGGGCTCAACTCAGGCACTTTAAGGCGCACGACCGCCAGCTCCTGCTCGATGGATGGGTAATCAATGAACAGGTACAGGCAGCGCCGTTTGAGAGCCTCGCTCAATTCGCGGGTGTTGTTGCTGGTGAGGAGCACCAGGGGCCGGTGGATGGCAGCCAGCGTGCCCAACTCCGGCACGGTCACTTGGAAATCGCTTAATACCTCGAGTAAAAAGGCCTCGAATTCGGCGTCCGAACGGTCGATTTCGTCGATCAGCAGGACGGTCGGCTCGGGGTTGAGGATGGCCTTGAGCAGCGGGCGCTGGAGCAAGAAGCGCATGGAGAAGAAGACGTCTTCTTCGGCAGCCAGGCGGTCGGCGGCCACCTTGAGGCTGTCGGAATTGGAAAGCGTTTCCTGGAGCTTATCCCGCAACAACTGCGTGTACAGGAGCTGCTTGGCGTATTCCCACTCGTACAGGGCCTTCGATTCGTCCAACCCTTCGTAACACTGCAAGCGGATGAGCTCGCGCCCGCTGGCACCCGCCAGGGCTTTTGCCAGCTCAGTCTTACCGACGCCGGCCGGCCCTTCGGCAAGGACGGGCTTGCCCAACTGCTGGCTGAGGTAAAGGATGGTGGAAATTTCCGAGTTGGCGATGTATTTCTGTGACTTCAAGCAATCCATTAATTCTTGCGGCGATTGGAACGGTAGGGCGTCGGCCATGATCAACTCCTATTGTGAACCTATTAAGAAGACATTATTGATCAGTATACTCTATATAGATTAGAATATCTAGATAATTCTTGTAACAACTTCAATACGCAAAATCAAGGCCTAGAGATGGATTTCGGCTGGTGGTAATCCCTAGCAGGGAAGAGCGAAATTTGCAGGAAATCCCACTTCATGTTAAACTTACAGATTGCCATGATGCGGGTAAATGTAGCGATTCTAGGTTTAATTGCCACACTGTTGAACGGAGTATTCCAGGTGCAGACCGCCGAACCGGGCATCCAGGTTTCTGCGCCGCTGCCCGGCTCGGCCTTGCAGGGCAGCGTGGTGATCACGGGGAATACGACCCTGGCGGATTTCCAGTCCGCCGAGGTGGATTTCAGCTACATCGATAACGGCCCAACCAACTGGTTCCTGATCCAGCAGAGCCCGGGTGCAGTCAAGGATGGGACGCTGGCAGTGTGGGATACATCGACGATTGCGGATGGCAATTATCGTCTGAAGGTGCAGGTGGTTTTAGAGGACGGGCGGGTGATTGAAAAGATCGTGCCGGACTTGCGGGTGCGCAACTATACCCCGGTTGAAACCAGCACGCCCACTGCGCCCGCAGCAGTAGCTGTGAATACGCCGGCGGTGCTCCCAACGGCGACCTTGGCAACGAACACGCCCCAGCCCACGCCGACAGACCTGCCTCCCAACCCAGCCCAGGTGAAGCCCGAAGCCCTGTGGTTCAATATTATCCTGGGCGTGTCGTTCATTGCCGCGGTTCTATTCTTATTGGGCATCTATACATGGCTGAAAGGGAAAAGCCATTAGGGGTGGGGTAATGGAAGGATTCGATAGTAAATCATTCCTGATTGTCGGTCTGGGGAACCCTGGGCGGGAGTACCGCGAGACGCGCCACAACGTCGGTTTCATGGTGGTGGACCGCCTGTGCGCCGACCTGGGCATCCGATTGTCCCGGCTGCAATCGAAAGCGCTGGTGGGGAGCGGGACGTGGAGGGGACAAAAAATGATCCTGGCCAAACCCCAGACGTTCATGAACCTATCCGGCCAGGCGGTGAGCTCGCTGGTGCGTTTTTACAAGATTCCGCTGGAACAACTGCTGCTGATCCACGATGATATGGACCTGGGGGTTGGGACGCTGCGCATGCGGCCCGGTGGCGGCTCCGCCGGGCAGAAAGGATTGGCCTCGACGATCCAGCAGCTCGGCACAGAAAATTTCCCTCGTTTGCGCATAGGTATAGGACATCCGCCGGGACAGATGGACGTTGCGGATTACGTCCTGGAATCGTTTATCAATTCCGAAAGAGAACTGATCCCGCCCCTGCTGGACCGGGCGGCGGAGGCGGTGAAAGACTTCGTGGAGTACGGCCTGGACCACGCGATGAATACGTTCAACGGCACGCTGCAGAAAGAATAGCTTCTTGCTCGAAGAAATTCGCTCCTTACCCGAATACCAGACGCTGGTCGAAAACCTGCGCCAAAGCAAGACCATCCCCGGACTGGCGCTGCCGCGCTCGGCGCGCTTACCGGTGCTGGCCGGGCTCAATTTGGATTTAAAGGCCCCGATCCTGCTGCTGACCACGCGCACCGACCACACGCTGACCCTGTTCGACGAGCTTAAATTCTGGTCTCCGCAGAGCGATGGGATGATTTTCCCGGAGCCCAACCCCCTGTTCTACGAACAGGCCGCCTGGGGCAATGCCACCCGGCGCGACCGCCTGCAGGCGCTGACGGCGCTGGCAGCCTACCATCTGCCTGGCGCGCCGAAGCCGGTAACGCCGCCGGTTATCATCGCCCCGGTGCGGGCGATCATGGCGCGCACGCTGCCACGGCGCGATTTCATCAAGGCCAGCCGGGTGATCAAGGTCGGGCAGACGGTCAAGCCAGAAGATTTACAGCGGGCCTGGGTGGAGATCGGCTACTCGGCCACCGAGCTGGTAGTGGAGCCGGGTCAGTTTTCACGCCGGGGCGGCATTTTGGACGTGTGGGCGATCTCCGAGCCACAGCCAGCCAGGCTGGAGTTTTTCGGCGACGAGATTGACACACTGCGCCGCTTCGACCCGGCCAGCCAGCGCACGGTGCGAAGCCTGGAGCAACTGTTGATCACGCCGGCGCGTGAGGTGCTGTCCGGGAAGGCGCAGAGCCTGGACCTGCCGGTGCAGGACGTGGGCGAATTCTACCTGCCGCTGGTGCATCCGGCGGTTGCCAGCATCCTGGATTACCTGCCGTCCCAGGCGGTTGTGCTGGTCGATGACCTGGACCTGCTGCGGACGACGGCCAACGAAATTGAAGAGCAGTCCGTCAGGCTGCGCCAGGACAGCATTGCCGAGGGCACACTGGCGGAGGATTTCCCGATTCCATACATCACCTGGAGCGAGCTTCAGGACAGTCTGATGGGGCACGCCTGGCTGGAGCTGGGCTGGTCGACTGCCGAGGACGAGAGCCCGCTGGGGAGCCTGTTCGCGCCGGGACCGCGCTTTGGCGGGCGGATGAAGCAGGTGATGGATTACATGCTGGAATGCTGCCAGCGCGGCGATCGGATCACGGTCGTCAGCCGGCAGATATCCAGGCTAAGTGAGCTGTGGAATGAACGCCGCGGTGAACAGCCATCCAGCTGCGAGCCGGACTTCCGGGACGGGCTGCTTTCGGAAGGCTGGATTTTATCCCTGCCGGATCGCAGCAAGTGGAATTTGCTGAGCGACAGCGAGATCTTTGGCTGGGAACGACCCAAGCCCAGGCAGCAGCACCGGCCCGCCGCCGAGGCGCCGGAGGCGCTGTATGCCGACCTCAAGCCCGGCGACTGGGTGGTGCATATCGATTACGGCATCGGGCGCTACCAGGGATTGGTGCGGCGCACGTTGGACGGGGTGGAGCGCGAGTTCCTATGCGTGGAATACAACGGTGGCGACCAGGTGTACGTGCCGGTGCACCAGGCCGACCGGCTGAGCCGGTACATCGGAGCGGACACTGACGACCCCTCTGCCACACGACTGGGGTCGGGCGAATGGTCCCAGAACAAGCAGAAAGTGCGCGAGGCGGTACTGGAGATAGCCCAGGAGCTGCTGGAGCTGTACGCCAAGCGGCAGTTGGCTGAGGGCTACGCCTTCAGCGGGGACAGTTCCTGGCAGCAAGAATTGGAAGCCAGTTTCCCGTATATCGAAACCAGCGACCAGCTTCAAGCGATCAATGAAGTAAAAAAGGATATGGAGAACCTGCGCCCGATGGACCGGCTGCTGTGCGGGGACGTTGGATATGGCAAGACGGAGGTGGCCCTGCGGGCAGCGTTCAAGGCGGTCATGGACGGCAAGCAGGTCGCTATCCTGGTGCCGACGACCGTGCTGGCCCAACAGCATTATGAGACCTTCCGCCAACGCCTGGCTCCCTTCCCGGCAACGGTGGAAATGCTCTCGCGCTTCCGCACGCCGCGGGAACAGGATGAAATTATCAAGCTGCTGCGCACGGGCATGGTCGACATCATCATCGGCACGCACCGCCTGCTACAGCAGGACGTGCTGTTCAAGGACCTCGGCCTGGTGGTAATCGACGAGGAACAGCGCTTTGGGGTGACGCACAAGGAGCATTTCAAAAAGTTGCGCACCGAAGTGGATGTGCTGACCCTGACCGCCACGCCCATCCCGCGCACGCTGTACATGGCGCTGACCGGGGTGCGGGATATCTCGACGATCAACACCCCGCCGGAAGAACGCCTGCCGATCATCACCCACATCGGCCCGTATTCGCCACGCCTGGTGCGCCAGGCTGTGCTGCGCGAGATCGAACGCGGCGGGCAGGTCTTCTTTGTCCACAACCGGGTGCAAACGATCCGAGCCATGGAACACCACCTGCACACGCTGGTGCCGGAGGCTCGGGTGGGGGTGGCGCACGGGCAGATGCCCGAAACTGAGCTTTCGACGGTCATGCAGCAGTTCACGCACGGGGATATTGACGTATTGCTGTGCACTTCGATCATCGAATCCGGGTTGGATATTCCCAACGCCAATACGCTGATCCTGGACCGGGGAGACACGTTTGGGCTGGCGCAGCTCTACCAGCTCCGGGGAAGGGTGGGTCGGGGGGCTCAACGCGCCTACGCTTATTTCTTCCGCCACCGCAAAAAGGCACCTACCCCCGAGGGACAGGAACGCCTGGAGGTAATCGCCGAGAACACCCAACTCGGGTCGGGATATTCGATTGCCATGCGCGACCTCGAGATGCGCGGGGCAGGCGAGCTGCTGGGTACGCGCCAACACGGTTTCATCGCTGCAGTGGGCTTCCAGCTCTACACGCGCATGCTGGCCCAGGCGGTGCGCCAACTGCGCCGGCTTTCGGGGATGCCTTCGCCTTCGGAGGCGCTGGCTGACATGCGCGAAGTGAGCGCCCCGGTGTCGGTGGACCTGCCCCTGGCGCTGGGAATCCCCCTGGGATACGTTCCCGACCAGAATATGCGCCTGCGGCTCTACCGCCGCCTGGCGGACTTAAAGGACGAGGCTGAGATCGCGGCGCTGGTGGATGAGTTCAGCGACCGCTTTGGGCCGCTGCCCGAAGAGGTGAGCAACCTGCTGTTCCAGATGCAGGTCAAACTGCGGGCGGAGCAAGCCGGGCTGGCATCCATTTCGATCGAAAGCGACCAGATCGTGATGCGTTATCCGCCCCTGCCGGAAGGGTCGCAGGGGCGCAGCCTGCCGGTGATCGGCGCGCCGGTGAGGACCGGCAGGAATGCCTACTGGATGCCGTTCGGCAGTCAGAATGGGTGGCAAAAGAATTTGCTTGATACTCTGTCAGCAATCATCGAGGCAACCCAGAATGCATTAGCAGCCTGAATTCCAAGGTGTATAAATCCGCTTGACTTTGTGGTAAAATAATAAAACTTTTGTTCTGTTATGGAGGCGTATGGAATTCAAACTGCACGCTCCCTACCAGCCTACCGGCGACCAGCCGGAGGCGATTGCACAATTGGTCGAGGGCATCCGCAAGGGTTACCGCAACCAGGTGCTGCTGGGCGCAACCGGAACCGGCAAGACTTTTACGGTGGCCAACGTGATCGCCCAACTGCAAAAACCGGCACTGGTGATGGCCCACAACAAGACCCTGGCGGCCCAGCTCTACGCTGAATTCAAAGAATTTTTCCCCGAAAACGCGGTCGAGTATTTCGTATCTTATTACGATTATTACCAGCCGGAAGCGTATGTGCCGAAACATGACCTTTACATTGAAAAAGAGACCGAAATCAACGAGGAAATCGACCGGCTGCGGCTGGCGGCAACCGCGGCGCTGATGTCGCGCCGGGATGTGGTAATCATCGCTTCCGTCTCGTGCATCTACGGCCTGGGCAGCCCGGACGCGTATGGGGCGGTGGTGATCCACATGGAAGTGGGTTCGATCTACCGGCGTAACGCGCTGCTGCGCCAGTTGATCGAGAGCCAGTATCAGCGCAACGACCTGGAGCTGAAGCCCGGCGCCTTCAGGGTGCGTGGCGAAACGCTGGAGGTGTTCCCGGCATACGAAGAAAAACGCGCCTACCGCATGAGCTTTTTCGGCGACGAGGTGGAGCGAATCATCGTTTACAACCCGCTCACCGGCGAAGTTTACGAAGAGCCGAAGCAGATCGACATTTTTCCAGCCAAGCATTACATCACCCAGGAAGACAAGCTGAAAAAAGCCATCGCCGACATCGAAGCGGAGCTGGACGAGCGCCTGGCGTTCTTCAAGGCGCAAGGGAAATTACTTGAAGCGCAGCGCCTGGAGCAGCGCGCCAAATACGACCTGGAGATGCTAAAAGAGGTGGGTTACTGCTCTGGGATTGAAAACTATTCGCGCCACCTGGACCAGCGCCCGGCGGGCACGCCGCCCTGGACGCTGATCGATTACCTTCCCAGCGATTATTTGCTGATTTTGGACGAGTCGCACATGACCGTGCCCCAGATCCGGGGCATGTACAACGGCGACCGCTCGCGCAAGGAAGTGCTGGTGGAATACGGTTTCCGCCTGCCCTCAGCGATGGACAACCGCCCCTTGAAGTTCAACGAATTCCAGGAGCACATGGGCTTCACGATGTACACCTCGGCTACCCCGGCGCCGTACGAGCTGCAGAAGTCGGACCAGGTGGTGGAGCAGATCATCCGCCCGACCGGCTTGATCGATCCCGAGGTGGAAGTCCGGCCCACCAAGGCCCAGGTGGACGACCTGGTCGGCGAAATTCGCAAGCGCACCGAAAAAGGGGAGCGGGTGCTGGTGACGACCCTGACGAAGCGCATGGCCGAGGACCTGGCGGATTACCTGATGGAGCTGGGGATCAAGGTGCACTACCTGCACTCGGAAGTGGAGACCTTCGAGCGGGTGGGTATCCTGCGCGACCTGCGCAAGGGTGTGTTCGACGTGGTGGTAGGGATCAACTTACTGCGCGAGGGGCTGGACCTGCCGGAAGTATCGCTGGTCGCCATTCTGGATGCAGACAAGGAAGGCTTCTTACGCTCGGGGACTGCATTGATCCAGACCATCGGGCGGGCGGCACGGCACGTCAACGGCAAGGTGATCATGTACGCCGACAACATGACCGACTCAATGAAGTTCGCCATCCAGGAGACCAACCGGCGCCGCGCCAAGCAAAAGGCTTACAACGAAGCTCACGGGATCGAGCCGGTGGGGATCATCAAGGCCATCCACGACATCACCGAGAGGCTGACGCTGTCGACGGCAGTGGCCGAAGCGCGCGGCGAATACGGCACCGGGTCCAAGCAAGCTGCCCTGCCGCATAAGGAGATCCAGCGCGTGATCGACGAGCTGGAGAACCAGATGAAGGCCGCGGCCAAGGAACTGCAGTTCGAACGGGCGGCAGCTCTGCGCGATCAGATCTACGAACTGCGCGGCCTGCTTGCTGAGGACGCAAATATTCCGCCCTGGCAGAAGGCGCGGCTTTTAGCCGGAGAAATCTAGTAGTCTATCAAATTTCAAAGCATGCCATTGTAGTGACGACTTATAGTTTTTGAAAACTTAAACGGGTAATCAGCGTCTAGATGGGCCTGTTAGCCTCACCCCCGGCCCCTCTCCCAGAACGGTGAAGCACGTTCTGGGAGAGGGGAGAAAACCAAATCATGTGCATTTCTCCCCTCTCCTGAGNNGGAGAGGGGCCGGGGGTGAGGCTCTGGTTGATCGCAAGGTAAGTACATTACCCAATTAAGTTATCAAAAACCATAAGTCGTCACTTCAATGGTTAAGTAGCATTCTTGACAGTCTAATAGGGTAATCGTATAACGACTACTTTAAAGTGACCGGCAAAAAGTTATGGTTATTACAAGAAGCCAGACCGGCATGGATCTGCTCACGCAAGAGCTCGGCCTTGGTCATATTAAAAGCATTACTCGAGTTGTTATCAGAAGTGGAATTGTAGATATACACGCCAAATACGTACTGGCGCGGTGTGGCCGCACCACAGAAAGGTATCTTGGCGTAGCCGAAGATTGAGATGTGATCGACGTAACTGATACAAGTATTATCTGTACAGATCTTATAATTACCCGCTTTATAAGATAGTTCGATCTTGTTCCGGAAGGCATCTTTCAAGAATTGAGGCATCCCAGCCGGCGCTTCGGCCGAGATTATGCTGGGGATGTCAGTATCCCATAGGTGCGTCCAATCGTATCCCTCAGTGGCGAACTGGGCTTTTCCGGCCATCTGGCTGAAGAAGAGAGAACGGTGGACTGAATCCAGCAAGGTAGCGTTGGCCACGCCTTCATAGAGCTTTGCCAGATCGTCCAGGGTGGTCTGGTCTGGGATGGGTCCACCACAGCCGATGACGTGATTGATGGAAGTATTGCTCATGCCAATTGAGGAGATCATCGCATTGATTTTTGCCCTTGTATAATGATCGACGAGTTCGGCCGTGCGCGTATTGTCCGAATGCCACATCATTTCACGGTCAGCAGTCTGGATACTTTCTGTACCAATGACCGTGGTTCCCGGACAGCTTGAACCAACAGGCGGCTGGTATTGGTTAATCAAGGTCGAAAGGGTATCCGGACCGCTTTGGAGGGCTTGCATCGTGTAGAGATGGACAGTTGCCTTAATCGTACTGGCAGGCTCAAAAGGGGTGCTGTCCATCAGGTTAGCCAGGACCGGACCGCCAACTTGTTTGAGGAAAAGACCGACCGTTCCGTCTGTGTCGGTACGCAAAATCTGACCGACACGAGAGGTGATGGGGTTGGAATTGTTGATCAATATGAAATTCCAACACATATCACTGCAGCCCGGAACAGGACTGGCATCTATCATACGTGCGCCATCCTGGTTGGTGATGTTGGCAAACGCGGCGGTGCTTACACCGTAATACCACCACCAAAGCGGACAGCCAGCGGAGCAGGAATCCATAACGACATTGTAATTGCCAGTCGTCGAATCGACATCCATGTCAACCAGGCGAGCGTTATTACTGTTAACAAAACTGGCGATGCTTGAGGGTGAAACGTTGAAGTACCACCACCAACCGAGATTATTCGTTCCGCTGTTATCAACCATTACGGCGGCGTAACGTGTCTGGCCGCCAGTGACGTAGGAATGGATCTGTGTAATTCGAGCGTTATTTGCGCTAACAAGCGAGTTCAGCCCGGCAGGGGTCTGGTTGAAATACCACCACCAACCGCTGCTGTCAGAGCCGGTATTACTGATCATGATTGCTGTAAAGTTTATTACGCCGCCCCCGATATCGTAGGCTTTTAATGAGGTCAGACGGGCGTTATGGGTGCTAAGGGCACTCGTAAGTGTGGCTTCATCAACTCCAAAATACCACCACCAACCTTTGGCATAACTACCAGTATCGGCGACGTATATTCCTGTGAAAAGGTAACTGGGAGAGAACTGCTCAACGCTGATATCGACCAGGCGCAGGCCTGTATTGATATTGGCTGTGACTTCAGCAGGAGTCTCATGTTCGTAAACGTGCCAATCCGTGGGATCGGAGTTGAAACGGTCGTCCGTACCATAATTGGTGTTCGCAGCCAGAGGAGCTATTTTGGCGCTGCCTCCAAACCCGGCTGGTTGGGGGAGGGCGGACGGCGCAGGTGAAATAGGGGAAGAAGGGTCAAGCGGATTATTCTCTGGAACCAATACCGGGCCAGGCGGAGGTGGAGTCTGGGCGCTGGCAGGAAAATTAACGGCGATTACAGCTAAAATTACCAAAAATACAAATAAATGACGCGTTACAATCAGTAATTTTGTGCTCATCGATTCCCTCTCTGCAATAAGGTTATATAGTCGGAACCTAATTTTACTATATTGATACAAAATATCAAGATAATAGATAATATCAGACTCTATCTACGAGTTGATGCCAAGTCGGATTTATCGTGATATGGGGTTTTCTTTGGGCATTCTCCCAAAATAACCCCTTATCGCGAATCAATTATTCATTTAGAGACTTAAAATGCAGAGGAAATAACCATGAAACGCTTGAATTTGCCTTCGGGGGCGGGGTGGTCGACCTGGACGTGGGTGATATAGGACAGGTGCGGTCCCTGGCGCAGGAGCGTCAGAAATTTATCCAGATCGGTCTGCGGGCCTTCGGCCCAGACTTCGACCTGGTCATCGCCTTTGTTGCGCACCCAGCCGGTGAGCCCTAGGCCTTGGGCGTGGTCGTAAACGAAAGCCCGAAAACCCACACCCTGGACATGGCCCTCGATAACGGCGTGCAGGCAAGCTGGGCCTTCGACGCTCATTTTTCGCCCTCGGCGGGCACGGCTATTTTTGCGGGCTTTTTACGCAGCAGGAAGGCGTATGCCAGCGGAAGAAGCAGAAGCAGCAAGCCGGATATCAGATAAGGCGCCAGGTTTTCGATCACCAGGGAGCCGGTGTCCATGCCCAGGCTCTCCTGGCGCCAACGCACCTCCAACTGCCCGAGGCTGATGCCCAGTGCAGCATTTACGCCTTCGGCGCAGCCCAGACCGCTTTTATAATTAGAGATCAAGTTTTGAAAAGCCGGCGAGCCATATTTCTGGTGGATGTAACGCACGAACGAAACCGATTGGGAGTAGGCCAGGAAGGCCCCGGATGCATCGGCGGGGAAGCCGTTGCAGAGGGAAGAAAATGAAAGCAGCGAGCGGGCATTGGCGGCCTGGGTCAGGGCGCTTTGGAAATCGGGATTAGGTGTAATCTCGGCCAGCGAAGCCAGGCCTTCATTTAGCCAGGTAGGAAGCTGCTGGTAGGCGCTGGATGCGGCCTGGTAAACGCGGGTGTGCATCAGCTCGTGCGGAATCTGGCGCTCGAGCTCGCTTTCCTGGTCCGGGCCGGGAGCGACCGAAACCAGGATGGCGCCCAGGTCCGGGCTGGCGTACCCGGCGACCCAGGACATCTGGCTCAAGGAAAGAGCCGATTGTAAATCGTCCGAAGTGGTGTATACGTAGATTCTGATTGGACTGGGAACCGGCACGCTCAACAAAGCGGCAGTTGATCTCAGCCCTTGTTGGGCAGCGTTCAAGATGGATTGGCCGAAGGCCAGGTCGCCGGTGATCCAGCTTACCTGAAAACCGTTGCCTTCCAGGTGTTGCCACTTAAAGCGATTGTCTTCGTTTTCGAAGGCGGTCGACTCACTTAAAAACTGGTTGCCGGCCTCATTTACAGCGCGGAACCAAAAGTTGATTGTGGCAAAAGGACGCAGGGGCTGCTGACTGAGGGAGTATTTGAAATCGATCTTTCCATTGGAATCAAAGGCCACCTTTTCAGTGCGCGTCGTTTCGCCCTCGGGCTGCAGGAAAAGGTAAACTTCCTTCACCTGGCTCACGGGTGTGATGCTGGCCTGGAAAGTTACCTCATCCCCGAAAATATATGAATATGAGATATCGCTAAACGTGACCGGTTCCGGGCCGGCCGTTTGGGGCTGGATCGATCCCAGGTTAGCGAGGAACAGCAGCAGGACCAGCCACGAACGCATAAAGCCTCCACCCCAGGTTTAATTTTTCGAGCCGTACAATAAATCCCTGTCCTCGTCTTCCTCTTCGTCGAACCCTTCTTCGTCTTTTGCCAGGTCGATGACGTGGGTATGCTCTTCATCGATTTCAGGCGTCAGGCCTATCAAGCCAAAACCGCCGGCTCCTTCTTTGAAGTCCAAATTATCCAGGGCTTCCTCGACGAAAAAGGCCTCATCATCGTCTTCGATCGAATCGGAAAGTTTCTGAAGGGCAGAGCGCACCCCTTCTCCGCCAATCTGGGAGAGCGACCAGACCGCAGCGGCGCGCAGGTCGTAGTCCAGGTCTTCCGAATCGGAAATCAGGTCCAGCAGCGGCTGGCGCGCTTCGGCAAGCTCCAGCTCTCCAGCGGCGCGCACGGCCTCGAAACGAACGTCCGGATCCGGGTCGGCCAGGCTGGGCAGCACCTTATTGGACCAGGCTTCGTCGGCCGAGCGGCCCATGGCAAACAGGGAGCTGGCCCGCCAATCCCGATCCGGCGAATCGAACGCGGTGCGGATCAATTCCGCCACTTCATCGCGGCTGGAATAGCCCAACGATTCGAGCGCGCGGCGGCGGACGATAGGCTTGTCGCTGCCATGATAGACGTTGAGCAGGTTGTTCTCCACCCGCTCGAGCTGGTCAGCATTGATCTCTTCGAGCTCACCCAGGTAAACGAAAAGCCCAAGCCCGGCGGCAGCGCCGGCGCGCACCGTTTCATCGGGATCGTTCTTCATCATCTTGATAAAGACCGGGATCAACTTGGCGTCGTCGGTCTCCCATAGGAGGCGAATGGCTACGGCGCGCACGCGCGGGTCGCTGTCTTCAAGGGTAAACCGGGCCAGGTCATCAAAGGAAACGAGCGTGTCCGAATCGGCCAGGTCCTCGAGGTCCTCCAGGACGGATACCCGACGCTCGGCCTCGACGTTGGGCCAGGCGATGCGCAGCGAGGCGAGGTCGGCCGGGTCGATGTCCGAAAAGCGGTGCAGGTGAGTGGGCGAAAAGGGTTTTGAATTATCCAACAAGTCCGCAATGACTTGCTTGAAGGGAACCTGTGAACTCTTTAACTTGGGCATTGCTGAAACCTCATCAAGGGAGAACAACCGGATTGATGATATCTTGGGCCGTGATGACCACCAGCAGTGCCACCAGGGCAAACAAGCCAATGGCATGGACGGCATTTTCGTATTTGGGTGGGACGCGCTTGCGGAATAGCAGCTCGGGGATCAGGAACAGGATGCGTCCACCATCCAGGGCCGGGATTGGCAGCAAATTGGTGAAGCCAAGCGCAATCGAGATGATCGCCAGGAAGCTGAGGACGTTGACAGCAGGTCCTGATGATCCTCCGGATGAGGATGATCCGGCAGCACTCTGCAAGTCGCGGTTGCGCTCCTGGCTGAACATCGAGAACATTCCGACCGGCCCGACGACCCGGCTCTGGTCCGGAGTCAACTGGCCGCGGATCATCTGTCCGGGAAGGGCCAATAAGGCTCCGATATACCGGCCGGTTACCTGGAAGGACATCGGGACGGCTTGCGTCAGGCTGATGGGGACCAGCGGGTTGGTGAGCTGGACGCCGAGCGGTCCCTGGCCGGTGGGTGGGTTGGCGCGCGGCACGACGGTGAGCTCCTGGGTCTGCCCGTTACGCTGGTAGGTAATCGTAGTCGGCTGGCCGACGTCGGCCCTGATTAGAGCAGACATGTTGTCCATGCTGGTCACGGATTGGCCGTTGACCTTCAAGATCAGGTCCCCGGTCTGGACACCGGCCTGAGATGCCGGGGTATCGGCGACGACGCTGGCGATCAGCACCTTGGACGAATCTGGGGCGCCGGTCTGGGTGAAGACCAACATGAACAGGACAATGCCGGTGAGGATGTTCATGGCCGGCCCGCCGAGCATAACGCCGAGCCGTTTCCAGGGTGAAGCCAATCCCAGTCCGCCCGGGACGTTTGGGTCATTTTCGCCCTTGGGTTTTACGAAGGCGCCAAAGGGGATCCAATTTAAAGTGAATTCAGTGCCGCCCAAAGTGAAAAGCTTGGCGAGGCGGGGCGGAAAACCGAATCCAAATTCCTCCACTTCGATCTTGAAGGACCGGGTTACCAGGAAATGGCCTAGTTCGTGCAGAAAGGCCAGCAATCCAAGAGCGAGCACAAATTCGACGATCGATATCAGAAGATTCCCTGCATTAGCCATAGAAATAATACCCTTTGTTAAGGATGATTTGTGTAAATTTATTGATCAGCAAAACACACAATAAGATATTATATCCCCTTAAATTAAGCACAGGATGAAGAAATAGGGGTTATAACGTGCAGTCGCCGGTGAGATGCGCCGGGCCGCCGGGCCCGGCCTGCAACACTTTCGAAACACCGGGAACCCCTTCGAGCCTGGATTTAACCTCGGCCGATGACTCAAGCGCGCAAATCACATGGACATTCGGTCCGGCGTCCAGGGTATAGCAGACAGGCAGGCCCTCTTTGCGCCAGCGAGTGACCAGCTTTATCACGGACAACGAGGCCGGCTGCCAATAGAACAAGGGCGGAGTCGAGGTCATCATCACGGCGTGCATCAGGTTGCTGTCGAGCTCAATCACCCCGGCAAGGGCGTCAAAATCGCAGGCCAGGATGGCGCGGCGGCAGGCGTCCAGTCGAGCGGGCGCGCCGGACAGGCGGGCGTCTTGCAGCGGGCTGGTCCATGCCAGCCGGTGGCCCTCGCTCGATCCGACCGGCTTCGGCTCGCTCTGAGCGATGGCGATCAAGTCCACCAGGGCCCAATGATCGGCGGGAGCGATGGAAAAAGCAAACGAGTCTGAGTCCGAGGCGCCTGCCTGCCATTCGACGAATCCCCCCGGGATGGAGCGGCAGGCCGAGCCGGAGCCGCGGCGCGCCAGGCGCGAAAGCCCGGGCTCATCCAGGTCCAACTCCACGGCGCGGCAGGCGGCTAACGCCAGGGCAGCGAAGGCCGAGGCCGAGGAGGCAACCCCGGCGCTTGTGGGAAAGTTGTTCTCGGTGGTGACTGTGGCGAAGATCTGCCTGCCGGCGGCCTGTCGCACCAGGTCTAGAAATGCAGTCATGCGCGCCAGGGCTCGGCCGTGAGATGGATTGCCGTTGAATGAAAGCGTATCCGCCTTCAAGCTGTTGTCGAAGGTGACGCAGGTCTGAGTAGTCAGGCCGGCCAGGTTCATCGATATGGAGCCGGAGGCTGGCAGGCGCAGTTTATCGTCCCTGTTGCCCCAATACTTGATGAAGGCGATATTCGGGTGGGCAACGGCGGTTGCTGAAAGACGGGCCAAATTTCCTTTTCCCTCTTGGATAGTTACTCTTCAATCACTATCGGCGCTTCGCGCGGGAAGAACAGGTTCAGCCGGTCGCCAATGCGCGGCGGGACCAGGTTGGGGTTGTTAAAAGTATCGAAGAAGAGGCGGTTTTCGCCGGTCTTGACCTGGATGCGTACGATGGAGCCCAGGAAGGTCACGTTGTCCACGGTAGCGGCGATGCGGTTGTGCTGCGGGTTCTCGGATTTCATGGAAATGATCTCCGGGCGGAGGGCGATCTTTACCTTTTCGTTGGCCGCATATTTAATGGGTTTGTCGGCATAAACTGGTTGGTCGTCGAGCGTAAACAGGCAGTTTTGCGGATCTTTGACGACTGCATTAATCAGGTTGAGCGTGCCGACGAACGAGGCAACGAAAGGCGTCTCGGGGAAATTGTAGATTTTGAATGGAGAGCCGATCTGCTCGATGCGGCCGTTGTTCATAACGACCACCCGGTCTGAAAGCGACAGGGCTTCCTCCTGGTCGTGGGTGACGTAGATGGTGGTAATGCCTAGCTTTTGCTGGATGGCACGGATTTCGGTGCGCAGTTCAAGGCGGATCTTGGCATCCAGGGCTGAAAGCGGCTCGTCCAGAAGAAGCACCTGGGGCTGGATGGCCAGGGCGCGGGCCAGGGCCACGCGCTGCTGCTGGCCACCGGACATCTGGTAAGGATAACGTTTTGCAAATGCCGGCATGTGGATCAGGTTGAGCATTTCTTCGACCCGCTGGTGGATTTCCTCCTTCGTTTTCTTGGCGACTTTCAAGCCAAAGCCGATATTGTCGGCGACGGTCATGTTGGGAAAGAGAGCGTAGGATTGGAACACCATACCCACGTTCCGCTGGTTGGGCGGCCGGTTGGTGATGTCGACCCCGTTGACCAGGATCTGGCCTTTGGAAGGGGTTTCAAAGCCGGCGACCATGCGCAGGGTGGTGGTCTTTCCACAGCCGCTGGGGCCGAGAAAAGAGATAAACTCGCCCTTTTCGACCTCCAGATTGAAATTTTCGACGGCGGCGGTGCTGCCAAAGACTTTATTAATGTTGGAGAGGATCAAGAATGGCATAAGGTTCTCGCTGTTGGCTTAGCGTGCGTTGGTAAGGGAGCGGGTATCGCCGCGGGTGAATAATTGGATCAGGCCCATCATGGCCCAGGTGAGCAAGAAGGAAATGATCGCCAGGGAGGACGATTCGTAGGTCTTATTTTGGCCGATGAGGGAAATATACGGCCCAAAGGCATTGATTCCGACCAGGAAGCTGGCAATGGTGAATTCGCCCATGACCGTAGCCAGGGTGAGGAAGGCCCCCGAAAGCAGCGCCACGCGCAAGTTGGGGAAGATCACTTTAAACATGATGGTGAACCAGCCCGCCCCCAGGGATTGGGCAGCTTCGGTCAGGCTGCGCACGTCGATGGAGGAAAGGCCGTTATCGACGGCGCGGAACATGTAGGGCATTGCCAGCACAGTATAACCTGCAACCAGCAGGACATAAGTCCCAGCATTGGTATCAGTCAAATGGAAAGGGGGGCCGGCGAAGACGCGAATGAGCCCGAAGACCAGCACAATGGCGGGAATGACGAAGGGCATCATCGAGACAAACTCAATCACCACTCTCAATTGGGGCAGGCGGATACGGATCCAATAAGCGGTCGGCACGACCAATACCAGGCTGACCAGGATGGTCAGAATCCCCATTTCAACTGAGAAGAGGAATGTTTTCAAGAACAACGGGTCGTTGAAGACGTTGGCGTAGGAGGCAAAGGTGTACTGGCCTTTCAATTCGCGCATCGAAAAATCGAAGGTGGCGATGAGCGGAACGACAAAATACAGGACACCGATGACGATCCAAAACCAGGCCCAAATGCGATTCTTTTTCATATGCGCAGCCACCTTTCACTCCGGCGGCGGAGCGCATAATAGATTGCCATGGAAATGCCCATGATGATCACCATGCCAAAGGCCAGGGCATAGCCCAGGCCTACGTTGTGCAGCACGTCGCCCTTGATCTGCGAGCCGATCACAATGGTGACCAGGTTGATGAAGCCGCCGGTGAGCGAATAGGCGGTGGCATAGGCGCCAAATGCGTTGCCGAAGAGCAAGATGGTGGTGGCCAACAGGGATGGCATCAGAATCGGCAGGGCAATCTGCGTCCAATATTGAAAATTGTTAGCGCCGAGGTTCTCGCTGGCCTCGCGCCATTCTTTACGCAGCCCATCCAGGGCTGGTGTGATGACCAGGATCATGAGCGGGAACTGGAAGAAAATATAGGTGAGCGTTAGCCCCAGGAATGAATACAGGCTGAAGCCGGTGCTGTAGAGGTCGAAGCCAAAAATTGACTTCAGGATTACAGTGACCAGGCCGGTGCGCCCGAGGGTGGCGATAAATGCAAATGCCAGCGGCACGCCGGCGAAATTGGAGGCCACCCCCGAGAACGTGGTCAGCGCTGTGCGCACCCAGCGCGGCAAGCCGCCGATCGTGACCGCATAGGCCAGGAAGAACCCCAGGATCCCGCCGCCGACGGCAGTAGCTGCACTGATGCGGATGCTGATCCAATATGCGGAGACGATTGAAGGGTCGGAGAGGTCGATGAGGTTCTTGAGGGTGAAATTCCCATCGGCGTCCTGGAAGCTCCCGATGAACAGAGAAAGGGAAGGAAGCACGATGAATAACAAAGTGAAGAGAAAGAATGGCAGGACACCCAGCCAGTTCTTCCAATTTGATAATGCGGGACGCACTTTTGGTGCGTCCCGCTTTTCGGTGTTTTCGATTGAATTGATATTATTTGACATCGGCGCCGACGACGGTCATCCAATTATCGGTGATGGTCTTGTAAGCCTTAGTAAGCTGGTCCAGAGTGGGGAAGACGGCCTTGGCGTACAGGTCGGCGGAGGGCAGCTTGGCAGCCACGTCGGCGGGAACGACGCCGCGCTTGGTCATGTCATTGTAGCGGATGGGGTGGCAGTATCCCTTTAGCCAGACGATCTGGCCTTCGTCCGAATACAGGTATTCCATCCATAACTTGGCGGCGTTCGGGTGGGGGGCGTAGGCGCTGATGGCCTGGATGTAAACGCCGGCGACCACACCGCTCGGCGGAATGACGACCGAGATGTTGGGGTTGCCCTTCAGGCTATCCCGGTCGGCCAGGGCATTGTAGTCCCAGCGGGTGATGATGGGGGTCTCGCCCTTGGCAACCGTGGCCTGCTTGGCGATAACGGGGACGAAATTGCCGGCATCGTTGACCTTCTTGAAGAAATCCAACCCGGGTTGGACGTTATCCAGCGAACCGCCGTTGGCGAGGGCGGCAGCGATAACGCTGTTCTGGGCCTGGGTGGATACACGCGGATCGCCGGAAAGGGCTACCTGGCCCTTGTAGGCGGGATTGGTCAGATCGGCCCAATCCTTGGGCGGATTCTTGACGACGTCACTGTTGATTTCGAGGGCAAGCACGCCGTAGTAATCGCCGTACCAGTTCCCGGCGGGGTCTTTTGCGGAATCGGGGATCGAATCCCAGGTGGCGACTTTATAGGGCTGTACCAATTTATCTGAGATCAATTGCGGACCAAAACTGTAACCTACGTCGATCACGTCCGGAGCGTTGGGGCCTTTATTATCCTTGTTGGCTTTGATGGCCTCAACTTCATCGCCGGATCCGGCATCCGGGTTCAGCTCATTGATCTTAATGCCGTATTTTGCAGTGAAGGCGGTAAGGGCTTCGCCGTAGTTGCACCAGTCATGAGGCAGGGCGATGACGGTTAACTGGCCTTCAGCTTTGGCGGCGCTGATCAAAGCATCCATTCCAGTTCCACCGGTGGCTGGGGCCTGGGTTGCAGCCGGCGCGCAGGCTGCAAGGACCATACTAAAGATGACTAAAATCGAAAACAGGAACAAATAGCTTCGTTTCATTTATTATCTCCTCCTACGACTTATGAGAAACTTACTGGCTGTGTTGGAAGTTCATTGAACGAGAAGTCGTGCTGTGTTCTTTTCATCGGGAAGAGCGTCTAGAACAATATACTTATAAGGTCACCTCCTTTCGGGATCGTTAAAATGCTAATAACAATCTTATATCAAAATAGATAAGATTGCAATCAAAGTATGTCAACAACAGGTTATGAAACCAATAAGGGTACTTTAAAGTTTATGGATGGGCGAAGTCGACGGTGTAGTAGCCACCGTAGGTGCTCTTATCGTAAAAGGCGTAGCCGATGCCGATCTCAGTTACTTTTTTGCTTAGGATGTTGTCGCGATGAATCTGGCTGTTCATCCACCAGGTGAAGGCGCCCTGCGGATCGCCCCCAAATGCCGGGTTGCCGACGTAGATGTTTTCACTGGCGTAGGCATATTTATAACCCTGGGCTTTGACGCGGGTATACCAGGTTGAACCGTCGGAGCCGGTGTGGTCGACAAAATCGTTGCAGGCCATATCCTTGCTGTGGGCCTGGGCGGCCGCCGATAATTTCGGATTCAATGTGAGAGCCGGAAGATTGTTATCTGCCCTGGCGCCATTGATCAGCGACAGCACCTGGCTGATGTAGGACGCATCCGTATCCCCGTTGCAGGTGGCAGAAGATGGATTGGGTGTGGTGGTGGGGCCAACGATGACGTAACTCACCACGATTTTCGCCCAAATGTAATCGATCCCGCCGCTGTTGACGCCGAAGCGCGTCCCATCCGGTCGCTGGAACTGCCAATCGCTGACGTAGGTGCCGCCGTTTGCCGGCGCGGTCATGTTCACCGAGATGTTGAAGAGATCGCCGGGATTGGCGTTTGGCAGGGGCACGCTTTTAGGCCCATTCAGGATATCCCCGGCGGCAAAGACCAGGGAATAAGTCGGACCCCAGCCGCAGGTTCCGGCGTTCTTGATCTGCCATGTCTTGACAAAAGTATCGCCCTGACGGAAGGAGGTGTTATCCGGAATGGTCACATCGGCATAAAATGCGGCTTTATCCTCGCATCCGCCCTGGGCAGCCTGGGTTGTGGCCGGAGTGGCGCTCGGCGTGGCAGGCGTACCAGTTGCAGTAGCTGAAGGCGCCGCGGTTTCGACAGCCTGGGTGGCAGTTGGATTAGCCTGGGGGGCTGCCTGGGTCACCGTTGGGGAAGCCGGAATTGTGGAATTGGCAGTGGGTGTGGAATTCGCCGGCAGTTGAGTGGGAGCCGGCGTGTTGGATGGGGGAAGAGGTGTAGGCGGAACAATAGACGGTTCCGGCGTAGGTGATGAACCGGTAATGGGCACTTGAACCGTTTCAAGCGAAGGCACGGCAGAGATTGTTTGCCCGGGAGAGATGGTGGAGGCAGGCGACGCCGGGGTGGGTGAAGTCGTTTGGGACCCAAAAAGGCTGCAGCCGGCGATGAAAAATAAGAAGAATATCCACAGGACCCAACTTTTTTTTATTTTCACTGAAACCACCCCGACGGGCTGTCTGTAATTAAGGATTGATTAAATGCAGACATATTATACATAATTTGTCAAGTATAGGCAAATGAAAAAGCAATGAATTGAAGGAAGTGCGGCAAATGCAAATTAACGAATCGTAGTGACGACTTTAGTCGTTGCTTGCCTGTCAGAGCGACTAAAGTCGCCACTACAATGGCGCTACACCATTAGAAT